>NZ_JBFTKK010000015.1:0-101069 GCF_056395905.1 Arthrobacter sp. 05T444
GGTGTGGGAGAGTAGGTCACCGCCGGACACTATTTACGGCCAAGGCCCCGACAGCAAATGTCGGGGCCTTCGCTCTTTAACCCCAAATATCCCCCCGGAGTCGACGGGCCCTGCCAGCACGGCCCCGCCACTGCCCGGCCGCGGTGCCGGCAGACTCAACGGCAGGGGTTTGCACCGGCCGAGATTTATAGGCACGCTCTCTCACTTCCTGCACCCGAAACAAGGGACCCTCACTCACTTCCTGCAGCTTCCTGGGCAACGCTCTCTCACCCCACCAAGGTCGGCCCGGGCACCCAGGCAAGCACGCCGCCGTCGTACCCGCAGGAAGTGAGAGAGCGTCGGTGACTTTCCCCCAGGAAGTGAGGGGAGCGTCCGTAATTCTCCCCGCAGGAAGTGAGGGGAGCGTCCGTAATTCTCCCCGCAGGAAGTGAGAGAGCGTCGATGGCTAGACGATGAACCGTCTCTCACTTCCTGCGCCGACGCCGTTGGGGTCCACCAGGAACCTGGTTGTGAGCATTCCCACGAAGCTCCTTCTGGCGGCTTTCCCGTTAGTCGTCCCGCGGGCTCTCGCCTAGAATTGCATGAGGTATGCGAGCTTCGTGGTGCTTTACCTCGGGTTGCGCACGGACAAGAAAACAAGGATAAGAGCGGCTGCGCATTGCGCCAGTGGTCGGCTCACTACAGGAGGAATCCACCATGGCTGAGCACAACGGCGGCAATCGCGGCGGACAAGACCGCCGACACTCCGGAGGTGACCGCGGCTCCAACGGCGGATCATTCCGTGGCACCAACAACTCCGGTGGAGATCCGCGCGGATTCCGCGCCCAGGACGGGCGGGGCTCAGATGGCCCCCGCCGTCCCGACGGCGATCGTGAGCGTAAGCCGTTCGGTGATCGTCCGCGCCGTGAAGGTGAGGGTGAGCGTAAGCCGTTCGGTGATCGTCCGCGCCGTGAAGGTGAGGGTGAGCGTAAGCCGTTTGGCGATCGTGAGCGTAAGCCGTTCGGTGATCGTCCGCGCCGTGAAGGTGAGGGTGAGCGTAAGCCGTTTGGTGACCGTGACCGTAAGCCGTTCGGTGATCGTCCGCGCCGTGAAGGTGAGGGTGAGCGTAAGCCGTTTGGTGACCGTGACCGTAAGCCGTTCGGTGACCGTCCGCGCCGTGAAGGCGAAGGCGACCGCCGCAGTTTCGGTGACCGTGACCGTAAGCCGTTCGGTGACCGTCCGCGCCGTGAAGGCGAAGGCGACCGCCGCAGCTTTGGCGGCGGCGACAACCGTAAGCCGTTCGGCGACAGGCAGGACAGGGCACCCCGCAGCTTTGACCGAGGCGACTCCGGCCCGCGCCAGTTCGGCCGCGACAGGGACGAAGATCGCCCGGTCCGTGTCCCCAACGCCCGGGACCTGCGCAGCGCCAACCGCCCGGACCGTGAGCGTTCTCCCGAGATCGACGAGGATGTCACGGGCAAGGAGCTGGACCGCGCCACACAGCACCAGATCAAGACCCTTGAAGCCAAGAGCGCTGAATGGGTGGCCCGCCACCTTGTGATGGCCGGTCGCCTCATCGACGAAGAGCCCGAGCTCGCCTTCCAGCACGCCTTGGCCGCCAGCCGGCGCGGCGGGCGCCTCGCGGCTGTCCGCGAAGCCGTGGGCCTGACGGCCTACGCCGCCGGACACTACGGCGAAGCTCTGCGTGAGTTCCGGACCTACCGCAGGATCAGCGGCTCCAACGTGCACCTGCCCGTCATGGCGGATTGCGAACGTGGCCTCGGGCGGCCCGACCGTGCCTTGGACGTTGTCCGCTCGGAGGAAGCCCAGGACCTGGACGCACCGGGCAAGGTGGAGCTGGCCATAGTCGCCTCCGGTGCCCGCTCGGACCTCGGACAGCTTGATGCTGCCGTCGCCGAGCTGGAGATCCCGCAACTGGACATCAATCGTGCCTTCTCCTACAGCCCGCGGCTGTTCCGGGCCTACGCAGATGCCCTGGGCGCCGCCGGACGTGGAGCCGAGGCCGGGAAGTGGCAACGCCAGGCCACGGTCGCCGAGGATGCCCTGGGCACCGGAATATCCGAGGAACCAGACATCATCGACCTCGGCTGGGACGAGGAAGAGGAGGCACGCGAGGAAGCCGAACGCCGGCGGCTGATAACCCAGGCTGCCGCAGACGCGGCTCCCGAGCAGGCACGCCCTTCTTCCGCGCAGCAGGCTGCCGAGGCCAGCCCGGAGGCCGGTGCCGCCGGCTCCGCGGCCGATCAGTCGTCAGCGATTGACAACGTTGACGACGCCGGCTCCGACTACTTTGAGTCCGATGACGCCGAGTCCGACGCCGACTCCGCTGAGACGGACGACGCCGAGGAAATGGAGTCAGAGAACGCCGGTGACGCCCACGCCGGTGACGCCCAGACCGGTGACATCCAGCCTGAAGAATACGAATCGGACCACGAGGACCGCAGGCCCGAAGGTTCGGAGGACTAGGCACGAATGGATGACACACACCTGATTTCGCGGTTCGACGCACTGCTCTCCGATCTGGACGGTGTGGTCTACGCAGGCCCCCATGCCATCCCGGGAGCGGTGGAATCGCTGCGGCGACTGGATGGCGTCGGCGTCGGCCTTGGTTACGTGACCAACAACGCCTCCCGGACGCCGGCGCAGGTCGCTGCCCACCTGCGTGAACTCGGCGCCCCCGCCGAAGACCACCAGGTGGTGAGTTCCTCGCAGGCTGCAGCCGAGCTGCTGGCATCATTGGTTCCGGCCGGATCCGCCATCCTGATCACCGGCAGCCCGGCCCTTGCCCACGAAATCGCGCTCGTGGGCCTCAAACCCGTGCATAGCGCCGAGGGCAACCCTGTGGCCGTGGTGCAGGGCTTCAACCCGGAAATCGGGTGGAAGGACTTGGCGGAAGCTGCGTACGTCGTGGCCGGCGGGGCATTGTGGGTGGCCACCAACACGGACATGTCCATTCCCCAGGCCCGCGGAATGGCGCCCGGTAACGGCACCCTCGTTGCCGCCGTCACGGCGGCAACGCGCCAGGCGCCGCGTGTCGCAGGCAAGCCCGAAGCTCCGCTGTTCCACGCTGCGGCCAAGCGCCTCGGGGCGGAGCGGCCGCTCGTGGTGGGCGACCGGCTGGATACCGACATCCTGGGCGGCAACAGAGCCGGCTTCGCCACAGTGGCCGTCCTGACCGGCGTCGACACCCGGGAATCGATCCTGGCGGCGCGCACGGACGAACGGCCCGCCTTCGTCATCCAGGACCTGACCGGGCTGTACCAGCCGTATCCCGCGGTGGAGAATGACGGCGGCGCGTTCCGCTGCGGTGATTCGACTGCCTCAGTAGTCGGAGAGAGTGTACGCATCAGCGGCAACAAGGAAAGCCTCGATTCGTGGCGTGCAGCCTGTGCCGCCTGGTGGGAGGCGCACCCGAACGCTGCAGAGGCCACAGCTCCCGTGCTTGAATGGCTCGGTCAATAGACTGGTGCCATGACAGAGCTGAATCCTGACTCGCACGTCGAGGCTGCCTCGTTGGTGTCCTGGCCTGAACCGCCGCCCGCCGATTCTGGCGCGGGTGGATCCGAGGGCATCTCCGTTGTCGACGGCACGGTCCACGAGATCCTGGACCAGGTGCGGGAGATCCCCGGATTGCCCGTTTCCGAGCATCCTGCGGCCTACACAGCGATGCACGACGCCTTGCTCGAAGCGCTGAACGATGACACTCCGTCCGGGGCCGGCGCCGCCTGACATGATCAGACTCGACCAGATGCTCGTCAGCCGCGGCCTTGCGCGGTCGCGCACGCATGCGGCGCGGCTCATCGCCGAGGGCAAGGTGTCTTCTGCCGGCGACGTGCTGGCGAAGGCGTCGCTCCAAGTGCCGGACGACCGTGAGCTCACGGTGGCGGAAGATGCCACCGACACCTACGTCAGCCGGGCCGGCCACAAGCTGGCCGGCGCGCTGGACGCGTTTCCCGCCGTCGTTGTCGGGGGCAAAAGGTGCCTTGACGCCGGTGCCTCCACGGGCGGCTTTACCGACGTCCTGCTGCGGCGGGGCGCCGCCCATGTGGTGGCGGTCGACGTCGGGCACGGCCAGTTGGTGCCTCAGCTCCGCAGCGATCCTCGGGTGAGCGTCTATGAGGGACTGAACGTCCGCTATATGGACCCGGACCACATCGGCGGCACCGTTGAGCTGACGGTGGCGGACCTGTCCTTCATTTCGCTGACACTGGTCCTGGCGCCGCTGGCGGCGTGCACCGGCCCCGGCGGTGACCTGGTGCTCATGGTCAAGCCTCAGTTCGAGATCGGCAAGGACCGGCTGGGACGCACCGGCGTGGTCACCTCAGAGCGCGAACGCCGGATGGCTGTCGGTAAAGTGGCGAGTGCTGCCATCGACGCAGGCCTGGAACTGCGCGGACTGGCCACGAGTCCGCTGCCCGGGCAGGACGGAAATGTCGAATACTTCCTGTGGATAAAACGAAGAATTGCCGAAGACTTGCCTAAGATCGAAGAGCGGGACGCAGCAGTGGCTGCGTTGCTCGGAAATATCTGGCCGAACCACTAGAGAGCGGAACCGATGAGCAGGCGTGTACTGGTACTTGCCCATACCGGCCGCGAAGAGTCCCTGAAGGCTGCCTGGGAAGCGTGCGCCCAGCTGCACGCTTCCGGCATTATCCCGGTGATGCAAAAGTCAGAACTGGGCGACATGGAGGGTTTCTTCGGGCGGCTGGAGCAGCCTGTCGAGGTCCTGCACGACCACGTCCAACTGCCCGACGTCGAGCTCGTCATGGTGCTCGGCGGTGACGGCACCATCCTTCGCGCCGCGGAACTGGTCCGCGAAGTGGACGTTCCCCTGCTCGGCGTGAACCTGGGCCACGTCGGCTTCCTGGCCGAAAGCGAGAGGGCAGACCTCACGCAGACCGTCGAATGGATCGCCAGCCGCGACTACACGGTGGAGGAGCGGATGACCATCGACGTCCAGGTCTGGGTGCGCGGTCAGAAAATCTGGCACACGTGGGCCCTCAACGAGGCGGCCATCGAAAAAGGGAACCGGGAACGGATGCTCGAGGTGGTCACCGAAGTGGATGAGCGTCCGCTGACGTCCTTTGGCTGCGACGGCGTGGTACTCGCCACGCCCACGGGGTCCACGGCCTACGCCTTTTCTGCCGGCGGCCCGGTCGTGTGGCCTGAAGTCGAAGCCCTGGTGATCGTCCCCATCAGCGCCCATGCACTGTTCGCCAAGCCACTGGTGGTCTCGCCCCGGTCACGGCTGGCTGTGGAGGTCCTGAACCGGACGGACGCCCAGGGCGTGCTGTGGTGCGACGGCCGCCGCTCGGTTGACCTTCCGCCCGGCGCCCGTGTTGAGGTCACCAAGTCAGCTACTCCCGTCCGCTTGGCGCGCACCCACCAGACGCCGTTTTCGGGGCGGCTCGTCCGCAAGTTCCAACTGCCGATTCACGGCTGGCGCGGCCCCGTGCCGCAGTCCGAGGAGGTGCACACCGGCCCGGTGCCGATCGTGCGCACGCCCCGGCCCATGGCGCCACTGTCCGCGCCAAGCCTTGACGGCCTGCCTCGGGCCGCGCAGCCTTTCGCCGGGCCTGATGAAGATTCCGATCCTCCGACGGGGAAGTGATCCATGCTTGAAGAACTGAGAATCCGCGACCTGGGCGTCATCACCGACGCCACGCTGCCGCTGGGCCCCGGACTGAGCGTTGTCACCGGCGAGACCGGCGCCGGCAAGACCATGGTGGTTACCGCCGTCGGGCTGTTGCTCGGTGCCCGGTCCGACGCCGGTGCCGTCCGCAGCGGCGCCAAGAGCGCCTCCGCGGAAGCCGTGGTCAGGCTCGACACCGGGCATTTTGCCTTGGGACGCGCCCGGGACGCCGGCGCCGAGATCGAGGAGTTCGACGGCGGGGCGGAACTGCTGCTGTCACGGCGCCTGGGGGCGGACGGACGCAGCCGTGCGTTCCTTGGCGGTCGGTCTGCCCCCGTGGGCGTGCTCGCCGAAATCGGCGAATCGCTTGTGGTGGTGCACGGACAGTCCGACCAGATCAGGCTGAAGAGCGCGACCGCCCAGCGCGAAGCACTGGACAAGTTCGCGGGGGAGAACCTGGCCGCAACCCTGGGCGGCTTCCAGGAACTCTACGGCTCATGGAAGTCCAGCCAGGCCGAGCTGGAAGCGCTCCGCAGCGCAGCGCGGGACCGGCTCCGCGAGGCCGAGTCGCTCGAGATTTCGCTGGCGGAAATCGACGCCGTTGACCCCCAGCCGGGCGAAGACGACACCCTCAAGGCCGAGGCCGTGAAGCTGGCCAACGTCGAGGAACTCCGCATCGCGGCCACCACCGCACACCAGGCACTCATCGCCGAGGACTTCGGCGACACCGGCGACGCCACGACCCTCGTGGATGCGGCAAAGCGGACGCTGGAGAACGTATCGGAGCATGACGAAGAGCTTGGCGCGGCCGCCGCGCGCCTCGCGGAGGTGGGCTTCCTGCTCAACGACATCGCCACGGAGCTTGCCAGCTATCAGGCCGGCCTGGATTCGGAAGGCCCGGAGCGGCTGGCCGAGATCGAAGACCGCCGTGCCGCACTGGCAAAACTTGTCCGCAAGTACGCGCCGAGCATCGATGAAGTCCTCGTCTGGGCGGAAAACGCCCGCGTCCGCTTCGATGAACTGCAGGACGACTCCACCCGGATCGAGGCCCTTGACGCCGAAGTGGCACGGGCGGAGGCGGAACTCACAAAACGGGCCGCTGCGATCAGCAAAATTCGGGCCAAGGCGGCCAAGGAGCTCTCGGCCAGGGTCAGCGCTGAGCTGAAGGCCCTCGCCATGGCGGATGCCACCCTGGTCATCAACCTCGAGGCCGCTGGCCAGTTGGGCCCCTACGGCGCGGACGAGATTTCCTTCCTGCTGCGGCCGCACTCGGGGGCTCCCGCGCGGCCGCTGGGCAAGGGCGCCTCCGGCGGTGAGCTTTCCCGGGTCATGCTCGCCATCGAGGTGGTGCTGGCAGCCGTTGATCCTGTCCCCACCTTCGTGTTCGACGAAGTGGATGCGGGTGTCGGCGGCCGCGCCGCCGTCGAAATCGGGCGCCGGCTGGCCATGCTGGCCCGCCACGTCCAGGTGCTCGTGGTCACCCACCTGCCGCAGGTGGCCGCCTTCGCGGACCAGCACATCCGGGTCACCAAGACCTCCGTGCGGGGCTCCGACGGCGGCACCGCCACCGGGTTCACCTCCAGTGACGTCCAACTGCTGGACGAGCCCGAGCGGGTCAGGGAACTGGCACGGATGCTCGCCGGCCAGGAGGACTCCGAAACCGCGCAGGCGCATGCGCAGGAGCTGCTGGACGATGCCAAGCTGCTGCCCCAACGGGCCTGAGCCGCAGGTGCCCTTGCCCGGAGGGCCCTTGCCCACACTGCCCTTGCCCCCAGCGCCCGGACACGGAAGACTGAGGCATTTGGGGACGCGTTACCCGATCCGTGGAAGGCTCAATTGATGATAGGCTCGAATTCCGTGGTGCAGCGATCAAATTCCCGTGTAAATTCCCGGTTCCCGGGCTCGTCCAAGACGACCAAACACATCTTCGTCACCGGTGGTGTGGCGTCCTCGCTAGGCAAGGGACTGACGGCTTCGAGCCTCGGCCACCTGCTGCGGGCACGCGGTTTGTCTGTAACTATGCAGAAGCTCGATCCCTATCTGAACGTGGATCCGGGAACGATGAACCCCTTCCAGCACGGCGAGGTCTTCGTCACAGACGATGGCGCCGAAACCGACCTCGACGTCGGCCACTACGAGCGCTTCCTCGATGAAAACCTCGAAGGCTCGGCCAACGTCACCACTGGCCAGGTGTACTCCACGGTCATCGCCAAGGAACGCCGCGGCGAGTACCTGGGTGACACCGTCCAGGTCATCCCTCACATCACCGATGAAATCAAGCGCCGGATGCGCCTGCCGGCCGAGGGCAAGAACGCCCCCGACGTCATCATCACCGAGATCGGCGGCACGGTAGGCGACATCGAGTCGCAGCCTTTCCTTGAGTCCGCCCGCCAGGTCCGCCAGGACATCGGCCGCGGAAATGTCTTTTTCCTCCACGTTTCCCTCGTGCCGTACATCGGCCCGTCGCAGGAACTGAAGACCAAGCCAACGCAGCACTCCGTTGCGGCGCTGCGCTCCATCGGTATTCAGCCGGAGGCGATCGTGATCCGTTCGGACCGCGAAGTCCCGCAGCCGATGCGCGACAAGATCGGCCGCATGTGCGACGTCGACATCGACGCCGTCATCGGCTGCCCGGATGCCCCGAGCATCTACGACATCCCCAAGACGCTGCACTCCCAGGGACTGGACTCCTACATCGTCCGCGCCCTGGACCTGCCCTTCAAGGACGTGGACTGGACCAGCTGGGACAAGCTGCTGGAAGCCGTCCACAACCCCAAGCACGAGGTTGAAATTGCCCTCGTAGGTAAGTACATCGACCTGCCGGATGCCTACCTCTCCGTCACGGAGGCTTTGCGCGCCGGCGGCTTCGCCAATGACGCCAAGGTCAAGATCCGCTGGGTCCCGTCCGACGAATGCGAAACCCACGAAGGCGCCGTCAGGTCGCTGGACGGCGTAGACGCCATCTGCGTTCCCGGCGGCTTCGGCATCCGAGGCCTCGAGGGCAAGCTGGGCGCCCTGAAGTTCGCCCGGGAAACCCGGCTTCCGGTACTGGGCCTGTGCCTCGGCCTGCAGTGCATGGTCATCGAGTACGCCCGCAATGTGGTTGGCCTCGAAGGTGCTTCTTCGAGCGAATTCGAGCCGGACTCCAAGTACCCGGTGATCGCCACGATGGAAGAGCAGCTGGACATCGTCGAAGGCAAGGGAGACCTTGGCGGCACCATGCGCCTGGGCCTGTACGAAGCCAAGCTGGACGAAGGTTCGGTCATCGCGGAGACGTACGGCACCACCACCGTCAGCGAACGCCACCGCCACCGCTACGAGGTCAACAACAAGTACCGCGAGCAGATCGCCGCCCAGGGCCTCGTGTTCTCCGGAACATCCCCGGACGGGAAGCTCGTCGAGTACGTGGAACTGCCCCGCGAAGTACACCCGTACTACGTCGCCACGCAGGCCCACCCCGAACTGAGCTCGCGCCCCACCCGGCCGCACCCGCTCTTCGCCGGACTGGTCAAGGCTGCGCTGGAACACCAGAGCGGCAGCGCCGACAACGGCGCCCTGGCCTCTGCAGCTCGGATCTCCGAGACCCCTGCGGGCGTGACGGGCACGGACGTGACGGGGACGAAAGCAACGGGGACGGCAGCAACAGCCCGCAAAGTAACCGCAAAGTAGACCAGAGCACCAACGACGGAGGACGGCGCGATGCCCGGTAATTCTGAAAACACTCCTGCTGCACGGCAGGTTTCGGATGCGCCGAGCCCGCGCCGTCTGCTGTCCACCGAGAAGGTCTACGAGGGCCGGATCTGGGACGTCGTCAGCGACAGCTTCAAGCTCACCGACGAGGGCGACCCCCTGGTCCGCGATTACATCGACCACCCCGGGGCAGTGGCCGTGCTTCCCATGAATGACGCCGGCGAGGTGCTGCTGATCAAGCAGTACCGGCACCCGGTGGGAATGGACCTCTGGGAGATCCCGGCGGGCCTGCTGGACGTGGAGGGTGAGGACTTCGTGGTGGGAGCCGCCCGGGAGCTCGCCGAAGAGGCGGACCTCGTGGCCAGCACCTGGAACGTCCTGGTGGATTTCTTCAACTCACCCGGATCCTCTAGCGAGGCGATCCGCATCTACCTCGCCCGCGGGCTCACCGAAGTGCCGGACCACGAACTTCACGTGCGCACGGATGAAGAGGCAGAAATCGAACTGCACTGGATTCCGCTCGAGGAAGCGGTGGCAGCGGTGCTGGAAGGGCGCCTGCACAACCCGTCCGCCGTCGTCGGAATCCTTGCCGCCGCAACAGCGAAGGCAGACGGCTTCGGCGATCTGCGGCCGGCCAACGCGCCCTGGCCGGCCCATCCCAGCCAGCGCTGATGACAGCAGTCACGGCAGCAGCTGAGGCTTCGCCGGCCCCGGGCCGCCCGAGCCAGGATCGTCCGCGGACGGCGATCGACCGCGCCGTGACCGACTACCTCCAGCACATGGGTGTGGAGCGCGGCCTCGCTGCCAACACCCTGTCCGCCTACCGCCGCGATCTTGCCCGCTACTCCAACTTCTTGGCCGCAGAAGGCATTAACCGCCCCGGCGACGTCACTCGCCACCATGTGACGGGCTTCGCGCAGGCATTGTCTGACGGTTCCGACGGCGGGACGCCCCTGGGCGTACGCTCGGCGGCCCGCACCGTGGTCGCCGTCCGGGGACTGCACAAGTTCTGGGCGCTGGAAGGAACGACGACGGCGGATCCGGCCAGCGACGTCCACCCGCCAATGCCCGGGAAGAGGCTGCCCAAGGCCATCACCGTGGATGAAGTCACCAGGATTCTTGAAGCCGCCGGGACCGACACCGCCACCGGGCTGCGGGACCGGGCACTGCTTGAATTCCTCTATTCCACCGGTGCCCGCATCAGCGAGGCCGTGGGACTGGATGTGGACGACGTCTCCCTGCAGCCTGCCGAGGCCGGACCGGCGATCGTGCGGCTGTTCGGCAAGGGTTCCAAGGAGCGCCTGGTTCCGCTCGGATCGTATGGGGCCAGGGCACTCGACGCCTACCTTGTCCGGGGCCGCACCCTGCTGGCAGCGAAAGGCAAGGGCACGCCGGCGCTCTTCCTCAACGCCAGGGGTGGGCGCATCAGCAGGCAGAGCGCCTGGACCATCCTGAAGGCTGCCGCGGAGAAGGCGAACATCACCAAGGACGTCTCGCCGCACACCCTTCGCCACTCGTTCGCCACGCATCTGCTCGAAGGCGGAGCGGATGTCAGGGTGGTCCAGGAACTTCTGGGCCACGCGTCCGTGACCACCACACAGGTGTACACCCTCGTGACGGCAGACACGCTCCGCGAAATCTATGCCGCGGCCCACCCGAGGGCTTTGGGCTAGGCGTAGGGCCGCACGCAGCATCCCGACGTGACGCCCAGGACCGGACCGGGCGAGGGCTACTGTTTATCCATGACGTCGACACCCGTAACCCTCTGTTTCATGCTTCGCGACGGTGCGGCGGGCCCGGAGGTCCTGCTGGGTCTTAAGAAGACCGGGTTCGGGATAGGGAAGATCGTGGGCCTGGGCGGCCATGTGGAGGAGGGCGAAACCGACGCGCAGGCGGCCTGCCGTGAGGTCCACGAGGAAGCCGGAATGGTGGTCCTGGAGGAAGACCTTCGCGACGCCGGGCTGATCGAATTCGTCTTTCCCGCCCGGCCGGAATGGAACATGTCCACCCGCTTGTTTACCGCGCGCCGATGGATCGGCGACCCCGTGGAGAGTGAAGAAATTATTCCGGAATGGTTTCTTGTCTCCGCGCTTCCCCTGGAGCGCATGTGGCAGGACGCCGAGCACTGGCTCCCCGCCGCGCTGGGTGGCGAAGCGGTGGCTGCGGTCATCACCCTGAACGATGACAACCAGACTGTGGCCTCCGCTGAATATTCTTCGCGGGGTGTGTAACAGCCGGCCCCGGAGCGGAAACAATACGGTTAGCCTGCCAAGCAGGACACTACTTCATTCGTTTTGGGGGATGCGTGGAATCGGAACGCGAACTGGCGTTCGTCGCCGTTCACAGGGAAAGCTATCCGCGGGTTTACAGATTCGTCCGGCGGCGCGTGGAGTCGGCAGAGCTTGCTGAAGAGCTCGCAGCAGACGTCTTCCGTGTTGTCTGGCAGAAATGGGGTGACGAGCCCCGGACAGACATCGCGTGGCTGTTGACGGTGGCGCGGAATCTGATTGGAAACGCGTACCGCAGCCGTGACAGGCTGCTGGCGCTGCAGGAGAAGCTCCGGGCAGCGGCGGAGCTGCGCTCCGGCGGGGAGTCCGGGGACCTCGTGGTCCAGGACGCGATGGCCGCCCTGCGTGAGAGTGAGCGCGACATCCTCCAACTGGCCTACTGGGACGAGCTGAGCATGGCGGAGATTGCGGGCGTGCTTCAGTGCAGCGAATCCGCCGCGAGGGTACGTCTGCACCGCGCGCGGGCCGCCTTCCGCAAGCAAATGCCGGTGGCAGCCGGATCGATCACGCAGAAGATGGGGGCATGACATGGATCCGATCCAGAATCTGATTTCCGGGACCGACCCGCTCCGTCACGACCCGGCAGAGGTGCCCGACGCTGACGCGGCCCTGCGCAGAGTGCTTGCAGGGGCGCCCATGTTCAGCGACAGCCTGCCCGCCGACGTGGTGAGGTTCGAGGACCGGAAAAGGCGCCGGGCGCGCCTGGCCGGCGTGCTTACATTGACCGCTGCGGCGGTGACGGCCGGCATCCTGGTGGCAGCGAACCTCGGGACCCTGACCTCGGCGCCCGCTCCCGCTGGCCCCGTTGCGCCCACCGTGTCTGAAACCACGGCAGCAGCAACAGCGAAGCCGACGGCAACACGGACCACCCCTGCAGCTACGCCGGCGACCGAGACGCCTCCGCAGAAGCCGGTCCCGGCGCCAGTTGCTTGGACCACCTTCACGGACGCCACCGGCCAGGCAACCTTCGAACACCCCGCCGGCTGGAGCGTGTCAGAGGCCCCGCACACAATCGACGGGGGTTCCTACAACACAGTCGAAGTGAAGAATGCCGCCGGCAAGACCAGGGCCACCCTGCGGTTGCTCTATGACTCAGCGGGTGGTCCAGCGTGCCCGGACCCGAAGCCATACCAGACCCTCGACTCGGTGGTCGTGGACATCCCGCAGAAAGCCGGGAAGCGCCAGGATTCCGCCCAAGGTCCGTCCGCCTTTGTCTTCCGCGTCATAGAGGGAGACAAGGTCTACGGCTCGCTGGCACTTGCCGACGAGGACCTGGCTCCGCAAACGACCACGTGTGGCTTGTACAACGGTATCCTGGGCCCGGAAAACGTTCCGATCCCGCAGTTTGGCGACACCACCTGGCTCATGGCCGACGGAAAAGACGCTCCGCTCACGTTTGATTCCCTTGCCGAGGCCAAGGCCTACATGGGGACGCAGGAGTACCAGGACGTCAAACGCATGCTGATCTCCCTTGCACTGCAGCCAGCCAAAACGGCCATCAGCCCACGCTTTGTCAGCCAGGACGGGAAGGCCAGCTTCGTTCTGCCGCAGGGCTGGACCGCGAAGGATGTCACTGTCGGAACGCCTGACTACCCGGGCTCGGGAATCCGGGTGACCGACGGGGCGGGCAAGACGGTGGCGGATTTCGTGCACGGTGCAGTCGGCGGCCTGGGCGGCGCCTGCACGGACGGGACGCACAAGATAACTGAGCTTGATACGGCCTCGTCATCTCTGACAGCAGACTGGGCCGCACAGCGGGCAGTCCGGTTCTCCTACCGGGTGATGGACCAGACGTCCGACGGCGAGGGACTCAGCTACCAGGTGGGGCTGGTGGACAAGTCCAGCGGGTCAGTGCAGGACAACTGCCTGATGTACACAGTGGTCACGGGCACACCGCGGGGAATGTTGTCCTTCGCAGACCGGGCCGTCCAAAACGCCTCCGAACCACGGTTTGCCAGCGTGGCAGAGGCCAGGGCCTACATGGAGACACCCGAATACCTGAAACTGAAGGCAATGATCCGGAGCCTGCAGATCACGTCCTGAGGCCTGCTGAAACGACGCCGGGCCGGTCACCCGAAAAGGTGACCGGCCCGGCGTCGTACGCTCGGAAGGCAAATCGAAGCTACGGGACGTGCCGTTCCTCCGGGCCGTTGTAGGCGCTCAGGGGGCGGATCAGCGAGTTGGAAGCGGCCTGTTCCATGATGTGGGCAGTCCAGCCGGTGATCCGGCTGGCGACGAACAGCGGCGTGAACATTTCTGTGTCGAAGCCCATGAGGTGGTAGGTGGGGCCGGCCGGGTAGTCCAGGTTCGGCTTGATGCCCTTGGCCTCATCCATCGCGGACTCGAGCCCGTTGTACAGCCCCAGCAGTTCGGGACGGCCGTAGTGCGCGATCATCTTGTCCAGGGCAGCCTTCATGGTGGGCACGCGGGAGTCGCCGTGCTTGTAGACGCGGTGCCCGAAGCCCATCACCTTCTTTTTCTGGGCCAGGGCGTCTTCCATCCAGGCCTTGGCCCTGGCTGCGGCCTCCTCCAGGGATTCCTCGGACCTGATGCCGATCTCGTCGAAGGTGTGCATGACGGCTTCGTTGGCGCCGCCGTGCAGCGGACCTTTCAGTGCACCGATCGCGCCGGTCACCGCCGAGTGCAGATCAGCCAGGGTGGATGTAATGACGCGCGCCGTAAACGTGGAGGCGTTGAAGGAGTGCTCGGCGTAGAGAATCATCGAGACGTTGAAGGCTTCGACGACCTCCGCCACGGCGTCCTCACCGAAGGCCATCCACAGGAAGTTGGCGGAGTAGCCAAGGTCCTCGCGGGGTTCCACGAGTTCCTGCCCGCGCCGGCGCCGCTGGTCATAGGCGACGACGGCGGGCATGGCCGCGAACAGGTCCACGGCCTTGGCCATGTTGGCCTCCCGGGAGGAGTCCTCGGCAAGTTCATGGCGCGCGCCCATCACGGAGGCAGCCGTCCGGCAAACATCCATGGGATGCGCCGTGACCGGCAAAGTGTCGACCACCTGCTTCACCACGGGATCCAAGGGGCGGCCGGCGCGCTCCCGGGCCGTGAACGCGGCCAGTTGCCCGGCATCCGGTAGCTCGCCGTTCCAGAGCAGGTACGCGACCTCCTCGAAGCTGCATCTTGCTGCGAGTTCCTGGACCGGATAGCCCCGGTACAGCAGCGAGTTCGTGTCCGAGTTGACCTTGGAGACGGCGGTGTAATCCACCACGACGCCGGCGAGGCCCTTTTTGATCTCTTCTTCAGCCATGCTGAACTCCTTCGTTCCTTGCGTCTGATTTACCGGCCGTCCGGGGCCGGTGGTCCGGGTGTGGGTTGCGCGTCAGTCGCTTCCGGGGATCCGGAAATTGAAGACGCCGGTGTCAAAGCGGTTGTAGGCCTCGTAGTCCACGAGGTCGTACAGCCGCACGCGGGTCAGCATGCTTCCTACCTGTGCCTCCTGCGTTCCGTCGGCCCTGATCGATTCCAGCGTACGCTCCGCAGCGCCCATGGCACTACGGAGCAGGGTGACCGGATATATCACCATGTTCACGCCCACACCCTGCAACTCGTCCACGGTGAACAGCGCGCTTTTCCCGAACTCGGTCATGTTGGCCAGGATCGGCACGTCCACCGCGTCACGAATGGCCTGGAATTCGCTCAGGTCCTTCATCGCTTCCGGGAAGATGGCGTCGGCGCCGGCCTCGACCAGGGCGCGGGCACGGTCCTTGGCGGCCTCCAGCCCGTCCACCGCCCGGATGTCCGTGCGGGCCATTATCAGGAAGTTCTCATCGCGCCGGGCGTCCGCAGCGGCCCTGATGCGCTTGGTGGCCGTATCCAGGTCCACCACGTTCTTGCCGTCCAGGTGGCCGCAGCGCTTCGGGTTGAACTGGTCCTCGATGTGGCAGCCGGCTAGGCCGGCGTTCTCCAGCTCCTGGACGCTCCGGGCGACGTTCATCGGCTCGCCGAATCCGGTATCGGCATCCACGATGGCCGGCAGGTCCGTCATGCGGGCGATTTGCCCGGCCCGGGTTGCCACTTCGGTGAGTGTGGTCAGCCCGATGTCCGGCAGTCCGAGGTCGTTGGCCAGGACGGCGCCGGAAATGTAGACGCCGGCGAAGCCTTTCTCCTCGATCAGCCGGGCCGAGAGGGGGTTGAACGCGCCTGGGAACTGCTGGACGGTCCCGGAGGCCAGGATTTCCCGCAGCTTGATGCGCTTCTGCTCTGGCGTGGTTTTCGAGTACAGCATTTAGAACAGTCCCTTCGGTGCGGCCGAGAGGTCGATGACGCCGGGTGCGGCGGTAATGTTCAGCTGGTCAAGCTCGCCGGCGGCCAGCTGCGGAAGCCGGGCAGCGGCGTCGAGGAACCGCTCGATCTCCTCGTCCTCCACCAAACCGGCTGCGAGGGTGCGGAACTTGTTCACGTACTGCTTGCGGGCGAACGGCCGGGCGCCCAGTGGGTGCGCGTCCGCCACGGCGATCTCGTCGGTGATGACGGTGCCGTCGGCCAGCGTGATCTCCACGGAACCGCCGAATGCCTTCTCGTTGATGTCCAGGGAGTGGTACCGGCGGGTCCATTCGGGATCCTCCACCGTGGTGGCCTTGTGCCACAGCTCCACGGTGTCGGGCCGGGCGGCGCGTTCGGGGGCGTAGGAGTCCACGTGGTGCCAGGCGCCGTCCTGCAGTGCAACGGTGAAGATGTAAGGAATGGAGTGGTCCAGCGTTTCGCGGCTGGCAGTGGGGCTGTACTTCTGCGGATCGTTCGCGCCGGAGCCGATCACGTAGTGCGTGTGGTGGCTGGTCTTGATCAGGACCGACTTCACGTTTGCGGGGTCGGTGACCTCGGGGTGTTCGCCGTGGAGTTTCCGGGCGAGGTCGATCCAGGCCTGGGCCTGGTACTCGGCGGAGTGCTCCTTGGTGTAGGTGTCCAGGATGGCCCGCTTGGCCTCACCGGCTTCGGGCAGCGGGACGCTGTAGGAGGCGTCCGGGCCGTCGAGCATCCAGGCGATGACGCCGTCTTCGCCTTCGTAGATCGGCACGGGGG
Source organism: Arthrobacter sp. 05T444 (assembly GCF_056395905.1). NCBI lineage: Bacteria > Bacillati > Actinomycetota > Actinomycetes > Micrococcales > Micrococcaceae > Arthrobacter > Arthrobacter sp. 05T444. Next base: position 16,645 of record NZ_JBFTKK010000015.1, read on the forward strand.
AGGTCTGGCCACGCATGGCGCGGTCCGCGGATTCGACGGCCATCTTGCCGGCAAACGCGGGGGCGTGGGCCTTCCAGGTGGAGATCTCGCCCTTGCGCGACTGCCGCGTTGCCGTGGTGGTGTGCAGCGCCTGCCCCACTGACTGGAAGATGGTTTCGACGTCGAGCCCCAGCAACGTGCCGATGCCGGCAGCGGCGGACGGGCCGAGATGCGCCACGTGGTCGATCTTGTGCTTGTGCAGGCAGATGGCCTTGACCAGATTGACCTGGACCTCGTAGCCGGTCGCAATCCCGCGGATCAGGTCCGCTCCGTTGGAGCCCACGTGCTGGGCGACGGCGAGGATCGGCGGGATGTTGTCGCCGGGGTGGGAGTAGTCGGCAGCCAGGAAGGTGTCGTGGTAATCCAGCTCCCGGACAGCCACGCCGTTGGCCCACGCGGCCCATTCGGGGGAAACGCGCTCGCCGATGCCAAAGACCTTCGAGCCCTTGCCGTTGGTCGAGGGGCCATGGGTCAGGGCCTGTGCCCGCGCGGCGATGATCGGGGCGCGGTTCAGCGAGGCAATGGCTACAGAGGCGTTGTCGATGATGCGGTTGATCACCATGTCGGTGACGTCGTCCGTGACAGGCACGGGGTCGGCCGCCACCACGGCGATTTTATGGGCGAGCTGGTCTTCCCGGGGGAGGTTTTCCTCGCTTTTGTACACGCGGACGTGGTGTTCCTTGACCATGGGGGCTCCTTGTTATTGAGGTGTATGGGTGGCTTTGACGTGGGAGAGGCTGCGGTGCAGGTGCATGGTGGTGGCGGCCTGGGCAAGCCGCGGGTTGCCGGCTGCTATCGCCTCGGCGATGGCGGCGTGTTCGGCAGCGGCGGCTGTTAGCCGCGCGTAGTCGTCGGCGGCGAGCCGGCGGACCCGGACCAGGTGCACGCGCAGGCTCCGCATGGCCTGCGCCAGGTAGGAGTTGGAAATGGCGGCGTCGATCGCCGAATCGAGACGGGCCACGAGCTCGTAGTACTCGTGGCGGGCCGGATCAATGGCGCTAATGAGTGCGGGCGCTTCGAGAAGCTCGCGCTGCAGCTGCAGGAAAACGGCGGCATCACCTCGCTCTGCCGCCAGAGCGGCGGCCTTTCCTTCGAGCGTTTCGCGGAGTTCGAACAGTTCGTCGATGTCCTCCAGTGAGATGTCGGTGACGACGACGCCGCGGCCGCCGGCCGTCGTCGTGAGCCCTTCCGCGGTGAGGCGGCTCAGCGCTTCCCGCAGCGGTGTCCGCGAGACGCCGAGGCGTTCGGACTGCTCGACTTCAGCGAGGACGGTACCGGGGCGGAGGCGCCATTCGATGATGTCGTCGCGCAGTGCCGCATAGGCTCTGTCGCTGGCGCGCATCCGGCCTCCCTTCGTTGGTAGTCCTGTTGAGTGTATACATAAAACCCCATCCAGCCCAGTAATTTGGTGAAAATGGCAGAAGATAATCCTTTATGTATACACAGCCCTTGTTTGCGGACCTGTGTCGGGGATAGCATGGGCGCAACACAACGTAGTGGACAGGAACTCTTCATGGTCACCAACAGCTACCGCGACGCCTACGACCGCAGCCTCACCACGCCCGACAAATTCTGGCTGGAGGCCGCAGGGCGGGTGTCCTGGTCGCAGGCTCCGCACCAGGCCGTGGACAGCGCCCGTGCTCCGCTCTATAGCTGGTACCCGGACGGCGTCCTTAACACAGCCTTCAATGCGCTGGACCGGCACGTCCAGGCGGGCCGCGGAGACCAGGACGCACTGATCTACGACTCCGCCGTGCTTGGCGCCAAGCAACGGTACAGCTACGCGGAGCTCACCGATCTCGTGGCCAGGTTCGCCGGGGTCCTGAGGGCGCAGGGCGTGGGCAAGGGGGACCGGGTGGTGATCTACATGCCCATGATTCCCGAAGCAGCCATCGCCATGCTGGCAACCGCGCGTCTCGGTGCCATCCATTCCGTGGTGTTCGGCGGGTTCGCGCCCAAGGAACTGGCCGCGCGCATCTGCGACGCCGCCCCCATGGCCGTGGTAACCGCCTCCGGCGGAATCGAGCCGTCCCGCCGCGTGGAGTACCTGCCCGCAGTGGCGGAGGCCCTCGCGCTCGCAGGCGCGGAAGGCACCCGGGTCCTGGTCAAGGAACGGGACGGCTTCGCGGCTCAACGCGCCGACTTCGCTGGCTGGCTGGACTGGGACGAGCAAATGGCCGGGGCAGCAGCCGCTGCGCCGGTGGATGTCAGCGCCACGGATCCGCTCTACATCCTGTACACCTCAGGCACTACGGGAAGCCCCAAGGGAGTGGTCCGGGACAACGGCGGCCACGCAGTGGCCCTCGGCTGGACCATGGAAAACATTTACGACGTCGGGCCCGGTGACGTGATGTGGACGGCGTCCGACGTCGGCTGGGTCGTGGGACATTCCTACATTGTGTACGGCCCGCTCCTGGCCGGCGCCACAACCGTTCTGTACGAGGGCAAACCGGTGGGGACTCCCGATGCCGGCGCGTTCTGGCGGGTTATCGAGGACTACAAGGTCAATGTTCTCTTCACCGCGCCCACCGCCCTGCGTGCCATCCGCAAGGCGGATCCTGAGGCCGCGCTGCTGGCCCGCTACGACACCTCCAGCCTGAAGACCCTGTTCGCCGCCGGCGAGCGCCTGGACACCGACACCTATCACTGGGCTGCGCGTATCCTGGGGGTGCCTGTGGTGGACCACTGGTGGCAGACGGAAACGGGCTGGGCCATTTGCGCAAACCCGCGCGGACTGGACTCCCTCCCCATCAAGCCGGGCTCACCCACGGTGGCGATGCCAGGCTTCAACCTTGGCATCGTGGACAGTTCCGGCGCGGAAGTCGACGCCGGAACCGAAGGAAACATCGTGCTTAGGCTTCCGTTGCCCCCGGGCACCCTGACGACGCTGTGGGGCGACGACGACCGGTACATCTCGTCGTACCTCCAGGCATTCGAGGGCTGCTATGCCACCGGCGACTCGGGTTACCGCGACGGGGACGGGTATCTCTTCGTGATGGGGCGGACCGATGACGTCATCAACGTCGCCGGACACAGGCTGTCCACCGGCTCCATGGAGCAGGCCATCGGACAGCACCCTGCGGTGGCCGAATGCGCCGTCATCGGCGTCGCCGATCCGCTGAAGGGCCAGCGTGCCAGCGGATACGTGGTGCTGAAGTCGGGCGTGGACCTGTCGGTGCCGGTTCTCGAACGGGAGCTCATCGCGCTCGTCCGGCGGGAAATCGGGGCGGTGGCCGATTTCAAGAACGTCGCGGTGGTGGAGGCGCTGCCCAAGACCCGGTCGGGGAAGATCCTGCGCAAGACCATGCGGCAAATCGCCGACGGCGAGGAGTACGTTGTTCCCTCCACCATCGAGGACGCCGGGGTGCTGGACCAGCTGATGGCAGCCCTGCGGCCGGCGGACGCCAACGGCGCCGGTTGAGCTTGTCGGAACCTGCTCCGTCAGGCGCGGGACCAGCGGTACTCGTTTTCCGGGCGGCCAGGCGCCCCGTACCGGGCCGTCCGGGAGACCGCGCCGGCGTCGGCGAGGTACTCCAGGTAGCGCCGGGCGGTGACCCGCGACATGCCGAGCGCCGCCATGACTTCGGTGGCCGAGACCGCCCCCGGCTGCTGCTTCATGAAGTCGCGGACGGCATCAAGGGTGGAGTGGGCCAGGCCCTTCGGAAGCGGCAACTCTGACGGCGCCCTGAGGCTCGCGAAGGCCTGGTCCACGTCGCTCTGGGATGCGCCCACTTTGGCCGAGCCGGATTCGGGCGAGGCCAACTGCTCGCGGAATTGCCGGTAGCTGTCCAGCTTGTCCGCGAAGGTGGCAAACGTGAATGGCTTGATGAGGTACTGCACCACCCCGATTGAGACGGCGCTGCGCACGATCGCGAGCTCCCGGACCGCGGTGATGGCGATGATGTCTGCGAAGTGGCCCGCAGAGCGCATGCGCCGGGCAATATCCAGGCCGTGGAGGTCCGGCAGGTTCATATCCAGCAGGACCAGCTCCACTTGGCTGCCGGCGGCCGCGAATTCCGTGAGCATCCGCAGCGCGGACTGTCCGTCCGGTGCCGTGCCCGCAAGACTGAACCCGGCAAGCCTGCCCACGTAGGCGGCGTGCGCCGCCGCTGCTACGGGTTCGTCCTCGACGACGAGGACTCGGATGTCTGTCACTCTTGCTCCTCCGGGAGACGTGGCGGGACGGCTGCTGGGAGCACGATATGGAAGCATGCGCCGCCGTTGGTGCCGCCGGCGTTGGTGATGGTCATCGTACCTGCAAGGCGCTGGACAGCCTGCTTGACCAGCGCCAGCCCGAGGCCCCGCCCGAAAGGCCCGGCCTTCTTCGTGCTGAATCCGTAGCGGAACACGTCGTCCACGGACTTCGGGTCGATGCCCTTGCCGGAGTCCTGGACGGTGATATCCAGTCCGCCGCTGCCCGAATCGACGGTCAGTGTCACGCGTTTCGGTGCCGGGGCGTCGGCGGCAGCGTCAATGGCGTTGTCCAGCAGGTTGCCCAGGACTGTGACGAGGTCCTGGACCGCCAGTCCGCCGGTGAGGGCCGGACCTGAGGCATCCACCACGAGCTCGACCCCCCGTTCATGGGCTTCCGCAGCCTTGCCCATCACTAAGGCGCTCAGCACCGGCTCCTGGACCGAACTGACCATGTCATCCGTCAACTGCTGGCTCAGCTCCAGGTCCTTCGTCGCGAACTCCAGTGCCTCACCTGTTCTGCCCAGTTCCAGCAGGGAAACCATGGTGTGCAGTCTGTTCGCGTGCTCATGGGTCTGCGCACGGAGCGCACCCGAGAGAGTCCGCATGCTCTCAAGCTCAGTGCCCAGGGACTCGATTTCCGTGCGGTCACGGATCGTGGCCACTGTTCCGAAGACCGCAGGGCGTTGCCGTCCGGCAGGGGAGTCCGGTCCCACAGCCGGACCCTGGTTCACGACGAGAACGCCGGAGTCCGTCAGGTGGATCTCGTCGAGGGCCGTGCGTCCCGAATCGAACAGGTTTTTCAGGCTCGGTGCCAGCGGGAGGTCCGCGAGGAACGGCGCGTCCGCCTGGTCGCCGCCGGATCCCCGCGGCGCCAGTCCCAGCAGCTCAGCAGCCTGGTCGTTGTACATCACCACCCTTCCCCTGGGGTCGATCAGGATGACGCCTTCGCGGACCGAATGGAGTACTGATTCGTAATACGCAAAGAGTTGGGCAAGTTGCTCCGGGCCCCAGCCGCGCGTTACGCGTCGAAGATAACGTCCGAGCAGCCAGGACGTCAGCGATCCGCCCAGCAGGAGGCCGCCGGCGATGACCAGCAAGGCCGGAATTCTGCCCGCCACCGCGACGTCAATGTTCCTTACGGTCACGCCGGCGGCGACCAGCGCCTTCACCGAGCCGCTGGCGTCCTTGACTGGCGCGATGGTTCGCACGGAGGGGCCAAGGGTTCCGGCCGTGATTTCCGTGAACACGCGCCCGTCGAGGGCTTCGGAGATCGAGCCGATATAGGGCTGGCCCAGCTCCTCGTCCAGGGGGTGCGTCCACCGGGTCCGGTCCGGCGCCATGATGGTGATGAAATCGGCGCGCGCGTCACCCATCACCCGGCGTGCATACGGCTGAAGCGTGGCCGAGGGGTCACTGGAGGCAGCGGCCTGGAGCACCAGCGGGTTGTCGGCAATGGAGACAGCCACGGCCGTCATCCGGCGTCCGGCCTCGTCGTAGGTGCGGTCACGGGCGTCCACGAAGGCGGCCGTGCCCACGATTGCCGTAAGCGCCAGCACGAACAACAGATTCGCGACGAACAGCCGCCTTGCAATGCTCCAACGGTGGATCACAACACCTCCTATGACCAATATGAACGCAACGGTGAGCCAGGTCACGCCATGCCCAATGATGGAAATCACAAAGGACCGACGCGAAGAGCCCAGAGGCTGAGCCGAAGCGTCTTCCAGATTATCCATAAGGAGAGACACCATGGCTTCTCAACGAGGAGAGTCGGCTGCGCCGGCCAAAGCCGCGCGCAAGGGACTCGACAAGTCCCACTACCTCTACATCGCCGTCATCGCCGCCGTCATCCTGGGCGCAGTCGTCGGACTGCTGTTCCCGGAGGTCGGCAAATCCCTGAAGCCGCTGGGTGACGGCTTCATCAAGCTCATCAAAATGATGATCGCCCCCATCATCTTCTGCACGATCGTGCTGGGCATCGGCTCCATCGCCAAGGCAGCCACTGTCGGCAAGGTGGGCGGCCTGGCCCTCGGCTACTTCGTGGTGATGTCCACATTCGCCCTGGCGATCGGCCTCGTGGTGGGCAACATCATCCACCCCGGTGAGGGACTGGAACTTGCCCCCTACGATCCCAACAAGAAGGCCGCAACGGACAGCACCGTGGACTTCCTGCTGGGCATCATTCCCAGTGACGTCCCCGTGCTTCCCACGCTGCTCGCCGCGATCCTCGTGGGCTTCGCCCTCCAGAAGATGGGCCCGCAGGGCGCCCCGATCCTCAAGGCAATCGGTCTCGGCCAGGCAGTTGTCTTCCGGATCCTGATAATGATCATGTGGCTCGCCCCGGTCGGCGCGTTCGGTGCCATCGCCGCAGTCGTCGGCGCCACGGGCTTCCAGGCCATCGTGAGCATGTTCACCCTCATGGTCGCCTTCTACATCACCTGCGCACTCTTCATCGTCGTGATCCTCGGCGGCCTGCTGCAGGTGGTGGCCGGGGTGAGCATTTTCAAGCTCATGAAGTACCTTGCACGTGAATATCTGCTGATCTTCTCCACCTCGTCCTCCGAGGCCGCGCTGCCCCGCCTGATCGCCAAGATGGAGCACTTGGGTGTCTCCAAGCCGGTTGTCGGCGTCACCGTGCCCACGGGCTACTCGTTCAACCTGGACGGCACCGCCATTTACCTGACCATGGCGTCACTGTTCGTGGCCAACGCGATGGGAACTCCGCTGGACCTGGGGTCCCAGATCTCGCTGCTGATCTTCATGATCATCGCTTCCAAGGGCGCAGCCGGCGTTACCGGTGCCGGCCTTGCCACGCTGGCCGCTGGTCTCCAGGCTCACAGGCCGGAACTCCTCGGCGGCGTCGGCATGATCGTGGGCATCGACCGGTTCATGTCCGAGGCCCGTGCCCTGACGAACTTCACTGGCAACGCCGTGGCGACCGTCCTGATCGGCACCTGGGTCAAGGAAATTGACGGCGAACAGGTGGACCGCGTGCTCTCCGGCGAGGAGCCGTTCAACGAGCAGACCATGATGGCCGACCACCATGGCATGGTGGAAACCCCGGCACAGGCTGTTCCGGCCAAGGCCTGACACAAACAATCCCGGCGCCGATGCGCCGGACCGCCGCCCGCACAGGCGTAGCCTGTGCGGGCGGTTCTCATTTGCCCGGGAGGCCGGGGGCGGGGCAACCTTCTACCTCAGGTACAAGGTAAAGGCTCAAGCGCCATCAAAAGTCAAGTTCCACGGAATGCCGTGTCGGGCGCTGTAGCCTTGGGTGGAAGAAGCATGGGCGCTCGACAGTCAGGCGCAGAAACATCACCGTCATCGAAAGTGTGGATAGATACGTGAGCAGCGAACAGGGTTCAGCAACTCTGGAAGGCACGGAACTCGACCTGGAAGACGCCGTGATGGGTCCCACAGGACGTCCCTACCGCGAATTTCCGGAGCCCGCGCCGCTGTCCTCCCATGGACCGGCCCGCGTGATTGCCATGGTCAACCAGAAGGGCGGCGTGGGCAAAACCACGTCCACCATCAACCTTGCGGCCGCGCTGGCAGAGTACGGCCGCCGCGTGCTGCTGGTGGACTTCGACCCCCAGGGCGCACTGTCCGCCGGGCTCGGCGTCAACCCGCATGAACTGGACCTCACCGTCTACAACGTCCTGATGGACCGGAAGGTGGACATCCGCGATGCCATCCACCAGACCGGCGTCGAGAACGTTGACCTTCTCCCGGCCAACATCGATCTGTCCGCTGCGGAGGTCCAGCTGGTCAACGAGGTCGCCCGCGAACAGGTCCTGGACCGCGCGCTGAAAAAGGTCGAGGACGACTACGACATCGTCCTGATCGACTGCCAGCCTTCCCTCGGCCTGCTCACGGTCAACGCCCTCACCGCCGCCCACGGCGTCATCATTCCCCTGATCTGCGAATTCTTTGCCCTCAGGGCCGTGGCGCTGCTCGTGGAAACCATCGACAAGGTCCAGGACCGCCTCAACCCGCGGCTGCAGGTGGACGGCGTGCTCGCCACCATGTACGACGCCCGCACCCTGCACAGCCGCGAAGTCATCACCCGCCTCGTGGAGGCCTTCGGGGACAAAGTCTTCGAAACCGTCATCAAGCGTTCCATCAAGTTCGCCGACGCCACGGTGGCCGCCGAACCGATTACAAGCTACGCCGGCAACCACATCGGTGCCGACGCCTACCGCCGCCTCGCCAAGGAACTTATCTCGCGCGGCGGCGCGCCCTAGCCTGGATGACGGCTGAGTCGGCAACGCCGCTCGCGCAGGGCGGCCAGCAGGCGGACGCGGACGACGGCGGGACCCCGCCGGAAGTGCGGAAGTCCGGCTTTGAAGTGCGGCTGGCGAACTTCACCGGCCCCTTCGACCTCCTGCTTGCCCTGATCTCCAAGCATCAGCTCGACATCACCGAGGTGGCGCTTGCCACTGTGACCGATGAGTTCATCAAGTACATCCGGAACCTGCAGCAACTGGGGGAGGAGTGGGCCCTCGACGAGGCCAGCGAGTTCCTCGTCATCGCCGCCACACTCCTGGACCTAAAGGCCGCCCGGCTGCTCCCCGCGGGCGAAGTCGAGGACGATGAGGACATAGCGCTCCTGGAGGCCCGGGACCTGCTTTTTGCCCGGCTGCTGCAATACAAGGCGTTCAAGCAGGTGGCTGCGCTAATGGACACCACACTTGAGCTGGAGTCGCGTCGGTACCCGCGTCAGGTGGCGCTGGAAGAGCACTTTGCCGCCATGCTTCCGGAGCTTGTCTGGAAGTACACGCCGCAGCAGTTCGCCGCGCTTGCCGAAGCAGCCGTGAAACCAAAAACTCCTGAGCCGACCGAAGTGGGGCTGGCGCACCTCCACGGCAGTCCTGTCAGTGTCAGGGAACAGGCGGAGCTGATCGGGCTTCGCCTGCAGCAGGGAAAACCCCTGTCCTTCCGGGCGCTGATCGCGGATGCCGAGTCCACCCTCATGGTGGTTGCGCGGTTCCTGGCCCTGTTGGAACTCTTCCGGGACCAGGTAGTGGCCTTCAACCAGCTTGCCCCGCTCGGTGACCTGACCGTCCGCTGGACTGCGCCGGGCGCCGGGTGGAGCAGCGATCATCTGAGCGAAGAATATGAGGAACAGCCGTGAGGAACACCCACCAGGAACCTTCTCCCGACGACGGCCTTGACGTCTCCGGGCTTCCCGGTGGTGCCCGGTCTGCCCTGGAGGCCGTGCTCATGGTGCTGGACCAGCCCGCCTCAGCCACGGACCTGGCAGCCGGGCTGAACCTGACGGTGGATGCCGTCGAGCTGCTGCTGCTGGAACTGCAGCGCGAGTATGACGGCTATACTGTTAAAGCCCCGGATATGGAAATCGCCAGAGAAGCTGGCTTTACCTCCAGCCCCCGGGGCTTTGAATTGCGGAATGTTGCCGGTGGCTGGCGCATCTACTCACGGGCCGAATTCGCCGACATTGTCGGTGCCTTCGTCCTTGAGGGCCAGACAGCCAGACTGACCCAGGCCGCGCTTGAAACGCTCGCCGTCATCGCCTACAGGCAACCCGTTTCCAGGGCCAGGGTGTCTGCAATTCGGGGAGTTAACGTTGACTCTGTCGTGCGGACGCTGACCCAGCGCGGACTGATCGAGGATTCCGGAACAGATCCGGAGTCGGGCGCCGTCCTGTACCGCACGACGTCGTATTTCCTTGAACGCATGGGAATCGGCTCGGTGGCTGAGTTGCCTCAGATTTCGCCGCACCTTCCGGGGCTGGAAGGAATCGAAGAGTTCTACGACGCCGGAAGAATGTAGGCCATCGGGCCTGCGCGACAGTATTTATAGGGGCAGATTTAATCTGCACGGCTGGCTAGTGTTGTCCTTGGACAACCGTTGCCGGTCAACACAACGAAGGACGGGTCATGACACAGGCGGGACGCCAGGGTTCACCACGTAACAGTTCAGGACGTAAAGGTCCGGAACGCAATTCAGCGCGCGGCGCAGGGCAGGCCGGCCCTGCAGGCCAGCGCGGCGCAGGCTTCGGCTCAGGGCAGCGCGATTTTTCCAAGGGCGGAGACCGGCCGTTCGGCGACCGTCCGCACAAGGCGCCGAAGCCCCGCGAGGAGCGCTTCGTCGATCCAGACGAGGCACCCGCCGGTCAGGCTGCCCGGCCGGCCACCGGGGACTGGAAGTCCGGCGCCAAGTCATCGGCCCGCAAGCCCGGAGCTCGCAAGCCCGGGGCAGGAAAGACGCCCGGCACTCCCGGCGCGCTCAAGCCCAAGCCGCGGTCCGCTGCAGCCAAGACCTTCGGTACGCGGGCGTTCGGCGGCGAACGGTTCGGCCAGAACCTCGGCGCCGTCCGCAAACCTTCGCGCAAGCGCGGCCCCAGCGGCCCCGTGCCGCAGTCCGAACTGCACGACTCCGACGGCGTCCGCCTGCAGAAGGTCATGGCCCAGGCCGGGGTGGCTTCGCGGCGCGTGTGCGAAGAGATGATCGCCGAGGGCCGTGTCGAAGTCGACGGCCAGGTCGTCACTGAACTCGGTGTCCGCGTCGATCCGACGACCGCCGTGATCCACGTTGACGGCCTCCGCATCCAGCTGGACGAAGACATGGTCTACATGGTGTTCAACAAGCCCAAGGGTGTCGTCTCCACCATGGAGGATCCCGACGGCCGCCCGTGCATCAGCGACTTTGTCCGCAACACCCACGGCGAACGGCTCTTCCACGTTGGACGTCTCGACGTCGCCACCGAAGGGCTGCTGCTGCTGACAAACGACGGCGAACTCGCCAACCGCCTGACGCACCCGTCGTATGAGGTCCCCAAGACATACCTCGTCCAGGTCCGCGGCCCGTTCCCGCAGGGGATCGGCGCACAGCTGAAGGCCGGTGTGGAACTCGAAGACGGATTCGCCTCCGTTGATTCCTTCAAGCTGGTCGACTCCACTCCGGGCCACGTGCTGATCGAAGTGGTGCTGCACTCAGGCAAGAACCGGATTGTGCGCAGGCTTTTCGACGCCGTCGGATTCCCCGTGCTGCGCCTGGTGCGTGTCAAGGTTGGACCGATCGGGCTGGGTGACCAGCGCCAGGGAAGCATCCGCAACCTCGGCAAGCAGGAAGTCGGCCACCTGCTGGCATCCGTAGGGCTCTAGGGCATGTCGGCATTCCGTACTCACGGCCGAGGGCACCTGAACGGCCCGGTCGTTGTCATCGGCACGGGCCTGCTCGGCACGAGTATCGGCCTGGGCCTTCGTGGCCGCGGCGTGGCCGTTTACCTGTCTGACCCGTCGCCCACCAACCAGGCCGTCGCCGTGGACATCGGCGCCGGTTTGCCCCTGGCATCGCTGGGCGGGGAGCAGCCTGAGCTGGTTGTGGTGGCTTCCCCGCCGGACGTGACAGCGGACGTCGTGGAACGTGCGCTGTCCGACTACCCGGATGCCACCGTGCTGGACATTGCCAGCGTCAAGGCCGGCATCCAGGGCGAGTTGCGCCGCCGCGGCGTGGACCTGGGCCGCTATGTCGGCACCCATCCCATGGCCGGACGCGAAAAGTCCGGGCCAGTTGCTGCCCGCGGCGAGCTCTTCACGTCCATGCCGTGGGTGCTCTGCCCGGCTGAGGAAACGTCAGCCCCGGCGCTGCAGGCAGCACGGGCCCTGGCCGTTGACCTCGGCGCCGTCGTGTCCCAGTTCACGGCCGAGGAACACGACGAAGCCGTAGCACTGGTATCGCACCTGCCACAAGTGATGTCATCCCTGCTGGCCAGCAGGCTGCAGGGCACGCCGCTGCATGCGCTGTCGCTGGCCGGTAACGGCCTCCGCGATACGACCCGGATTGCTGCCAGCGACCCCACACTGTGGGTCCAGATTCTTGGGTTCAACGCGGGCAAGGTTGTGGAGATCCTGCACAGCGTCCGGGAAGACCTGAACAGGCTCATCGGCACGCTGGAGGATCCGGAAGCCCCGGGTGCCCGCCTCGACCTTGCCCAGCTGATCAGTGAAGGCAACGCCGGCCAGTCAAGGATCCCGGGCAAGCACGGCGGTCCGGCGCAGGCATACTCGTGGCTGACCGTGCTGGTGGATGACCGGCCCGGGCAGATCGCCCGGCTGCTGACAGAAATCGGAGAGATCGGCGTCAACGTCGAGGACCTCCGCCTGGACCACTCATCCGGACAGAATGTCGGCATGGTGGAGCTGTCCGTGCTGCCCAACAGGCACGACCTCCTCATTGAGGCCCTCAACGACCGTGGATGGCGGGTACTGCAGTGATGACACAGGAACTTATCGACACGTTGCCTGCCCTCCGGCTCGGTCGGCCGCTCGTGGTGGCCATCGACGGTCCTTCGGGCTCCGGCAAGTCCAGCGTCAGCAAGGAGGTGGCCCGCCGCCTCAGCCTCGCCTACCTCGACACTGGCGCCATGTACCGTGCCCTGACCTGGTTCTGCCTCGACCGCGGAACCGACCTTACTGACGCCTCTGCCGTGGAGCTTGCCGCCGAAGAGCTGCCGCTCGACATCAGCACCACACCGCATGAAGAGTATGTGCGGGTGGCCGGCACCGATGTCACCGAAGCAATCCGGGAACCTGCGATCTCGTCGGCTGTCAGCGCCGTGGCCACCACCCTCGGAGCCCGGACGGAACTGATCCGCCGGCAGCGTGCGCTGATCGAAAAGCACCACCGCCGCATGGTGGTGGAAGGCAGGGACATCACCACCGTCGTCGTGCCCGGCGCCCAGGTGCGCATGCTGCTCACCGCCAGTGAAGAGGCGCGCCTGCGGCGGCGGGGAATCCAGCTGGGCGGCACCCAAAGCGCGGAAGAACTGGCAGCACAGGTGACCCAACGGGACGCCAAGGATTCGACAGTGGTGAACTTCACCCAGGCGGCGGATGGCGTGGTCACTCTCGATTCGTCCGAGTTGGACTTCGAGGAGACCGTAACCGCGGCACTGCGGATCGTCACCAAGGTCATCAATCATGAGTAACGCCGCGCAGGGCGCCGTCAGCATTCCGGCCCGCTGGACCACAGGCTGGAGCCGCGCCGTGGGCTGGCTGCTGGACCACGCTGTCTACCGGACCACCGTCACCGGCCGCTCCAACGTTCCGGTCCAGGGCCCGGTGATATTCGCCGGCAACCACATCAGCTTCCTGGACGGCCCCGTCATGTTCGGAGCTTCTCCGCGCGCCATGCACATCCTCGTCAAACAGGAGATGTTCAAGGGATTCCTGGGACGGGTGCTGCGGGCTTCGGGCCAGCTTCCCGTGGACCGCTCCGGTGACCGGGCCGCACTGCAGCTCAGCAAGGCAGTGCTCGACGCCGGCCGTTGCGTCGGGATCCTGCCCGAAGGCACCCGGGGGAGCGGCAAGGCTACCGGCATCAGCAACGGAGTGGCCTGGCTCGCCCTGAACTCGGAGGCAACGGTGGTCCCGGTGGCCATCCTGGGCACGAGGCAGGGCGGCGAGCACCTGGATACCATTCCACGCCCCGGCCGCAGGCTGTACGTCAGCTTTGGTGCGGCCATCGCCGTCAGCCGGAACCCCGGCGAGACGGGCCGTGCTTCAATGGACAGGGCGGGAATGGAAATCCGCGCTGCGCTGGCGAAACACGTCCAAGACACCATACAGACAAGCGGGCAGGCTTTGCCCGACGCGGACTTCCCGCAAGAACGTTCCAACGCAGTAGCCGGGTTGCCGGCAGATCACCACTAAGGAAAGTGCAATGAGCGATACGACTCAAACTTCCGGCCGCTCCGGCGCCGGCGAAGACGAATACACGCCCACCGGCACCGACCAGGTGGCTGAGCATCTTGCCGCCCTGGACGATGATGAGGCAGAGCTCCGCGCGGCCTCGCTCCGTGCCGGGCTGGACGACTACGAACTCGACGAGGAAGACGCCGCCCTCCTGAGCGGACGCTATGACGACGAGGACCTTGAAGGTCCGGTCAAGCTGGATCCCGTGCTGGCGATCATTGGCCGCCCGAACGTGGGAAAGTCCACGCTCGTGAACCGTATCCTGGGCCGCCGCGAGGCCGTCGTGGAGGATACCCCGGGCGTGACCCGCGACCGCGTGATGTACGCCGCCCACTGGAACGGCCGTAACTTCACCGTGGTGGACACCGGCGGCTGGGAGCACGATGCCCGCGGCATCCACGCCCGGGTGGCGGAACAGGCCGAAATGGCCGTGGAGTTGGCCGACGCCGTGCTGTTCGTGGTTGACTCCGCCGTGGGCGCGACTGCCACGGATGAGGGCGTCATGAAGATGCTGCGCAGGAGCAAGAAGCCGGTCATCATGGTGGCCAACAAGGTTGATGACTTTGCCCAGGAGGCAGACTCAGCCACGCTGTGGGGGCTCGGCTTCGGCGAGCCGTACCCTGTCTCGGCCCTCCACGGCCGCGGCGTTGCTGACCTCCTTGACCACGTCATGGACACGCTTCCGGAATTCTCTACCATCGAGGGCCTGGAACGCTCCGGGGGCCCGCGCCGCGTGGCTTTGATCGGCCGGCCCAATGTTGGCAAGTCCTCCCTGCTCAACAAGCTCGCAGGATCCGAGCGCGTGGTGGTGGACAACACCGCCGGCACCACCCGTGACCCGGTGGATGAATTCATCGAACTGGGCGACCGGACGTGGCGTTTCGTCGATACCGCCGGTATCCGGCGGCGCCAGCACATGGCTCAGGGCGCCGACTTCTACGCCTCCCTGCGTACGCAGAGCGCGCTCGAAAAGGCGGAGGTCGCCGTCGTGCTTCTGGCCGTTGACGAGGTGCTGAGCGAGCAGGATGTGCGCATCCTCCAGCTGGCCATCGAATCCGGACGTGCGCTGGTGCTCGCGTTCAACAAGTGGGACCTGCTGGACGACGAACGGCGCCGCTACCTGGAGCGTGAAATCGAGCAGGACCTGGCCCATGTTGAGTGGGCTCCGCGCGTCAACATCTCGGCCAAGACCGGCTGGCACAAGGACCGCCTTGTGCCCGCGCTGGATCTGGCGCTCGAGAACTGGGACAAGCGGATCCCCACCGGGCGGCTCAATGCCTTCCTGGGCGAACTTGTGGCCGCGCACCCGCACCCCGTCCGCGGCGGCAAACAGCCAAGGATCCTCTTCGGCACCCAGGCCTCCAGCCGCCCGCCGAAGTTCGTCCTGTTCACCACAGGCTTCCTGGATCCGGGCTACCGCCGGTTCATCACCCGCCGGCTGCGCGAAACGTTCGGATTCGAGGGCACGCCCATCGAAGTGAACATGCGTGTTCGCGAAAAACGGGGCAAGAAGCGTTAATTAGGACACACCGGGCCCGTGGCGGGTGAAAATGTCACGGGCACCCTCCGGAATCGTGTAAGCTTTTGGAGGTGGTTCGGCCGGACTGCTTAGGTGAAATTCTTCTGAATATCACTGAAGCGGAGAACGGCAGGACTGACGGGCTGTAGCGCAGCTTGGTAGCGCACTTGACTGGGGGTCAAGGGGTCGCAGGTTCAAATCCTGTCAGCCCGACCAAAGCAAAACCCCGCCAACCTTCCGGGTGGCGGGGTTTTTCGTTGTCCGAAGATGGCCTACTTGAAAGCCCCCTATTTCAGCAAGCGGGACAGCCTGCGGTCGGCCAGGATCTTGCCGCTGGTCTGGCAGGTGGGACAGTACTGGAGCGCGGTATCCGCGAAGGAGACTTCACGCACGGTGTCGCCGCAGACGGGGCACGGCAGCCCGGTGCGCCCGTGTACGCGCATGGCGCCGCGCTTGGCATCCTTGAGGTCTGCCGGCGCCTTTCCCAGTGCCTCTTTCACGGCCGCCCCCAGGACGCTGTGGATGGAGTCATAGAGGATCCGGACGCTGTCCTGGTGCAGGGCGGTGGCCATGGCGAAAGGGGAGATCTTTGCAGCGTGGAGGATCTCGTCGCTGTAGGCGTTTCCGATTCCGGCCATCACTCTCTGGCTTCGGAGCACGCCCTTGATCTGGTGCGGACTGGACGCGAGTATCTCCGCGAACTGTCCGAGGCTGAACCCAGGGTCCAGCGGATCGGGTCCGAGGGCGGCGATGCCCGGAACATCGAGGGGATCCGCCACCACATAGACGGCAAGGCTCTTTTTGGTGCCCGCTTCCGTCAGATCGACTCCGATGTGCTGTTGGTCCGCTCCTTCGAAGCCCAGCCTGGCAGCAATGGGCCCCTTACCCGGACGGAGCGGCGCTGATGACGGTGATTCCGTATAGCGGACCCAGCCGGCCCGGGCGAGATGGAAAACGAGGTGCAGGCCCTCGGCGTCCAGGCTGATGAATTTTCCGAAGCGCCGGACTCCCGTCACGGTGCGGCCCTCGAGGGCGGTGTAGGGCGGATCAGCCGTCTTTAACACGGCCACGGAGAGGACTTGGAGCTTCATCAGCACTGTGCCGTGCAAATGTGTGCCGAGGAAACTGCTCAGGCCGGCCACTTCGGGTAGTTCTGGCATGCCCCCACTGTGGCACACCCGTGCGGCGCTGTCAGTGCCCCGGAGCCGTCTGCGGCCGGGCAGGTATGCCTATACTTTCAGCGGTGGCTTGTTCCTTACGCCTCCGTTGACATTGGTGATTGACCCGATGAAAGGCCCCTGATGAGCAACATTCCCTCTGATCTGTCCTACACCGCCGAACATGAGTGGGTGTCCGTGCCGAACGCCGATGGCGTGGTCCGGGTGGGGATCACTGACTTCGCCCAGGACGCGCTCGGGGACGTCGTCTACGCGCAGATGCCGGAGGTCGGAACCACCGTCACCGCGAACGACGTCGTGGGTGAGGTCGAGTCCACCAAGAGCGTCAGCGATATCTACGCCCCGGTGTCCGGTGAAATCGTGGCCCGCAACGAAGCCCTGGACACTGATTCAGCCCTCATTAACTCCGATCCCTACGGCGACGGCTGGCTCATCGAGGTCAAGCTGGCGGAAGCGGATGCAGTGGACTCCCTGCTCAGTGCATCGGAGTACGAACAACAGGTAGGCTAAAGCTAACCGTTCGCGCTGACGGGCCATTGGATTCCAGTGGCCCGGACAGCGGGCGGAAACCGGATCTGCCAGGCATTTCCGGACGGTATGCGTTGATTGCAGGGGGACATCTGCAACGAAGGAGGAGAAATCCATGGTTGGCGGCGAACAGAACCACACCAACGGTGATTACGGCACGGGCGTGGGCAGGGCTTCGGAGACAACCTCGATCAACCTCACTCCAGTTCACGATGAGCCGACCATCGTACCCAAGCTTTCGCCGGAGGAACGGGCTGCTGTTGAAGCGCTGCCCTCCGGTTCCGCACTGCTGGTCGCACACAGCGGGCCCAACTCGGGCGCCCGTTTCCTGCTTGACTCCGACGTCACCACAGCCGGGCGGCACCCGGACGCAGACATCTTCCTCGACGATGTCACTGTCTCCCGCCGCCACGTTGAATTCCGCCGCACGGCACGCAGCTTCGAAGTTGTGGACACCGGCAGCCTTAACGGCACGTACGTCAACCACGACCGCGTGGACAGCGTGGAACTGAAGTCCGGAAACGAAGTCCAGATCGGCAAATTCCGACTCACCTTCTACTTGAGCCCTGCCCGCGCAGCAGGACGCGTCTGATTCGGAGCGGCTGCCTGTGGCAATGGCACAACCGGAGCGCCGCGGACCCCTGGTCCTGAACATCGGGGAGGTCCTCGCTCAGCTGAGCGACGACTTCCCCAGCATGACGGCGTCGAAAATCAGGTTCCTTGAGGAAAAAGGACTCATCAATCCCCGGCGCACGCCGGCAGGCTACCGGCAGTACTCCGACGGCGACGTCGAGCGGCTGCGGTTCGTCCTGTCCCTCCAGCGTGACCAATACCTGCCGCTGAAGGTGATCAAGGACTACCTTGACGCCATTGACCGCGGGGAACGGCCGGAGAACCTCCCGCCAGGAGTGACTGTCTCTCCACGGATCGTCTCCGACGAGCTCGCGGCAGAGCTGCAAAACAGGGCCCGCAAGCTCAGCGAGGAACAACTGCGCGCCGAGTCCGGGGCAAGCGTCCCGCTGCTGCAGTCTCTGCTGAGTTACGGGCTGATCGGCCACACCAACGGCAAGTTTGACGAACACGCATTGCAGGTCGCGCGCGCCTGCGTCCAGCTCGAAGGTCACGGGCTTGAGCCCCGGCACCTGCGTCCCTTCCAGGCTGCGGCCGAGCGCGAATTCGGCCTGGTGGAACGGGCTGTTGCCACGCTGACGTCACGCAAGGACGCCGCCTCGCAGGCGCGGGCCGCAGAGGCGGCCCGTGAAATCAGCGACCTCTGCCTGACCCTGCACCGGGCTCTGGTCCAGGACCGTATTTCACGGATGGAGATCTGATGATCGAAGTCGAGATTGTGGGCGTCCGGATCGAGCTGCCCTCCAACCAGCCCCTTGTGCTTCTCCGGGAGATCCACGGGGAACGCCATGTACCCATCTGGATCGGGACACCGGAAGCCAGCGCGATCGCCCTGGCACAGCAGGGCGTGGTGCCGCCCCGGCCCATGACCCACGACCTCCTAGTGGACGTGGTGGAGACGCTCGGGCACTCCGTGGTCAGCGTCAATATCGTGGCGGTGGAAGACAACATCTTCTACGGGCAGCTCCAGTTTGAGAATGGCGCGACCGTCAGTTCACGGGCCTCGGATGCGCTGGCCATTGCGCTGCGCGCCAAATGCCGGATCTGGTGTGCGGATTCGGTGATGGACGAGGCCGGGGTGAGAATCACCGAACACGACGAAGGTGAGGACACCGAGCCCGGTCCCACCGTGGATGAAGAACGTGAACTGCGCAGGTTCAGGGAGTTCCTGGACGACGTGGAACCGGAAGACTTCGACGGCTAAGGTCACGTTAAGGTTAAAGTTGAGGGTGAAACTTTCGACACGCCCCGTGAATGACCCGAACGTCTTTGACCTTGGGCCGCGGCGGGCCTAACGTCGAAGGTACCAAGTTCCCATTGCATACAACAGCCGCGCAAGTCACACTGGAAAGTGCTACTCCGGCCAAATTACATGCGTGAGTTTTCATTCTGATCCTCATGCCTGTAGGAGCTGTTGCAGCAACTTCCTCAAGGGAGCTCATGACAAGGAGGATCCACGTGAGTCCGAAAGGCGAAGCAGGCGAGCTGAAGCAGCCCTCGACGGCCGGCGTAGCTGTGCCTGCAAGCGGTGCTCAGGGCCTTCTCTTCACTGAGGACCTCCCCGTCCTTGACGAGGACGCCGGCTATCGTGGCCCCACAGCCTGCAAGGCGGCAGGCATAACGTACCGGCAGTTGGACTACTGGGCCCGGACGGGCCTGGTCGAACCCGCTGTACGCGGCGCCGCGGGCTCAGGATCTCAGCGCTTGTACGGCTTCCGCGACATCCTTGTCCTGAAGGTGGTTAAGCGCCTCCTGGATACAGGTGTGTCGCTCCAGCAAATCCGCTCCGCAGTGGAGCACCTGCGGGAGCGCGGCGTCGAGGACCTGGCGCAGATCACCCTCATGAGCGACGGTGCCAGCGTTTATGAATGCACCTCCGCAGACGAGGTGATCGACCTCGTCCAGGGCGGTCAGGGCGTGTTTGGCATTGCCGTGGGGCGGGTCTGGCGTGAGGTTGAAGGCAGCCTGGCCTCCCTGCCCAGTGAGCACGCGAGCGACCAGACCTTTCCGGACGACGAACTGAGCAAGCGCCGCGCAGCCCGCAAGATCGGCTAGGGCCACACGGCGCAGCCGGCGCCCGCCCTTCAAAGCTTCAAATGAGCGAAGGCCGCCTCCCCGACGGGGAGGCGGCCTTCGCCCATTTTGCGTCGCTCGCGCTCCCTAGCGGCTGCTGCGGCTGCGGCTTCCCCTGCCGGCCGACATCAGGTTGCCGAGGAGCGCATCAAAAAGTCCCGCAGTGGATTTGGCGGAGTCGCCGGGCCAATGATGGACGGAATGCGCTGCGCCCTGGATCTGCTGCCAGTTGGCCTGTTCCGGAATGTGGGGTGTCAGCAGGAGGTCGCCGAACATCGACTGCATTTCGGCCAGGCGGAACGCGTGTTCGGACGATCCGGAGCGCACGCGGTTGGCGACGATCCCCGCGGGAGAAAGGTTGGGCGCGAATTCCTGCCGGAACAGCTGAATGGCGCGCATGGTGCGCTCGGTCCCTGCCACGGAGAACAGGCCCGGTTCGGCCACCAGGGCAACCTTGGTGCTCGCGGACCAGGCCATCCGCGTCAGACCGTTCAGGGACGGCGGGCAATCCACCAGAACCAGCTCGTATTTATCTGCGCCCGCCAGGACGGCGGACAGCCTGCGGAGATCCCTTTTGCCAAGGTCCGGACGGTCGTAGATCCCTGTGTAGGCGGACCCCACGGCCACGTCCAGGACGGCAGGGCCGGAACCGTTGCTTCCCGCCCGTCCGGTCCAGCCGCTGGCAACAACGTTGTCAGGAAGCTTGGCCTTCCGCGGATTCCTGAGCATCCTGCCGATGTCCAGCCTGTCGCTCGGCTGCACTCCCAGGGCGGTACTCGCGTCGGCATGGGGATCCAGGTCCACTACTAGTGTCGGAATTCCGGCGGCCAGTGCCGCAGACGCCAATCCGGTCGTGACGGATGTCTTGCCGACACCGCCTTTGAGGCTGCTGATGCTGACTACTTGCACTTGAAAAACCAATACCTAACGCCGGTTGCCGTGTTGGGGTAGTTTCCGCTCCGGCACTGCCGGAACCGGGGACAGGCTTCCGCCGCCCCATTCATCATATGTTGACCCGGCGCCTAAACCCTTCTTATCCGGCCCGGGCATGGCTCCGCGAAAGACGCTTTCGGGGCCATGCAGGGGACGGAGTGATTGTGGCACCGACATGACGGATAATTCTGTGATGGTAGACACAATGATTTGTGTTTCAATGCACGCGTCTTACACACTGTGACCACTTACCGATACACCCGCAATGATGCAGGAGAAGTATGTTTTCCAAGATTCTGGTGGCCAACCGCGGCGAAATCGCTATCCGCGCTTTCCGCGCCGGCTACGAGCTGGGCGCCAAGACCGTTGCCGTGTTCCCCAACGAGGACCGTAACTCGATTCACCGCCAGAAGGCCGATGAGGCATATCTGATCGGTGAAGAGGGCCACCCCGTCCGCGCGTACCTGGACGTTGATGAGGTGGTGCGGGTAGCCAAGGAGTCCGGAGCCGATGCCATCTACCCCGGCTATGGCTTCCTGTCCGAAAACCCCGACCTTGCCCGGGCCGCGAAAGCTGCCGGCATCACCTTCGTCGGCCCGCCGGCAGAGGTCCTGGAACTCGCCGGCAACAAGGTATCCGCGCTGGAAGCGGCCCGCAAGGCCGGTGTTCCGGTTCTCAACTCGAGCGCGCCGTCCAAGGACCTTGACGAACTGATCGCCGCCGCCGACGAAATCGGCTTCCCGATCTTCGCCAAGGCCGTGGCCGGAGGCGGCGGGCGCGGTATGCGCCGGGTGGACACCCGCGAGGCGCTCCCGGAGGCCCTGCAGGCCGCCATGCGCGAGGCCGATGCGGCCTTCGGCGATCCCACCATGTTCCTCGAGCAGGCGGTGCTCCGTCCGCGCCACATCGAAGTGCAGATCCTGGCCGACGCCGAGGGCAACGTCATGCACCTCTTTGAGCGTGACTGTTCCATCCAGCGGCGCCACCAGAAGGTCGTC
Organism: Arthrobacter sp. 05T444; assembly: GCF_056395905.1. Classification (NCBI taxonomy): domain Bacteria; kingdom Bacillati; phylum Actinomycetota; class Actinomycetes; order Micrococcales; family Micrococcaceae; genus Arthrobacter; species Arthrobacter sp. 05T444. The sequence continues at coordinate 38,456 of NZ_JBFTKK010000015.1, forward strand.
GAGATCGCACCGGCCCCCAACCTCGATGAAGGCATCCGGCAGGCGCTCTACCGCGACGCGGTCAAGTTCGCCAAGGCGCTCAACTACGTCAACGCAGGAACCGTCGAGTTCCTGGTGGACACCGTCGGTGAGCGCGCCGGACAGCACGTGTTCATTGAAATGAACCCGCGGATCCAGGTGGAGCACACGGTCACCGAAGAGGTCACCGACGTCGACCTGGTCCAGGCCCAGCTCCGCATCGCGTCTGGAGAAACCCTGGCCGACCTGGGCCTGTCCCAGGAAACAGTGTTCCTCAAGGGCGCAGCACTCCAGTGCCGCATTACCACCGAGGACCCTGCCAACGGCTTTCGTCCCGACGTCGGAAAGATCACCGGCTACCGCTCCGCCGGCGGCGCCGGCGTACGGCTCGACGGCGGCACCGTCTACTCCGGTGCCGAAATCAGCCCCCACTTCGATTCGATGCTCGTTAAGCTCACCTGCCGCGGCAGGGACTACCCGGCAGCGGTCGCAAGGGCGCGCCGTGCCCTCGCGGAGTTCCGCATCCGTGGCGTATCCACGAACATCTCTTTCCTGCAGGCCGTGCTGGACGACGCCGACTTCATCGCCGGCAACGTGGCCACCTCATTCATTGACGAGCGTCCGGAGCTTCTAAAAGCCCGGGTCTCCGCCGACCGGGGCACCAAGCTGCTGACATGGCTGGCCGAGGTGACCGTCAACAAGCCCAACGGCGAGCTCAAGGTCCATTCCGATCCCGCCGACAAGCTGCCCGCCGTGGCCGGCCCCGATCTGCAGCCAGGTTCACGCCAGCGGTTGCAGGAGCTCGGCCCGGAAGGGTTCGCCCGGGCACTGCGTGAGCAAGCGGCCGTGGCAGTTACCGACACCACCTTCCGTGATGCCCACCAGTCGCTGTTGGCCACCCGCGTCCGCACGCGAGACCTTGTTGCCGCCGGACCTGCGGTGTCCGGACTGCTTCCCGGGCTGTTGTCCGTCGAAGCGTGGGGCGGCGCAACCTATGACGTGGCCCTGCGCTTCCTGGGTGAGGACCCCTGGGACCGTCTCGCCGCACTCCGGAAAGCCCTGCCGAACATCTGCCTGCAGATGCTGCTCCGCGGCCGGAACACCGTGGGATACACGCCGTACCCCGAAGAGGTCACGGAGGCCTTCGTCAACGAAGCTGCCGCCACCGGCATCGACATTTTCCGGATCTTCGACGCCCTCAACGACGTCAACCAGATGGCGCCGGCCATCCGCGCCGTCCGGGCCACTGGAACAGCGGTCGCCGAAGTCGCGCTTTGCTACACGGGCGACATGCTTGACCCGGAGGAAAAGCTCTACACGCTGGACTACTACCTGGAGCTGGCGCAGAAGATCGTGGACGCCGGCGCCCATATCCTCGCAATCAAGGACATGGCGGGACTGCTGCGTCCTGCTGCTGCAGCCAAGCTGGTCCGCGCCCTGCGTGAAAAGTTCGACCTCCCGGTCCACCTGCACACCCACGACACCGCCGGCGGACAGCTGGCCACCCTCCTCGCCGCCGTTGACGCAGGCGTCGATGCCGTGGACGTTGCGTCGGCTTCGCTCGCTGGGACAACCAGCCAGCCGTCAGCCTCCGCACTGGTCGCGGCACTGGCGCACACCGAGCGGGACACTGGCCTGAGCCTCGCCAATGTCAGTTCGCTGGAGCCCTACTGGGAAGCAGTACGCCGGGTCTACGCTCCCTTCGAGTCCGGACTCCCGGGCCCGACAGGCCGCGTGTACCAACACGAGATCCCGGGCGGGCAGCTCTCCAACCTGCGGCAGCAGGCCATGGCACTGGGCCTGGGCGAACGCTTCGAGGCGATCGAAGACATGTACACCGCTGCGGACCGCATTCTGGGGCGCCTCGTGAAGGTCACGCCGTCCTCCAAGGTGGTTGGCGACCTCGCCCTTCACCTCGTTGGGCTTAACGCCGACCCGGCAGACTTCAACGAGAACCCGCAGAACTACGACATCCCGGACTCGGTCATCGGCTTCCTCTCCGGCGAGCTGGGTGATCCTCCGGGAGGCTGGCCCGAACCGTTCCGCACCAAGGCACTGCAGGGCAGGAGCATCAAGGTCCGTGATGCCGAGCTCAGCGCCGAGGACAGCGCCGCGCTTCGCGGGGACTCGAAGACCCGGCAGCGAACCCTGAACCGGCTTCTCTTTGCCGGCCCCACCAAGGACTACGAGAAGAGCGTGGAAACGTACGGCAACGTTTCGGTCCTGGACACCCGCGACTACCTCTACGGCCTGCAGCGCGGCGCGGAGCACGTCATCGAGCTGGAGAAGGGCGTCCGCCTCATCGCTTCGCTGGAAGCCGTGTCGGAACCCGACGAGAAGGGCATGCGCTCGGTCATGTGCACGCTCAACGGCCAGTCCCGGCCCGTCCTGGTGCGCGACACGTCCGTGGTCAGCAACGTGAAGGCTGCGGAGAAGGCCGATCCTGCCCAGCCGGGGCACGTCGCCGCCCCGTTCGCGGGAGCCGTGACGGTCACCGTCAAGGCCGGCGACACCGTCAATGCCGGCGACACTGTTGCCACCATCGAGGCCATGAAGATGGAGGCGTCAATCACGACGCCGGTGGGCGGCAAAGTCACGCGGCTGGCGATTTCCGCTGTGGAACAGGTCCAGGGCGGAGACCTGCTGCTCGTCGTTGAGTAACTGCGGGTGGTAGCGCCGGGCACAGCCCGGCGCTACCGCTGCGCGGTACTCCCGGATGCTTGCCGGTAGGCTGGGAATCTGAATGAAGGCTGTGGGGACGGCGGACGCCGCCCCCACAGCCTTTGAATGACGACGATGAAAACACTGAGCGGGAGCCCATGACGCAGACGAACACGCCAAAGCCCGCGCCGAGGTCCGCCGGGGCTGCCGGCGCTGAAGATCCGGTTCTGGAGGAGACTGGCGCCGCGTCCACCGAGACCGCAGCCGTCCGTCACGATGAAGCGCCGCAGAGCGCGTCGTCCCAGGACACACCGCCGCGGGACACGGCGCCGGCTGCCCCGCCGTCCGTTCCACCCTCTGGCGACATCAGCGTTGTGACAGTCTCCGACGCCCAGGACAGGACGTCGGTTGGCTCGCTGTCCGCCGTCAACACCATGTCGCAGCCTGCCGCCGCGGCAGCGGCCATGCCCCTCGTGACGGCGGGGCCCGGGAACTTGGCGCCAAGCGGTGCTGCCGCCGGGCCAGGGACGCAGCCGGGCACAGAGTCTGAAGCGCACTCTGGCGCCGTCCGGCCGGACCCGAACCAGCCGGACCTCAACCACCCGGACCCCAACCACCCGGACGCCGGGCAGCACCAGGCGGGGGCTGAGGACACGGGCGAAGCTCCCGGCGAAGCGCCGGACCACATCAGTGAACGCCGGGAACGTGCGGAAGGGCCGGAACCCGCTGCCGCACTGACGGCGGACCGCCTGCTGAACAAAGCCGCCGCTGCACCTGTGGCGGGCTGGCGGCGGTGGCTGTACCAGGCCACCCTGGGCTTCGTGAATCTGGGGGATCCGGACCGGGTCAGGATCCAGCGCGCCATGGAGCACCGAATCGCCATGCGGCTTGGGGAACGGACGCGCTATGTTCCCGTTCTGTCCCGCAAGGGCGGCGTGGGGAAGACCACCGTCACCACATTGCTGGGCATGGTGCTGGCAGACCTGCGCGAGGACCGGGTCATCGCCATGGACGCCAATCCGGACCGCGGAACGCTGTCAGACCGTTCTCCCGGCCGGGCGGACTTTACGGCACGCCAGCTGGTCAAGGACAGGTTTACCGTCAACTCCTTCGCTCAGCTGTCCAACTACACCGCCAGGGACGGTTCCCGGCTCGACGTCCTGGCCTCCGACACCGACCCCATGGTGGCCCATGCCTTCGACGACGCCGATTACCGGGCTGTGACCGACATCCTTGGCCGCTACTACTCGATCGTTTTGACGGACTCCGGGACCGGCATGGTGCACTCCGTCATGAAGGGCACGCTCGAAAAGGCCGATGCCGTGGTCCTCGTTTCCGGCGGAAGCGTGGACGAGGCCCGGCTGGCTTCTGAAACGCTGTCCTGGCTGGAAGCGCACGGTCGCCAGGATCTGGTAGCCAGAGCCACCGTTGTCATCAACATGGCTGCCGGTGACCGCACGCTGGTCAACATCGACGAAATCGAGCAGCATTTCCTGTCCCGGGTCAAGAACGTTGTCCGGATTCCCCACGACCGGCACCTCGCCGAGGGGTCCCGGATCCAGCTGAGCCAGCTGAAGCCTGCAACACGCAGTGCAGCGGTGGAGCTTGCGTCCCTCGTGATGGAGGAACTGCAACAGGCCTGAGCATGCCCTGACCTGTTCTAGATGCAGCAGTGAGAACAGAGCCCCGCCGGACGCTCCGGCGGGGCTCTGTGCTTTCCTGTGCGTAAGGGCCCTGTGCGTGTGGGCTGTGAGCGTGAGGGCCCTGTGCGTGCGGACTTGTCAGGCGCGTGTCGGCTTAGGGGACTTGTACATCTCATCGATGAATAACTCGAAGTCCTTCATGACCTGCGCGCGCTTGACCTTCATAGATGGGGTCAGGTGGCCCGAGGCTTCGGTGAAGTCAGATGGAACGATCCTGAAGGACTTGATGGCCTCTGCCTGCGAAACGGACTGGTTCGCATGGTTGATCAGCTCCTGCACTGCCGCCTGGACGGCGCTGTGGTCCGCAGCCTCGGTCACGGTGGTTTCCGGCGGCAGGCCGTGGCGCTGCAGCCATCCCGGGAGGGCCTCCTCGTCGAGCGTGACCAGTGCACCGATGAAGGGGCGGTTGTCGCCCACCACGAGTACTTGGGAAACCAGCGCATCGGCCCGGATCTGGTCCTCGAGCAAGGCCGGAACCACGTTCTTGCCTCCGGCGGTCACAATGATTTCCTTTTTCCGGCCGGTGATGGTCAGGAAGCCGTCGGCATCGAGCTGGCCGATATCTCCGGTTCGGAACCAGCCATCCACAAACGCCTCGGCCGTGAGGTCATCTCGCTGGTAGTAGCCCCGCATGACGCAAACGCCTTTGGTGAGGATCTCGCCGTCGTCGGCAATCTTCACCGTGTTGCCGGCCAGCGGCGCACCGACCGTACCGATCTTGATCCTTTCGGGGGTGTTGACGCTGATCGGCGCCGTGGTCTCTGTCAGGCCATAGCCCTCCAGAATCTGCAGTCCGATGCCCTGGAAAAAGTGGCCGAGCCGCTCACCCAGCGGACCGCCGCCGGACACTGCGTGCGCCACCTGGCCCCCCAAGGCGGCACGGAGCTTTCCGTAGACGAGCTTGTCGAAGATTGCGTGCCGGATTTTCAGCCCGAACCCGACGCCGCCGTCCTGCCGGGCGCGGGAATAGGCAATGGCGGTGTCGGCGGCCTTGTGGAAAATCGCGCCCTTTCCGCTGTCCTCGGCCTTGGTGAGCGCCGAGTTGTACACCTTCTCGAACACGCGGGGCACTGCAAGGATGAACGTGGGCTTGTAGCTCTGCAGATCGGGCAGGAGGTGCTTGATGTCCGGCGTGTGGGCCACGGTGACGCCCGCTGCGACCGCGAGGACCGAGATGAAACGTGCGAAGACGTGGGCCAGCGGGAGGAACATGATGGTCCGGGCCTGCTCGTTGACGATCTGGCGCAGTGAGGTGGCCAGCGCGTTCTCCGACAGTTCCACGAAATTCCCGTGCGTCAGTTCGCAGCCCTTGGGCCGGCCCGTGGTTCCGGAGGTGTAGATGATGGTGGCGATGTCGCTGAGGTTGGCGGCCTGCCGGCGTTCCTCGAGTTCGTCGTCGCTGACGTTCGACCCGGCTTCGCGGAGGGCATCCAGGCCTCGTCCTTCAAGCTGCCAGACGTGTGTGAGGGCGGTGAGACCCTCGGAGACGGCAGCCTGCCTGATGATGTTTTCGTGGTGGTCGGACTCGCCGAAGGCGGCCACCGCCCCGGAATCGCCCAGGTTCCAGGCAACCTGGGACGGAGAGGATGTCTCATAGATGGGCACGGACACGCCGCCGGCGAACCAGATGGCAAAGTCGACGAGTGCCCATTCGTAGCGTGTGCGGGACATGATCCCCACGCGGTCTCCGGCGCCCACGCCGCTGGCAATGAGTCCCTTCGCGAGGGCGGAGACGTCTGCCAGGAAGTCCACGGCCGCGATGTCCTGCCATTGACCGGCAGCGTCCAGCCGGGAAAACAGGGCCGGATTTGTTGCCTTGGCCGCCTGGCGCACCACAAGGTCCGTGATATTGGTGTCCGGGGGGACGGTCACCAGGGGCGGAACACTGAATTCGCGCACGATAGCTCCTTTGATATCCGTAGGCCGCTGCGGTTAGTCCTAACCTTAGTACCCCGCCCATGCGGGCCAGGTGCCATTTAGCTACTCGCCAGTAACATTACGTCAATGCGCCGTTTCAGCCAATAAGTCACGGGCGGGCGTGCCCCGGCGCCGACACCTAGAATGGGGGATTATGCAGCAGCCCCCGCCCAGCGAACAGACCGGACCGCACAGCCCGACCCGTGAGACCGGACCGCGGGCATGGCGGCGACGCTCGCTCGGCAGCCAGGGCGGCAGCTCACCCCGCCGGATGTTCCGGCAGCACATGCGCCCAGCCGGCACGGGGCTGGCCATCGGCATCGACATCGGCGGCACCAAGGTTGCGGCCGGGGTAGTCGACGCGGAGGGACGGATCGTCAGCGAAGCCAGGCGGTCCACCCCAGGTAGTGACCCCCGTGCCGTCGAACAGGTAATAGTCGAACTCGTGGAGGAACTGGGCCGCGGAGCCCGGATCAGGTCCGTGGGCATCGGCGCGGCCGGTTGGATGGATCTCGACGGCGGCACCGTCCTCTTCAGCCCGCACCTTGCCTGGCGCAACGAACCGCTGAGGGACAACCTGCAGCGCCTGCTGCGCCGCCCCGTCATGCTGGTCAACGACGCCGACGCCGCCGCGTGGGCAGAATGGCGGTTTGGCGCCGGCCAGGGGCAGGACCGTCTGGTGTGCATCACCCTCGGGACCGGTATCGGCGGGGCCATGGTCATGGACGGCCGTGTCGAGCGGGGCCGATTCGGTGTCGCAGGGGAATTCGGGCACCAGATCATCATGCCCGGCGGCCACCGCTGCGAATGCGGCAACCGCGGCTGCTGGGAACAGTACGCTTCCGGCAATGCCCTCGGCCGGGAGGCCCGGGAGCTCGCCCTCGCTAACTCCCCGGTGGCGCAGGAGCTCCTCAAGGCCGTCGACGGACACGCAGACCGCATCACGGGAGCCACGGTGACCGAACTGGCCATCTCCGGAGACGCGGCGTCGCGGGAGCTGCTGGAAGATGTGGGGGACTGGCTGGGGCTCGGGCTGGCCAACCTGGCCGCGGCACTCGACCCGGGAAAATTCGTGATCGGCGGTGGACTTTGCGCGGCCGGCGAGCTGCTCGTGGCGCCGGCCAGGAAGGCCTTTGCCCGGAACCTCACCGGGCGCGGCTTCCGCCCTGCCGCGGAGATTGCCCTCGCGGCCCTCGGGCCGAACGCCGGACTCATCGGCGCCGCAGACCTGTCCCGCGTCAGTAGCCGGACGCACAACTGACCCGGCCTTCCCGCTTAGACCCGGCGTCCCGCTTAGACCCGGGCGCCGTCGTCGTTTTCGTCCTTGTCCTGGGGCAGCTTCATGATCAGGTAGACCACCGCGCCCACAAAGGTGACCACCATGCCGAGGATCGCCAGGAGCGGCGCTGAGCGCCAGAACATCGCCGACAATACCAATGCCACTGGAGCGCCCACTGCGCCGATCCACGCCAGCATGGTCAGGGGGTCGGTGGCCGAGAGGCTGGGCGGTTCCTCGGGCACAAATGCGCCATCGTCGTCTTCCATGCCGTAGTCGCGTGGGCCTTCGGATCCTGCAGATCCCGGCGCCCCGGACCCCGGCGGAGCGTTCTCGGCAGCGCGCTGGCGGGCGGCCGCCTCCTGCCGCTCTGCTGCCGACAACTCGGTGGGCGCGCCGGCACGCGGTGCGAGCCCCAGCGGATCAAAGTCGGTGAAGTGCTTGGCCGGGCTCTCCGCTGCGGAACCTGGCATCGTGCCGCCGGCGGCGCCGGTGCTGTCCGCGGCGGGAGTACTCCCGGCACCGTTTTGGTTGCGGGTTTCGGGATCAAAAGCAGTGTCCGCTTCCAGCCTGGCCACGAGATCCAGCCAGACGGCGTCGTCCTGGTTGGCGCTGGGATCGGACGAATTTGAATCAGGCCTGTTCATCGGGCTCGCCCTTCTGGCTTGCTGTCGCGGACTGCTTCAGACCCGGGCGGGTCTGCGCGAGAACGTCACGGATGAAGTCCACCGAGCCGCTGAAGATCTGCTCGGCGTCGTTATCGAGGGTCGCTACGTGATAGCTGTTCTCAAGTTTGGTCAACTGCAGGGGCGCGCGGGTCAGGCCGCGCCGAAGGGCTACGATGCTCGAGTCGGAAACGACGTGGTCCACCGTGGAGCGGAACACGTGCACCGGGGCTGTAATGCGCGGCAACAGCTTGCGGGTGTCCTTGAACATCTTGTTGAGTTCATGGGCCGCCGCCACGGGGGTTCTGGCGTAGGCGCCCTCGTCAATGCCCGGTTTGAGGATGTCGTTTCCTATGGACGGCGTGCTCTTGAGCACCAGCTTGAGGATTCCGGCCAGCGGGGCGCGGGGATCGTCGATGACAAGTGCGGGATTGACGAGGATGGTGCCGGCAACCGGCCGGGTGGCGGCGATACGAAGGGCCAGGGCGCCGCCCATTGAGATGCCCGCCGAGAAGACCTGGTCGCACTCGGCATCAAGTTCCAGGTACGCCGCATCCATGGCGTCATGCCACTCCGGCCAGCGGCTTCGCGCCAGTTCCTGCCAGGTGGTGCCATGACCGGGAAGCAGCGGCATGCGGACGGCGAAGCCGGCTAAGGCAAACGCCGCTGCCCAGGCCCGCACCGCGTGCGGACTGCCGGTGAACCCGTGCGAGAGTGCGACGCCGACACTCGGGCCCTCGCCGGAAAAGGGGCTGCTGAACGGACTGTGGTCCGGAACTATGCTCATGACTTCTCCGACGATACGTGGCTTCGTGCGTGCACCTGAAAGAACCGCGCGGACGCTTCGAAAATTTCCCGGGCGTCGACATCCAGCGTCGCAACGTGGCCGCTGTGTTGAAGCCAAACGACCTCAAGGCAGGTTGATCCGAGACCCTTCCTGACCATAGCCAGGGACGTGGGCGGCACCACGATGTCGTTCACTGACTTGAAAACCAGCACCGGCGCCTTGATCCTGGGGAGTCCGCGGACAGCGGCCGCGAAGAGCCTTTTCAGCTGATGGACGGCTGCCAGCGGCGTCCGTGAGTAGTCGCCGTCTTCGGTGCGGGACGCCGTCGGATTTTCCTCTTCAATGGGAACCGTGGTCCGCTGGAAGTACTTGAGCAGTCCGATGACCCGGACCCGGCGGTCATAGAAACTCAGTCCCGGGTTGACCACGGCCACGCCTGACACATCCCGGCGGGCGGCAGTCAGCAGTGCGATGGCGCCGCCCATGGACAAGCCGGCCACATAGCAGTCGTCGGTCTTGGCGGCAAGCTCCAGATACGCCTTGTCAAAGGCGCCGAACCAGTCGCCCCAGCCAGTGCGGGCCAGATCCTGCCACCGCGTCCCGTGGCCGGGCAACAGCGGTACAGAGACCGCGAAGCCCCGTTCTGCCAGGTATTCCGCCCAAGGAAGGATGCTCAAGGGGCTGCCGGTGAAGCCATGGCAGATGGCGATTCCGATGCGCGCATTCGGGCCATGGCCCGGGTAGCTGAAAGCGGCGGGCGTGGTCCGGTCGCTGCTTTCTGTCATGAGACCATCGTGTCACTGTTACGCCTAAATCTCACTAGAGTAGGGTTGCATTGCAGTGCTGGCCGGGTCCTTTGGAGCGCCTGCCAGTTGCCTTCCGGAGGGGTTTGGACACGTGTTCTATTGGGTCATGAAAAGGGTCTTCCTGGGTCCGGTGCTCCGCACCCTCTTCCGGCCTTGGGTCAAGGGACTGGACAACGTGCCGGCCGAGGGCGCGGCGATTATTGCCTCCAACCACCTGTCCTTTTCGGATTCTATCTTCATGCCGCTCATGGTGCCCCGGCCCGTGATTTTCCTGGCCAAATCGGAGTACTTCACCGGCACAGGGCTCAAGGGCCGGATGACGGCCCTGTTCTTCCGGCTCACCAACCAGCTCCCCATGGACCGCTCCGGTGGTGCTGCATCCGCGGCCTCGCTGGAGACAGGCATGGACGTGCTGACCAGCGGGGGACTGCTGGGGATCTATCCCGAGGGGACACGAAGCCCTGATGCCCGCCTGTACCGGGGCAAAGTGGGGGTGGCCCGGTTGGCACTCCAGGCCGGGGTGCCCGTGATTCCGGTGGCGATGATCGGTACGGACAAGGTCCAGCCGATCGGAAAACGGCTGCCCAACATCCGCCGCATTGGCATGATCTTCGGCGAACCTTTGGATTTCAGCCGGTATCAGGGCATGGCGGAAGACCGGCTGATCCAGCGATCGGTAACCGATGAAATCATGTATGAGCTCATGCGCCTCTCCGGGCAGGAATACGTGGATGAATATGCCGCCGTGGTCAAGCTGCGGCTGGCGGGGAAGGGCCCCTCCGCCGCGGCCCCGTCCGCTGAGACCCCGTCTGGCGGGATCCCGACCAACGCGACCCCGGCGGGTGACACCCCGCCGGGCGCCTCCGCTGCCCGTGACGCTCGCGGTGACATCCCGCCGGATGGATCCGCGCAGGTTGCCGGGGAGCTTAACGCCGGGGAGCCTAATGCAGGGGAACCGGCCCCTGCCGGCGGACCTGATGCCGCGCCCGGGGAAACTCCCGGACGAGGCTCCCGGCACGAGCCAAGTGGGGAGAACGACGCCGGATCCTCCCGCAGTGCCTAGGCGCCCCTTGCGCTCGGCATAGGTGTATGACGCCCAGCCTCCGGTCAATGACAGGTCGGGTGTCCGGATGCCCGCTCCGGCAACTAGTCTTAGTAGTGTGACTGAGCTATCTGCAAAACCGGCCTCTTCCCTGACCAGCACCGCACAGAGCGGTGCCGCTAATTATCCGGGACTGGACAACTGGCGGGACCTTCCCATCTCGCAGCAGCCCACGTGGCAGGACAGGGACGTCTTCGACGCATCCGTCGGTGAACTGTCGGTGCTCCCGCCCCTCGTTTTCGCCGGTGAAGTCGACGTTCTCCGCGAACGGCTCGCCGCCGCCGCGCAGGGCAAAGCTTTCCTGCTCCAGGGCGGAGACTGCGCCGAGACGTTCGGGGACGCTACGGCGGACAAGATCAGCGCCCGCGTGAAAACGATCCTGCAGATGGCAGTGGTCCTCACGTATGGTGCCGCAATGCCGGTAATCAAGATGGGCCGGATGGCGGGCCAGTTCGCCAAGCCGCGCTCCTCGAACGATGAAACCCGCGATGGCGTGACCCTTCCGGCCTACCGCGGGGACATCGTCAACGGGTACGACTTCACCCCCGAATCCCGGGGCCACGATGCCAGCCGGATGCTCAGGGCCTACCACACCTCCGCTTCCACGCTGAACCTGATCCGTGCCTTCACCCAGGGCGGCTTCGCGGACCTTCGCCTCGTGCACCAGTGGAACAAGGGCTTCACCGAGAACCCCGCCCACGCGCGTTACGAATCGCTGGCACGGGACATCGACCGTGCCATCAAGTTCATGGCGTCCTGTGGCGCAGACTTCGAGGCGCTGAAGCGTGTGGAGTTCTACGCCAGCCACGAGGCGCTGCTGCTCGACTACGAACGTGCCCTGACCCGCATCGATTCGCGCACCGGCTTCCCCTATGACACCTCCGCGCACTTCCTGTGGATCGGTGAGCGCACCCGCGAACTGGACCACGCGCACGTCGATTTCCTCTCGCGTGTGCGCAATCCGATCGGTGTAAAGCTCGGCCCGTCCACCAGCGGTGACGATGCCCTGCGGCTGATCGACAAGCTGGATCCGGACCGCGAACCCGGCCGTCTGACCTTCATCACCCGCATGGGTGCGGGCAACATCCGCGAAAAGCTTCCCGCGATCGTGGAAAGGGTCACGGCGTCCGGCGCGAAGGTCCTGTGGGTCACCGATCCGATGCACGGGAACACCGTCACGTCGCCGAACGGCTACAAGACCCGCAACTTCGACGACGTCATCGATGAGGTCCGCGGCTTCTTCGAAGTGCACCATGCCCTGGGCACGATTCCGGGCGGCCTGCACGTCGAAATGACTGGTGACGATGTTGCCGAATGCCTGGGCGGCGCCGACCCCATCGATCAGGAAGCCTTCCTGGACCGCTACGAGTCGGTGTGCGATCCGCGCCTGAATCACATGCAGTCCCTGGAGATGGCATTCCTCGTGGCCGGGGCCCTGTCCCGGCACTAAAGGGGAGGCCGGGCACCGTAGAAGCGTCCCGGCACTAACTCCAAGCGGTTCCCTGGCGGGCTCCGGGCATGTCCCGGGGCCCGCAGGCATGTCGTGGGCCAGACGCCGGGGACGGGCCAATGCTCTGGAACGGTTAGACGACCGTGAGCGTCACGACTGATCCCTCAGGTACCTCGGTGTCCACCGGATCCTGGTCCCGGACCGTGCCGAAGAACCCGCCCAGGATGTTGTTGACGCGGACTTCGAAGCCGCGCTTCTCCAGTGCTTCGCGGGCATCGCTGGCCTGCTTGCCGATGTAGTTCGGCACCTTCACGAGCTTCGGTCCGTCGGAGATGGTCAGAGTTATGGCCTGGCCCCGCGTCAGATTGCCAGACGCCGGCTCCTGGTTGACGACGGCGCCCTTCGGAACGTTCCGGTCATGCACGGTGTCCTTCGCGACTACCGCCTTCAGCCCGGCCGCCTCGATGGCCTGGACGGCAGATTCCTTCTCCTCGCCGCGCACATCCGGTACGGGTATGGGCTGCGGGCCTTTGGAAACTGTGAGGCTCACGGGCGTTCCGTGCCTGACTTGTGTTCCCGCCGCGGGGGACTGGCCGAGGACTGTGCCTGCCGCCGCTTCTTCATCGAACTTCTCGGTGATCTTTCCCAGGGCCATTTCAGAGCCGTTGAGGGCTGACTTGGCCGTTTCCAAGGACTTTCCTGACAGCACGGGAAGCGGGAAAAGCTGCGGGCCCTTGGAGACGAAGAGTGAGACCTGCTGGAATTTGCGGATCTCCGTTCCGGCATCTGGCTCCGACCCCACGACCAGCCCTGCACGGACGTCGTCGTCGAAAACATCCTGGGTGCTCGACTGAAAGCCGGCCGTGCGGAGGAGTTGCTGCGCCTCGGCCACGGTCCTGTTCGCTACTGAGGGCACGGTGCCGGGGGAACCCGGACCCATGCCGAAGAACCAGCCTGCGCCGGTGGCCAGGAGCGCCGCGATGACCAGAATCACGATCCAGAGAGCGCCACGGCGCCGTGAGTTGCCTTCGCGCAGCGTGCGCAGCGGGGTTGCGGCGGCCCGGGAGCGCGCCCTTTCGCCGACGCGGTCCTGTTTCCGCTGTTCCCTCTTGCTCAGTTCCCTGTCGCCGGCTTCCCTGGAACCCAGGGCAGCGGGCGCGGCGTCGTCGGTTTCGGGCGGCTCCAGCCCGAAGGCCGGGGGCAGCTGCCGGGCATGGGGGAAGACCGCTGTGGGGTTGCTCGTGTGCGAAATGATTTCCGTGGGCCGCTGTACCGGACTCAGCAGTTCGGTATGGTTCACGGCGGCCGGCCGCTGTGGCATCGGCGGCTGTGGCGGGACGGGTCCTGCTGCGCCGGTGCGTCCGCCCGCGCCCATCTCCGGCTCCGCGCCGGCTGCCTCCGCGGCATGGAGGGCCGCCGGGGGTTGCAGGTCAAGCTCCGTGTCGGTGAGGTTGGTGCGGATGTGCCGCAGTTCGGAGAGCAGTGCATAGCCGTCCACGGGACGTTTTTCGGGATCGTTCGCGGTGCACCACTGCACGAGCTCGTCGACTTCTTCAGCGAGCCCGGGGGCGAACCCGGAAGGTGGCCCAACCGTCGAATTCACGTGCTGGTAGGCCACCTGGATCGGGACTTCACCGTCGAAGGGCTGCCGGCCGGTGAGCATCTCGAAAAGCATGATTCCGGTGGAGTAAATGTCACTGCGTGCATCGGCCGGTTTGCCCAGCACCAACTCTGGTGACAGATAGGCCACCGTGCCGATCAGCGTCCCGGTACTCGTGGTGGCGGTGACTGCCCTCGCCAGTCCGAAGTCGCCGATTTTTATCCGGCCGTCTTCGGCTATCAGCACGTTCTCCGGTTTGACGTCCCGGTGAATGAGTCCCGCTGCATGGGCGGCGCCGAGGCCTTCCACGACAGGATCGATGAGGGCGAGGGCGAGCCGGGGCGAGAGGGCGCCCTTTGCGTTGATGACGTCCCGGAGGGTGTGGCCCTTGATGTACTCCATTACCAGGTAGGCCGTCCGGCCGTCGTGCCCCTGGTCGAGCACACCCACCACATGGGGGTGGGACAGCTTGGCGGCAGCCCGTGCTTCGCGGGCCAGGCGGTCAAGGAAATTACCGTCATTAACCAGGTGCGGGTGGAGGACCTTCAGTGCCACTTCGCGGTCGAGCCGTTGGTCCGTTGCCAGGTACACGGTGGACATTCCGCCCCTTGCCAGCCTGGAATTGACCCGGTAGCGATTATCCACCAGGGAACCAACAAGACTGTCCGACACGTTTTCCTGCACCCTACGATCCTAATTGCTGCACGGAAACGGGTCCGAATCAACATGCGATCCGGACCCGTATCGTTATCCGCAGCGGCGGCCCCTGCACCACGCGGATGGGGGCGCCGGGGGGTTTAGCTGAAAGTCTTCCGGTGCGCCTTGATGGCCGCAACGTAAGCCTTGGTATCGGAGTACATGCCGTGCTTGCTGACTGAATACTGACCCTGGTAGTAGCCGGCGATTGCGTAGTCCGTGTTCTTGCTTGTGCGGATGAGCTGCCGGATGATGGCCACGCCGGCGGTCGCGTTATCGTACGGGTCAAGCAGGTTGAGCTTCCGCCCGACAAGATCGGATGCCCACTCGCCCGAGGAGGGTATGACCTGCATGGTGCCGATGGCATTGGCAGGGGACACGGCGCGCTGGTTGAACCCCGACTCCTGGTAGGCGAAGGCTTTGGCGAGGGCAGGGTCCACTCCCATGCGCCGGGCTGTATCGGCCACGATGGACTGCATCTGCGCCAATGTCGGCACCGGCGACGCGTTGAGCAGTGCCTTGTTCTTGTTGGCGGAGCTCACTACTGCCGCGGGGTAGGTGTAGCCAAGGAAGGAACTGGGCACCAACGGAGTGACGCTGGATGCCGGCTGGAGTGCGCCGGTGGACTTCCCCGGGATGACCAGCTTGTGACCGGGGTAGATGATGCTGGTTACCTTGAGCCGGTTCGCCGCCAGGATGTCGGCAAGCCGGACTCCGTGCCGTGCAGCAATTCCGGACAGCGTATCCCCGGACTTGATGGTGTAGGACCGGGATGAGGCCTGGGCAGCGGGAGCCGGGCTGGCCGAAGCGGGCGACACTGCCACCCCGGCGCCGATCTTGATTTTCTGTCCCGGGTAGATGACCGACGACAGGCTCAGGCGGTTCCATCCCAGTACCTGGGACAGCTTGACACCGTGCCGGGCAGCGATGCCGCCCAGGGTGTCGCCGGATTTAACGGTATACGTTCTGCCGCCGGTGCTGGCTGCGGCAACCGGTGCCTTCTTGGCGGCGGGTGCGGCGGCAGTCAACTTGATCCTCTGGCCGGGATAAATCACCGAGTTGAGTTTCAGCTTGTTCAGCTTGAGCACCCCCGATGTGCTCAGGCCGTAGCGGCCGGCGATGCCGCTGACCGTATCGCCTCGGACAACCGTATGGCTGCTAGGCGTTGCACGGGAAGGCTGCAAGCCGGCCGGAATGGTGGCCGGAACGGACGCGGCGGGAATGACGCCGGCTTTGGCCGCAGCTGCCTGGGCTTGCATGGCGGCAGCAAGCATTGCGGGAATCGCGCTGGGCTGTGCGTCCGCAGCGGCGGGCTGGGCGAGCGCCAGGGAGGACAGCATGACGGCAGGCAGCGTTGCTGTCGTCGCCGCAATCATGGGAAGGCTCGGCCTGGGGGGCTGCTTTGGCGAGCGGGTCGTCGTCATGGGAAAGATCCTCTTCTCAGCGGCGAATGCTGTCGGTCAGGCCAGTGTGACTAATGATACTAGTGTTACTCAAGTTATTTTTGTTGCAAATGTGGTCTATGAGAATCTCTCATGATTTTGCATTTAGCACAAGAATTGCCTGGCATGCGGAAAGTTAGGCTTTCTGGTGTGTCGCGCATTGAAATCAACGAAAAACCGTGGCTGCACCCCGCCGACTAGGCGTGCATGCGCTGGTCATGGCAATCTTGACC
Organism: Arthrobacter sp. 05T444; assembly: GCF_056395905.1. Classification (NCBI taxonomy): domain Bacteria; kingdom Bacillati; phylum Actinomycetota; class Actinomycetes; order Micrococcales; family Micrococcaceae; genus Arthrobacter; species Arthrobacter sp. 05T444. The sequence continues at coordinate 54,812 of NZ_JBFTKK010000015.1, forward strand.
CGTGAGTACTGTAGAAAGCCTTGTTGGCGACTGGTTGCCCCTGCCCGATGTAGCCCAGCTGCTGGACGTTTCCATCACCAAAGTCCACGGGCTGCTGGATGAACGCGCGCTGGCCGCGCTCCGCGTGGGCGATCGCCGCATCCGGTGCGTGCCTGCGGCCTTCCTGCAGGACGGACACGTGGTGGAAAGCCTCAAGGGCACGATTATTGTTTTGTCCGATGCCGGCTACTCAGACGAAGAACTCATCACCTGGCTCTTTACGCCCGACGATTCGCTGCGCGGCCGCCCCGTTGACGCGCTGCGGGAAGGGCGCAAAACCGAGATCCGCCGGCGCGCCCAGTCCCTGGCCTGGTAGACGCGTCCCTGGCCTGACAGGCAGGCACGCAGGCAGGCGGGGCGAGGCTCAGACCTCGGTTGTTCGCGCAGCGCAGGGACGGGCCAGGACGGCCCGTCCCTGCGTTCGTCTCAGGCGGTGCGGCTTACTGTGGCTTCAGCCAGCTTCCGCAAGGCGGTCTTCGGCAGGTCGTCCAACGGGAGCAACTCGAGTGCATCAAACGCCGCCGCCCCGAACTCGTCGATGAGGACTTCGGTTGCGTGCAGCGCACCGCAGTCCGCAATGATCCTGCGGATCTCCGCAACGTCTTCGTCGCTCAGATCCGGACTGCCGAGCTTCGCGTCGATATAGGCCGATTCCTCCGGTGTCGACAGATCCAGGGCAAAGGCCACCAATACAGTCCGCTTGCCTTCCCTCAGATCATCCCCCGCGGGCTTCCCGGTGGTGACCGGGTCCCCAAAGACGCCCAGGACGTCGTCGCGGAGCTGGAAGGCCTCGCCCAGCGGCAGTGCGAATGCAGAGTAGCCGCGAAGGAGCTCATCCGAGGCCCCTCCGAGCGCTCCGCCCAAAGCGAGCGGGTGCTCAGTTGAGTACTTGGCCGATTTGAAGCGGATGATCGACTGCGCCCGGCTCACGGCGCCGGCGCGGTCGCGCACAGGTCCGGCGACCTCTTCAAGAATGTCCAGGTATTGGCCGGCCATGACTTCGGCCCGCATGAGGTTAAAGATCAGCCTCGCCCGGCTCCCGGACGCCGCCTGCTCGCCGATCTCGGTGAATGCTTCTTCGCTGAACGACAGGCATAGGTCGCCGGCAAGGATGGCTGCCGCGTGGCCAAACCGTTCACTGTCGAGGGCCCAGCCCTGACTCTCGTGCAGCTGGCTGAACCGGCGGTGGACGCTGGGGCCGCCACGCCGCGTGTCTGAACGGTCGATGATGTCGTCATGGATCAGCGCCGCAGCCTGGAACAGCTCGAGAGCCGCGCCGGCGGTGATGACGTCCGCGGCGGATGCCGGTCCGCCGGCTCCGCGCCATCCCCAGTAACACATGAGTGCACGGAGCCGCTTGCCTCCGGTGACCAGGTTTGAGATGGAGCCCATGATGGGATCGATATCCGGCGAGATTGCGGTCATCACGGATTGTCTCGACGTCAGGAAGTCTGTGAGCTTGCCCGCGACAGCAGCCACGAAGGCTGTCTGTTCGACGCGCAGCTGTTCGGCCACCATCACTTGACGGACTCAGGTGCCACGTTGGCGCCGATGGTGAACGTGGATACGCCTGCATTCTCCGGGACCGCGATGTTGACGGTCTCATTGCCGGCCCGGACGAAGTCCTTGGAGGCAACGGTGCCGACGCTGTTGCCCGGAACGGCCTTGAATCCCTGAGCCTCGAGTGCTTTGGTGTAAAAAGCGACGACGGCGGCAGGCCTGGCGGCAGCGGAGCCCACCAGGGCGACGGTGGCGGGGGAAGCCGACTTGTCGAAACTGCTCGCCACGACCTTGGCCCCGGGCATGAGCGGAAGAAGCTTTTGCGGGAACCCGGCGACGAGTGCCCCCACAGTGGCTGAGGTGCCGGGCGAAGCTGACGGGCTGGGCGGAGCCGTGTTGCTCGCCTGCGCCAGGGCCGAGGTCGAAACAGCAGCTTCAGTGGATGCGCCTGGTCCAGGGGCAGGCGCCGCGCAGGCCGACATCACTGCCATCACCGTGCCGGCCGCAAGCAGGACAAGTCCTGCAGGCATGTGCGTTCCAATGACCTTCACAGGTGCGTTCCTCCTGGGGTTTGATGCCGGATGCAGCCTCCAGTTTAGTCAGTCCCAGGGCATAGGATTGCAGGTGTGGGGCCGGACCAGGACAAAGAGCAACTCGAAGCGCGTCTTCGGGACCTCCGGCGCAGCAGCATTCTGCATGTGGATATGGACGCGTTCTTCGTCTCCGTGGAATTGCGCGGACGCCCGGAGCTGCGCGGCAGACCTGTCATCGTGGGGTTTCCCGCTGACCGCTCCGTGGTGCTCTCGGCCTCGTATGAAGCGCGGGCTTTCGGCATCAAGTCCGCAATGCCTATGGTCGTAGCGCACCGCATGTGCCCCCAGGCCATCATCATCGAACCCAGGCATAAGCTCTACTACGAAGTTTCCGGGCAGCTGATGTCCATTTTTGAATCCATCACCGAGCTTGTGGAGCCGCTGAGCGTGGACGAGGCCTTCCTCGACGTCGGGGGAGCGATCCGCCGGCTCGGCCCGCCGCAGGACATCGGAGAGCTGATCAGGCGCAGGGTCTCCAACGAATTAGGCATCACCGCCTCGGTGGGCATCGCCGCCAGCAAATTCGTGGCAAAGATCGCCTCGACGCGCTGCAAGCCCGATGGCCTGCTGCTGATCCGGCCCGAGCAGACGGTGCCGTACCTCCATAGTCTCCCGGTCAACGCTCTGTGGGGCGTCGGTGCCAAGACCGCGGACGTGCTTGCGCGGATGGGAATCCGGACTGTCGCTGACGTTGCCGCCACTCCTGTCGCGTCGCTCAAGAAAGCGCTGGGCGCCACGGGCGAACACGTCCACCGGCTGTCGTGGGGCATTGACCCGAGGGCCGTGACCCCCGTCCGGCTGGAGAAGAGCATTGGGGCAGAGGAAACATTTGCCGTGGACACCGCAGACGCCGCCCTGCTCCATAGGGAACTGCTGCGGCTCTCCCACCGGACCGCCGAACGCTTGCGGGCGTCCGGCATGGTTGCGCGGACAGTTGCGCTTAAGCTGCGGTACGCCGATTTCTCCACGGTGACCCGGAGCCGAACGGTGCATGCTCCGGTTGACAGCGCCCAGCTGATCTACGCCGTGGCAGTCCAGCTGCTGGAGTCCCTGGGAAACCGCCCCATGACGGTCCGGCTGGTGGGTGTGCGTGCCGAGCAACTGGAGGCCGCAGCACAGACGTCGCTGCAGCTGAGCTTCGACCGGCGTGATGACAACTGGCGGGCCGCAGAGCAGGCGCTGGACAGGGTGACGGAGAAATTCGGCAGCAAATCCGTGCTTCCGGCGAGGCTGCTGGACCCCGGGGGAGCCTCCGCCAAGATGCCTCCCGGCCGGCCCTGAACGCCGGCTGTACACAGCCGGACCGGGTCCGGAGATTTCGCCGGGTTTTCAGGGGTTATCAAGGTTGCGGTCCGTGAATAGCGTCTTTCACAACACCGCTCAACAAACTATCCTTAGAGATACAAAGATTTCGAACGTCTGGACATGTGTGGATCACCTGACCCGCCAGCGTCCGTATGCTTGGATCCTAGGACCTGCCAACGAAGGACGGCCGGGAACCTGTAAAGCATGCCGGTCGTTGACGTGGCAGGAACAGCTGGTCCCGACCAGTCCGGACGTTGGCCTACTTAAGGAGGTCGTGATGCCGCTCTCGGAGCACGAACAGAAGCTGCTCGAGCAACTCGAGAGGCAACTGCATGAGGACGATCCCAAGTTCGCCAATTCCATGGGCTCGGATGCTGGCCGCACATGGTCCACCCGGCACATCGTGATTGGCGTACTGGCGACCCTGGCAGGAGTCCTGCTCCTCTTGGTGGGGGTTTCCCTGCAGAACATCTTCGTTGGTGTCCTCGGATTTATCGTCATGGGCGCGGGGGTGTACTTCGCCACGATGCGCAGCGCCTCGGCCGGCAAAGCAAAAACCGGCGGGCGCGGAAAGAAGTCCAAAGGCAAAAGCTCATTCATGAACAGCCTTGAAGAGCGCTGGGACGAAAGGCGCCGCGGCGAGTCCTGACCTCCGCGTCCTCCACTTCGCACCACCCGAACTTCCAGCGACCTCCACGTCGCACCACACGACCTCCTCGGTGCACTTGAAACGATGACCCGCTCCGGCGGGTCATTGTTGTTTAATGCTCCCACCGCCTGGCCGGGAACTGCTGGGTGAGGCGTTTTCCCCGGAAGACCGCGGATTGGCAGCCCTTCCGCCCACCTCGCTGGGCCCGGCACCGCGGTGGGGAAGCGACCCTCGGATTGTGCTTCCGCATTTCCCGGTGGGTGGCGTGTACCGCCCCCCGATTTCCCCTCCACTTCCCACCCCGGGCCAGACCCCTGAAAAGACGCGGGAAATGTTTATCCAAGCGGCGGAGAATTCTCCGTGTTGCGTTGACTGTGGGGAGAAGTGGAGTAAAGTGGAGGACGTAAGAGGGTAGTGGCAGCGCGGGGTTGTTCGGCTTCTGACGGCAGACGGGCGGTGGGATGTGTTCCTGGGGACACACTCGCCGCGTCTGGACGAAAAGGGGCGGATCATTCTTCCCGCCAAGTTCCGTGAGGAACTTGCCGGCGGACTTGTTCTCACGCGAGGCCAGGAGCGCTGCATCTATGTCTTTAGCGAGCAGGAATTCGCGAAGGTTCATGAGCAGATCCGGGAGGCTCCCATCTCCAACAAGCAGGCTCGTGACTACATTCGTGTTTTTCTCTCCGGAGCCTCGGACGAGGTACCTGACAAGCAAGGGCGGGTGACTATCCCTCCTGCCCTTCGGGAGTACGCAGGCCTTGGCAGGGAGTTGGCAGTGATTGGTGCCGGCACCCGCGCTGAGATTTGGGACGCCGAGGCCTGGAATGTGTACCTGGCGGAAAAGGAAACCTCCTTCTCCGAAACCGACAACCCCATCGCCGGAATTCTCTGAGTGCCGGCACGAAACATCTGACCTGTTTCTTGGACGAGATCTCCAGCCGCCCATCCAACCGTCCTCCTGGCTCACTTCCCCGGAGCCAGGCGGTCACCAGGATAGGCGCGGATGGGGATCTGGCTTAAGAAACAACCCGAGGCAAGCTAGGAAGGACGAAGGTATGAACGAACACGACCCCAAACCGACGTCCGAACGCCATGTGCCGGTCCTGAAGGACCGGTGCATCAATTTGTTGGCCCCGGGATTCGAGGCGGCACGCCTGCGCGGCGAGACTCCGGTGGCAATCGACGCCACTCTGGGAATGGGCGGCCATTCGGAAGCCATGCTCCAGCGCTTCCCCGACCTCCACCTGGTGGGGATCGACCGCGACGAAGAGGCTCTGGCCCTCGCCGGTGAGCGGCTGAAGCCGTTCGCCCAGCGCACCGACCTTGTCCACGCTGTCTACGACGAAATTGCCGAGGTCCTCGAAGACCTGGGCATTTCCGAGGTCCACGGCATCTTGATGGACCTGGGCGTATCTTCCCTGCAGCTGGACGAGCGGGAACGCGGGTTTGCCTACTCGTTTGATGCTCCGTTGGACATGCGGATGGACACCAGCCGCGGACAGACGGCGGCCGACGTCGTGAACAATTACAGCGAAGAAGACCTGGTGAGGATCATCCGCAAGTGGGGTGAGGAGAAGTTCGCAGGCCGCATCGCCAACCGGATTGTCGCGGCCCGCGCCATGAAGCCGTTTGCCACCACCGGCGAACTCGTGGAGCAGATCCGGGCTGTTGTCCCCTCCTCTGCCGCCAAGTCAGGGGGGCACCCGGCCAAGCGGACGTTCCAGGCCCTGCGGATAGAGGTCAATGAGGAACTGGACGTGCTCGAACGTGCCGTCCCCGCGGCGGTGGACGCCGTTGCCCTGGGCGGACGGATTGTCGTGATGTCCTACCACTCGCTTGAGGACAAGATCGTGAAAAGCGTCTTCCAAGCGGGTTCCAAGTCGTCGGCTCCGCTGGGATTCCCGGTTGAACTCGAAGAACACAAGGCCGAACTCAAGACCCTTACCAAAGGCACCGAGGTGCCTACCGCCGTCGAGATCGCGGAGAATCCGCGCGCAGCTTCTGCCCGGCTGCGCGCAGTGGAACGCATCAGAGCCAGGAGAGCCGCATGAGCGCCGCAGCTGTCAAGAACTTCACCGTCTCCTCCGGCCGGACCGCCGGGGACGTGGACACCGGGCTGTCCGGAGCCCGCAAGGCACGTACGCCGCTGTCGGTGGTCCGGTCCCTTCCCAGGAAACGCCGGGCCCCCTTCGTGGTTCTGTGCTTTGGCATGCTGGCCGTCGCCCTGATGGCCGTGCTCGTCCTCAATATCTCTGTGTCCACTGCCCAGTATCAGCTGGTGAAGCTCCGCAGTGAACAGACTGCGCTCACCAAGCAGAACCAGGATCTGACACAGCAGGTCCAAAACTTCGAAGCTCCGCAGAATCTGGCGGCCAAGGCCACACAATTGGGAATGGTTGCTTCCACCGGCAAGGGCCAGATTGATCTGTCCACGTTGACTGTCAGCGGAACGGCCAAGCCGGCCGTCAAGGGCGACTCCGCGGGAGCAGTCATTGCTGCACCTGCCGTCCCCGGCCAGCTCAACGTCGTGCCGCCGGCCAGCACCAACGAACCATTGGAAAGCCGGCGACCTGCAGCAGACGAGGGCGGCGCGGCACCGGCTGCAGCGGCACCCGTGGCCGCGGCGAAACCGGCGGCGGTCCTCAACGGAGGAACCATCCCGGCACCGGCACAAAAGGCGCCGGGGCAGTAACTGGCAGGGCGGACGTGGCTAGCAGCCAGCAAGGCAAGCAGTAAGGGATGATCGTGGCGCAAGGCAAGGCAAGCAGGCAGAAAGTCCCGAACGCTACCAAGCGGCTGCGCCTCGGACTCAGCATCATGCTGGCATTGCTCGTGGTGGTGGGCGGAAAACTCTTCCTGGTCCAGGGACTCGACGTCGGTGGCATGGCAGAGGCTGCACTGGACAACCGCCTGCGGCCGACGGTGCTGCCCGCGGAACGCGGCAGCATTGTGGACGCAAACGGCACGGTGCTGGCCAACAGCGTGATCCGCTACAACATCACGGTTGACCAAGCCGTCAATACCAAGACGGAATCCTTCAAACGGCTTGAGAATGTCAACGGTGAAGAGGAACTCGTCACGATTTCCCGCGACCAGGGGATCTCTGAGCTTGCCGCCGTCCTGGGCATGAATGCCGATGACGTGCGGAACGCCGTCACAGGCAAGAAGACGTACTACATCGTGGCCAAAGACCTTAAGCCCGACGTTGAAGACCGCGTATCCAAGCTGCAGATTCCGGGCATATTCTCGGAGGGAACCAGCAAACGCGTCTACCCGAACGGCTCGGTGGCCGGCGGCATCGTCGGCTTCCTGGAGAACGGCGATAAAGGGCAGGCCGGACTCGAGCAGACCCAGGACGGGATCCTCAGGGGGACTCCCGGCAAGCGCCTGTTCGAGATCGGCGCGGACGGCCTCCGGATCCCCGTGGGCGTGGACCAGCTGACGCCGGCGCAGGACGGCAAGGACGTCAAGCTCACCCTCAATTCCGACATCCAGTACTTCGCGCAGCAGGCCATCCAGAGCCAGGCTGACAAGCTGAGTGCCGAATGGGGCGTCATCATCGTCTCGGACATCAAGACCGGCAACCTCATTGCCATGGCAGACACCAACGCACCCGACCCCAACGATCCTGGCAAAGTGGCGGCCAAGGACCGCGGCGTCCGGGCCGTGACCGCAGCCTACGAGCCCGGATCCGTGGAGAAACCGCTTGTTGCCTCCGCGCTGATCCAGGAAGGCAAGTCCAGCCCGCTGGACACCTTCACGATCCCGCCCTCCCTGGTGATCGACGGCCAGCAGTTCGATGACGCGTTTTCCCATGGCACGGAGCGAAGGACTCTCGCCGGTATCATCGGCTACTCCATGAACACGGGAACCGTGATGGCGGGCAGCCGCATGACCAAGGATCAGCGGCACGACTGGCTGCAGAAGTTCGGCATCGGGGAGACGCCGGAGATCGGACTTCCAGCCGAAGCGAAAGGCATTTTGACTCCGGCGGCGCAATGGGACGATCGGCAGCAATACACTGTGCTATTCGGCCAGGGCGTGTCTCAGTCGACGCTGCAGACCGTGCGTGCCTACCAGACTATTGCAAATGACGGCGTCATGCTGCAGCCCCGGCTGATAGACAGCTACATCAGTCCCGACGGCAGCGAAGAGAAGGTGCCGGCCAAGCCCTCCCGCCAGGTCGTCTCCAAGAACACTGCCAAGCAGGTCCGGGACATGCTGGAAAGCGCCGTCACCGAGGGCGAAATCAAGGAAGCGGCCCTCGACGGTTACCGCGTCGGAGCCAAGACAGGAACATCCGAATCGCCGTGCGATGACGGAACGGCCGGGTTCTGCGGCTACACCGCTTCTATCCTGGGAATGGCGCCGATGGACGATCCGCGGTTTATTGTTGAGGTGGTCCTGCAGCGGCCCAAGGGTTCCATTTACGGCATCACCAACGGGCCTGTGTTCCGTTCGGTCATGAGCCAGGTATTGCGGACGTACAACGTTCCGCCGTCCAAGGGCGCACCGGTCAGACTGCCGCAGTACGCCAAGTAACACGCCGCTTAATCACGACCGCGGTACACGTGAACGCTTCGTTCTGCCGTGTCCGTTGGTCCACTAAAACCAACGGAGATCCACTTGTCAGAGCACAATGCCCCCGGCGCTGCCGATGCCACGGACGGGCAGACGGCCCGCAGCGGTTTCCGGCCCACGGCCGTCGCCGCAGTCGAGCTGGGTGTCATCGGCCAGTCGGTCGGCGTCACGGTGGCCGGAGCCTCGGCCTCCGTCCAGGTCACCGGGATCTCCCTCAATTCGCGTACGGTGGAGCGCGGCGATCTCTACGTGGCGCTGCCGGGTTCCACCCGGCACGGCGCGGACTTCGCCGCGACCGCCATTGAGTCCGGCGCGGTCGCCGTGCTGACGGACGACGCCGGAGCGCGGCTCCTTGCGCTGTCACCCGACGTTTCCGTACCGGTACTTGTGGTGGACGGGCCGCGCGCCGTGGTGGGCCTCCTGTCCGCGCTGATTTACCGGAGCCAGGCCGGGGACGGCTCTCGGCCGTCGCTTTTCGGCGTCACGGGCACCAACGGCAAGACCACCACTACATACTTCGTCAACTCGCTGCTGCAGGCCCTGGGTAAGAAGACCGGCCTGATCGGCACCATCGAGATCTTGGCCGGCGGCGAACCGATTCCCAGCCTTCTGACGACGCCGGAATCCACCGACGTCCATGCCCTGCTCGCACTGATGCGCGAACGGGGACTCGATGCGGCGTCTATGGAAGTGTCCTCACACGCGGTCGAGTTCCGCCGGGTTGATGGTGTGGTGTTCGACGTCGTCGGCTTCACGAACCTCACCCAGGACCACCTTGACCTGCACGGAACCATGGACGAGTACTTCCGCACAAAAGCGGAGCTTTTTACGCCGGAGCGCGCCCGCGCCGCCGTCGTAACGGTCGACGACGATTGGGGGCGCCGCCTCGCCGCGGAGACCAAGCTCCCGGTCACCACGCTTTCCACGCTGCCGCTAGTCGGAACGAAGGATTCCTCCCCTTCCGCTGAGCGCTCCGACTGGACCGTCACCGACCCGCGGCCCCGCGGCCTCGGGACCGAATTTACCCTTCGGGGCCGCACGGGCGTGGAGCTGAGGGTTCACACCGGGCTGCCCGGAAGCTTCAACGTCTCCAATGCCGCGCTTGCGTTGGCCATGGTCCTGTCGGCCGGAGCGGACGCGGCCGACGTGCAGGCTGCCCTCGACGCCGCCGACCCGTTCACCGTCGCGGTGCCCGGCAGGATGCAACTCGTTTCCGCCAAGCCTGCCGCCGTGGTTGACTTTGCGCACAATCCCGATGCGCTGGCCCGTGCGCTGGAGGCCGTCAGGTCAACCGAACCTTCGTCCCGGGTCATTGTCGTCTTCGGCGCCACCGGGCAGCGGGACCAGGGCAAACGGCCTGCCATGGGGGCCATCGCGGCGCGGCTTGCCGACGTTGTGATAATTAGCGACGACGACCCGCATGACGAGGACGCCGCTTCCATCCGGGCTGATGTGCTGGTCGGAGCCACGGACGCGAAGGAGACCGAACAGCTCGACTGCCGGATCCTGGAGGTCTTCCCCCGCGACGAGGCCATCCGCAAGGCTGTTGAACTGGCAGCCCCGGAGGACACAATCCTCGTTGCCGGGCGGGGACACGAAGTGTGGCAGGAGGTCAAGGGAGTGAACCTTGCCCTTGACGACAGGGTGGAGCTCCGGAAAGCCTTGACGGCACAAGGATTCACCGTTCTTGAAGACGACCGGATAGAGTCCTAGACCGACATGATTGCATTTACTGCGGCGGAAATCGCCGAAATCACCAGCGGCCGACTCCTCGCCGAACCCGGCATAACTCCTGGCTCGGTGGTCACCGACTCCCGCGAAGCCATTAACGGTTCGCTGTACGTGGCAAAGCCGGGCGAAAATGCCGACGGGCACAGTTTCATGGGAGCGGCCTTTGACCGCGGCGCCGTGCTGGCACTTGCCGAACGCGACGTCACCGACGCCGCCGGGCGAAGCTATCCGGCCGTGGTGGTCGAAGACGCCGTGCTGGCCATGGGTGCCCTCGCGGCCGAGAGCGTCCGCCGGATCAGGACACGCCGCGAGGCTGCAGGCGAACAGCTCACGGTCATCGGCATTACAGGTTCGGCCGGCAAGACCACCACCAAGGACCTCCTGTCCGGCATCCTTTCCACCGAGGGCAACACCGTGGCGCCCCAGGGGTCCTACAACGGGGAAGTGGGCGTGCCCCTCACGGTATTCCAGGCCGGCTTTGACACCCGGTTCCTCGTCATCGAGATGGGTGCTACGAGCATCGGCCACATCACCTACCTGAGCCAGATGGTCCAACCGGAAATCGGCGTGGTCCTGGGTGTGGGAACGGCCCACGCCGGCGAATTCGGTGGGGTGGACAACATCGCGACCGCCAAGGGGGAACTCGTAGAAGCACTGCCTGCAGCCGGCACCGCCGTCCTGAACCTGGACGATCCCCGCGTGGCGCCCATGTCCGGACGCACACGAGCCGCGGTGTTCGGTTTCTCCTCCCGGAACGCCGCTGCAGACGGACCGGTCGCCAGAGCCCTGAACCTGGACACCAACGCCTCCGGCCATCCCGAGTTTGACCTTGAACTGCCGGGGGAGGAGCCCGTCGGCGTCACCAGCAGGCTCATCGGCGAGCACCATGTCGCCAACCTGCTCGCGGCGGCAGCTGCTGCCCACGCCGCCGGCATCCCCGCGGCCCGCATCGCGGCGTCCCTCAGCTCCCAGTCGGCCGCCAGCCGCTGGCGCATGGAACGGACCGAACGCGCCGACGGAGTGACCGTTATCAACGACGCCTACAACGCCAACCCGGAATCCATGCGGGCAGCACTGCGGACGCTGGCCGACCTTGGCCGCGGCCGCCGCACCTGGGCAGTACTCGGAGCCATGCTCGAACTGGGCGACGAGTCCATTCGTGAACACACCGTCGTCGGCACCCAAGTGGTGCGGCTGAACATCTCACGCCTGCTGGTGGTGGGACGGGAGGCACGGTCGCTGTACGTCTCCGCCATCCAGGAAGGCTCGTGGGGAGAGGAATGCATCTTCGCTGAGACCGTGGATGAGGCCTTTGACGTGCTGCAAGCGCAGCTGGAACCCGGCGACCTGGTGCTGTTCAAGTCCTCGAACAGCGTGGGACTCCGCCATTTGGGCGATCGGATAGCATTACCCCCACAAACCCGCGCAACCGCCAACGAAGGGAGCGAGCAGCTGTGATTGCACTATTGATCGGCGCTGGCCTGGCCCTGCTGATGGCATTGGTGGGAACACCGCTGTTCATCCGCCTGTTGGTCCACAAGAGCTATGGCCAGTTCATCCGGGACGACGGTCCAACCTCGCACCATACCAAGCGCGGCACGCCCACCATGGGCGGAACTGTGGTGGTGGCGGCGGTCCTGCTCAGCTACGGACTGACGCACCTCATCATGTGGATGCTGAATCCGCGGTCCGCGGGCCCATCTGCCTCGGCCCTGCTCCTGCTGTTCCTGATGGTGGGCATGGGCCTGGTGGGTTTCCTGGACGACTTCATCAAGATTTCGCGGCAGCGAAGCCTTGGCCTGGACGCCAAGGCCAAGCTGATTCTGCAGGGCGCAGTGGGCATTATCTTCGCCGTGATGGCACTAAACTTTCCCGACCCGGACGGACTTACCCCGGCGTCCACAAAGATTTCACTGGTCCGTGACATCCCGTGGCTTGACCTCGCCTTCGGCGGGACGGTGATCGGGGCGATTCTCTTCGTTCTGTGGTCAAACCTGATCGTCACCGCTGCCACCAACGGCGTCAACCTGACTGACGGGCTGGACGGCCTGGCGGCGGGTGCTGCGGTGATGGTCTTCGGCGCCTATACACTCATGGGCATCTGGCAGAGTAACCAGGCCTGCGGTTCGCCACGGCAGGCCGGAAGCGGCTGCTATTCCGTCAGGGATCCCCTTGACCTTGCTCTCCTGGCCGCCATCATGAGCGCGGCGCTCGTGGGCTTCCTCTGGTGGAACACCTCACCTGCCAAGATCTTCATGGGTGACACCGGATCCCTCGCGATCGGAGGCGCCATCGCCGGCTTTGCCATCCTGTCGCGGACCGAGCTGCTGCTCGCGTTCATCGGTGGTCTGTTCGTACTCATCACCCTTTCAGTCATTATCCAGGTGGGTTACTTCAAGGTGACCAAGGGAAAGCGGTTCTTCAAGATGGCTCCGCTTCAGCACCACTTCGAGCTGAAAGGCTGGGCCGAAGTCACCGTGGTCGTCCGCTTCTGGATCCTGGCCGGCTTGTTTGTCGCCGCGGGTCTGGGCATCTTCTACGCAGAATGGGTGGTCCTGCTGTGAGCGGCACCGCAACCGGAGCGGACAGGCTGAAGGACCTCGTCAGCTGGGACTCCGACTGGGCCGGGCTTCGCGTCGTGGTCACGGGCATCGGCGTTTCAGGCTTCTCGGCCGCCGACACGCTGATCGAATTGGGGGCCCGCGTTGTCGTGGTGGATGCTGCCACGTCCGAAACGGCCAGTGCAAAGGCGGACACCCTCAGGATCGTCGGGGCCGCCGACGTCCTCCTGGGGGATGACGCCGTCACGTCGGTACCGAAAATCGACGGCATGAAGCCGGACCTGATCGTGACGTCGCCAGGCTGGCGGCCGGACCAGGCCCTGCTCGCCGCTGCCGCCCGCGCGCACATTCCAGTGTGGGGCGACGTCGAACTCGCCTGGCGCCTGCGGATCCGCGAAGGGCGCAAGACGCCGGACTGGCTGACCATCACCGGAACAAACGGGAAGACGACGACGGTCGGCCTGACCGAGTCAATGCTGCGGGCAGCGGGACTCAAGGCAGTCGCTGTCGGCAATGTCGGCACACCAATCCTTGACGCCCTCCGGGATCCCGTGGAGTACGACGTTTTCGCGGTGGAGCTGTCCAGTTTCCAGCTGCACTGGTGCGAGTCAGTTTCGGCAGTCGCGAGCGTTTGCCTCAACGTGGCCGAGGACCACGTGGACTGGCACGGTTCCTACACGTCCTACCTTGCGGACAAAGCCAAGATCTACGAGCACACGCAGAAGGCCTGCATCTACAACGCCGAACAAATCGAAACCGAACGCATGGTGGAGGACGCGGACGTCGTGGAGGGCTGCCGGGCCGTCGGCTTCACCACCGTCACACCAGCCATCAGCATGGTGGGCGTCGTGGAGGGCCTGCTCGTGGACCGCGCGTTCATTGCTGAGCGCAGGGACAGCGCGGCCGAGCTTGCCTCGATGGCTGATCTCGGCCCCGTGGCCCCCCGGCACATGGTGGCCAATGCGCTGGCCGCGGCTGCCCTGGTGCGGGCGTACGGGCTCAGCCCCGAAAACGTGCGGCAGGGGCTGAAATCCTACATTCCCGGGAACCACCGCATCCAGCCCGTGGCCAAGCATAACGGTGTACTCTGGATCAACGACTCCAAAGCCACCAACCCCCATGCTGCCGCCGCATCGCTGTCGGCCTTCGACCCCGTTGTCTGGATCGCCGGCGGCCTCTCCAAGGGCGTCAGCTACGACGAACTGGTCCGCGGCCACTCCCGCCGGCTCAAGGCCGTAGTGCTCATCGGCAGGGACACCGCGGCGCTCGAGGAGTCGCTGCAGCGACACGCTCCGGATGTACCGGTCATCCGGCCGGTCACGGGCGACACTGAAAATGTGCAGTCTGCCGGAACGGGCCATGACGCCGCGCAGCTTTCGTCAGAATCCGGCGAGGCGGTGATGGCACTGGCCGTCGCGTCGGCGGCACAGCTCGCCACCTCAGGCGACACTGTGCTCATGGCCCCGGCGGCTGCCTCCATGGATCAGTTCTCTTCCTACGCTCACCGTGGCGACGCCTTCATTGAAGCAGTCCGCGAGCTCGTGGAAGGGCAGGCTCAGACCGGCAAGGAGTAAGAATGGTCAGCACGCCCACACGTCCCGCGGCAGCCAAGCCGCGGACGGCGGATACAGTCCGCGGGGCTGCCCCCCAGCCCTCCCGCACACCGGCCGCCCGCACCAAACAGCGTTCCGGGCAGACCAAACCTGCCGGACGAAGCAGGCCTGCCGGACAATCGCGGCCCGCCGGCAGCACAGCGCTGCAGCGGCCGCCGGCACTGGCCAGGCTCCTGCGCTGGTACCGCCGCTTCTGGTCCGCCCTGGAGGGAACCGGGAAATCACGGAACGGCTCGACCTACTACCTCATCCTGGGGGCTACCCTCGCACTGACGGCGATCGGCATCATGATGGTGCTCTCCGCGTCCAGCGTGGAGGCCATCGCGGCAGGGGAGTCGCCCTACACGGCGGCCCTGAAGCAGGGGCTGTTCGCGGGGATCGGCATCTTCTTCATGTTCATGCTGTCGCGGATCAACGTGGTCTGGCTGAAGCGGCTGGCGTGGCCGGGCATCATCCTCGCCTACGGCCTCCTGGGGCTGGTGCTGCTAATCGGTACTACTGTTAACGGCAACAAGAACTGGATCGAAGTAGGCTCGTTCTTCACACTGCAGCCGTCCGAGGCGGCCAAGCTAGCCTTGGCCCTGTGGATGGCCACCGTGCTGGCCAAGAAATCCAAACTGATCCACCGCTGGCAGCATGCCGTGGTTCCGGTAGTGCCGCTGGCACTCGGCATCATCGGACTCGTCCTCGCCGGAAACGACCTCGGTACGGGCATGATCATCATGATGATCATGGCCGCAGCGCTGTTTTTCGCGGGGGTGCGCCTCTACCTCTTCGGCTTTGCAGCGGTCGCCGGCATACTGGCCACGGCCGTCATGGCCATGACGAGCTCAAACCGCATGTGCCGCATCACTTCGTGGTGGACGGGACAGTCCTGCGGAGACGGCACGGACGCCAACTACCAGTCAACCAACGGCCTGTACGGGCTGGCCTCCGGCGGCTGGTTCGGTGTCGGGCTGGGCCAGAGCCGGCAAAAGTACAGCTGGATACCAGAAGCGCACAACGACTTCATTTTCGCCATCATCGGTGAGGAACTCGGGCTGGTGGGGACCGTCGTCGTACTGATCCTCTTTGCCATCCTCGGTGCCGCGATCTACCGTGTGGTGGTGGCCCAGGAGGACCTGTTCCACCGGGTCCTCGCGGGCACCATCATGGTCTGGCTTCTGGGCCAGGCCACGGTGAACATGGCAGTGGTCACCGGCCTCGTCCCGGTGATCGGCGTTCCGTTGCCTTTCATTTCCTACGGCGGGTCGGCCCTGCTCATGTCGCTCTGCGCAATCGGCGTAGTGTTGTCCCTGGCCCGGGTCCAGATGGCGCCCAACCTCCGGCCCAGGAAACTGCTGGGCCCGCTCCGCAAGCCCGGACGCAAGAAATCCCGTACGAAAGCGTAAACAGCACCTGATGAAAACCGAGTCTTTGTCCGTGGTCCTCGCCGGCGGTGGAACGGCGGGGCATGTCAATCCGCTGCTCGCCATCGCGTCCGCCATCCGTGAGGCGCGTCCGGACGCCCGGCTGCTCGCTGTCGGAACATCCGCGGGCATGGAGACCAGACTGGTTCCTGCCGCGGGGATCGAGCTTGCCACCATTGACCGCGTTCCGTTCCCGCGCCGGCCCTCTCCGGATTTGCTGCGTCTGCCTGCCCGCCTGGCCGGTGCCGTGAAGCAGGCCGGCCGCATCCTTGATGACGCCCGGGCTGATGTCCTGGTGGGGGTGGGCGGCTACGTCTGCACGCCCATGTACCTCGCGGCCTGGCGGCGCAGCATTCCGATTGTCATCCACGAAGCCAACGCCCGTCCCGGACTGGCAAACAGGGTGGGTGCGCGGCTGAGCAGGCACGTGGCCGTGGCCTTCGCCGGCACGCCGCTGCGGAATGCCCGTCATGTCGGCATGCCCATGCGCCGGGAAGTTTCTGCCCTGGTCAGGGAATCGGCCCGCGGTGCAGCCCTTGCCGCCCTTGGACTGCAGCCCGAAAAGCCCGTGCTCATCGTGACGGGCGGCTCGTCCGGCGCCCAGAGCATCAACCGGACGGTAGCCGCGTCGCTCGGTGCCCTGGCAGAGGCCGGGATCCAGACGCTCCACATCACCGGCCGGGGCAAGTCAATCGAGGACAGCGAAGGCAACGCCCTCCAGGCCGACGGCTACCGGCAGCTCGAATACGTTGACGGCATGGAGTCGGTCTACGCCGCAGCGGACCTTCTGCTGGCCCGTGCGGGTGCAGCCACGGTGAGCGAAGTCGCCGCCGTGGGGGTTCCCGCTGTGTTCGTTCCGCTGCCCATCGGCAACGGCGAGCAAGCCCTCAATGCTGACGGGCTGGTGCAGGCCGGGGGCGCACTGCTGGTGGCGGACCGTGACTTCACGCCGGAATGGGTCCGGAGCCGGCTCATTCCCCTCCTGACCGACCGGGCGAGGCTCGATTCCATGGCAGCGAACTCCGAAAACCTAGGCATCAGGGATGCCGACCGGCTCATGGCCGGTCTTGTACTGGAAGCGGTATCCAAATGACCAGCAACGGCACACTGAGCCAGGACTCGCTTGGCCGCGTGCACTTCATCGGCATCGGCGGCGTCGGCATGTCCGCCGTGGCCCGGATCATGGTGGCCAGGGGCGTGCCGGTGAGCGGTTCGGACGCGAAAGACCTGCCGGTCATGGCAGACCTTGCCGCGGCCGGAGCCAGGATTTCCGTGGGATACGCCGCCGCCAACCTCGGCGACGCCGAGACCGTGGTGGCGGGGTCGGCCATCCGGGCTGACAATCCCGAGCTGGCCGCCGCCCAAGCTGCCGGGTTGCCGGTCCTCCACCGTTCGGAGGCCCTGGCGGCCACGATGGCCGACGACCTCGTGGTCGCCGTGGCCGGCACGCACGGGAAGTCCACCACCACGTCCATGATCGCCGTTCTTCTCCAGGGTGCGGGCCTGGATCCGTCCTTCGCCATCGGGGCCAACGTCCCGTCGCTCGGAGTTAACGCGGCCCACGGCAGCACCAGTGTGTTCGTGGCCGAAGCGGACGAATCCGACGGGTCCTTTCTCAACTACCGCCCGCAGATCGCCGTGGTCACGAACGTCGAACCGGACCACCTGGACCATTACGGCACCGCCGAGGCGGTCTATGAATCGTTCGACCGTTTCACGGAGCTGCTGCCCGCTGACGGCGTGCTCGTGGCATGCGCGGACGACGCCGGGGCGCTGGCTCTGGCGCGGCGCACGAGACAGCGGGGCAACACCCGGGTGGTGCTGTACGGCACCTCCGACGACGCCGACTTGCGCCTCTTCGACGGTGGCCCCGGCAATGTCAGCATCGCGACGGCGGCAGGACAGGTTCCGCTTGCGCTCCAAGTCCCCGGACGCCACAACGCGCTCAATGCCGCCGCGGCAATGGCGGTGGCGCTCGAGCTGGGGGTAGGGGCGGCGAAGGCGGCCTCCGCCCTGGCAGGGTTCTCCGGCGCGTCACGCCGGTTCGAGTTCAAGGGTGAAGGCAGGGGAGTGCGGGTCTACGATGACTACGCCCACCATCCCACCGAGGTCCGCGCGGCCCTGGCCGCGGCGCGCTCCGTCGCCGGGGGCCACAAGGTGCACGTCCTCTTCCAGCCGCACCTGTTCTCCAGGACGAGGGAATTTGCCGAGGAGTTCGCCGATGCCCTCAACGCGGCTGACACCGCCCTGGTGCTGGACATCTATCCCGCGCGGGAGGATCCCATCCCCGGCGTGACCAGCGAACTCATCGCCACACACCTTGGGGCCGGAGGACGCCGGGTCGCAGGCGGTGCAGCAGCAGTCGAAGCCATGGACGCAGCCGCGCAGCCGGGCGACATCATCCTGACAGCGGGCGCCGGAGACGTGACCGCGTACGGGCCCCTCATCGTGGAGTCGCTCAGTGGCTAGCACGCGCCGGCCCACCTACCGGCCCGTCAGCTCCGGAAACCGGGACAAAACGCCGGAAGCCAGTGGGGAGCAGCGGCCGGGCGTCATCTCCGCGTCCAAGAGCGCACCCGCTGACCCGTCGCATGACCACGGCCAGGAACGCCGCCCGGAGCCAGCGAAGCGGCAGCAGGGCACCAAAAAGCAGGGCACTAAACGGCAGGGCACCAAGCCCGGGCATGAGGCGTCCGGGAAGGGCACGGCAGCACCGCTGGCGGCTGCAAAGCGGCCGTGGGGAATGCGCACGCTTAGGCAGGCGGCTCCGGACGGCGCGGCGTCCGCGACAACCGGATCCGGCAGCGCCGAGGCTGACAACGTGCTTGCGTTCCCCGAGCCCAAGGGCAAACGGATCAGGCGGAACATCATTGTGGCCGCCTGCGTGGCGGCTGCACTTGTGGCGGGCCTGCTCCTGGCGGCCGTCTACTCCCCGGTGCTCGCGGTCAAGTCAGTGACGGTGAGCGGCACCAAGCTGCTCAAGGCCAAGCAGGTCCAGGCCGCCCTCAAGCCGCTTGAAGGCAAACCCCTGCCGCAAGTGAGCGATGAGGAAGTCAGCAGACTGCTGAAACCACTCGTCCAGATCAAGTCGGTAACCACGCAGGCGCACCCTCCTTCAGTCCTCGTGGTCCAGGTGCAGGAGCGCGTCCCCGTAGCGCTGGTGAAGCGGGGCCAGGAATACCTCCTGGTGGATGTGGACGGCGTGCGCCTCAGCACCACGGCCGATCCCGAAGCGGTGCAGCTGCCGGTGATTGACGGCGGAGCAGGCACCATCGGCAAGGACCTCTTCCAGGCCACCACAGCGGTCCTCGGTGCCCTGCCGCCAAGCGTGCTGGGCAGGCTGTCCAACGCTTCTGCAAAGTCCGTGGACGCGGTGGAGCTGAAGCTGGTAGACGGCCAGACGATCATCTGGGGCAACGCGGGGGAGCGGGAACTGAAGGCGCGGGTGCTGGAAGCCCTTCTCAAGGTTCCTGCAGACCCGGCCAATCCGGTCAATACTTACGACATCAGTGTGCCGCGGCACCCGGTGACGCGCTGATCCGCTCTATTTCGCGGTGATTAGTACGACACGCGGTGGTGGTCATTGAATGTACGAAGCATAGGAAATAGCGTCACAGACATGAGTTACTTGACATAACTATAACCTTCAACTCGAAGGTTAAGGTTCAAAGCTTCAAGCTCGACTCCATCAGTTTTCGCAATAGGACACGAACAAGGGACACGTAACGTGGCAGCTCCGCAGAATTACTTGGCCGTCATCAAGGTCGTCGGCATCGGCGGCGGTGGCGTGAACGCAGTCAACCGCATGATTGATGTGGGTCTCCGCGGTGTTGAATTCATCGCAATAAACACCGATGCCCAGGCCCTGCTGATGAGCGATGCCGACGTCAAACTCGACGTCGGACGCGAACTGACGCGCGGGCTTGGCGCAGGCGCCAACCCGGAGGTCGGCAAGCAGGCTGCCGAGGACCACGCCGACGAGATCGAGGAAGTGCTCCGTGGGGCCGACATGGTCTTCGTTACTGCGGGCGAAGGCGGCGGCACCGGAACGGGTGGCGCGCCCGTCGTGGCCCGTATCGCCCGCTCCCTCGGTGCACTGACCATCGGCGTCGTGACCCGTCCGTTCACGTTTGAAGGCCGGCGCCGCGCGGGTTCCGCCGAGGCCGGCATTGACGCCCTGCGCGACGAAGTCGACACCTTGATCGTCATCCCGAACGACCGCCTGCTGTCCATCAGTGACCGCAACGTCTCGGTGCTGGATGCGTTCCGCTCCGCCGACCAGGTCCTGCTGTCCGGTGTCCAGGGCATCACCGACCTGATCACCACCCCCGGCCTGATCAACCTGGACTTCGCCGACGTGAAGTCTGTCATGCAGGGTGCCGGATCCGCCCTCATGGGTATCGGCTCGGCGCGCGGCGAGGACAGGGCCGTCAAGGCCGCCGAACTGGCCATTGCGTCGCCACTCCTTGAGGCCTCCATTGACGGCGCCCACGGCGTTCTGCTCTCGATCCAGGGCGGTTCGGACCTCGGCCTGTTCGAGATCAACGAGGCTGCCCGCCTGGTCCAGGAAGTGGCGCACCCCGAAGCCAACATCATCTTCGGCGCGGTGATCGACGACGCCCTCGGCGACGAAGCCCGCGTCACGGTGATTGCCGCCGGCTTCGACGACGTCAAGGCCACCTCTCCTTCCATGGACCAGCCGCAGTCCGCGCCCCAGCGCCCGGCGGTTCCGGCCACCGCGCCGTCGAACCAGGCGCCGTCGAACAACCATCAGGTCCACGTCCAGCCGGTGCACGCCGGAGTCGGAGCAGCAGGTCTGAGCAACTGGGGCCAGCAGCGTCCCTCTGCCGTTCCCGCTGACTCGGGGTTCGACGTCGACCTTCCGTCGGTTGTTGAGCCGGACCTCTCGGGCAGCCGCTCAGACGACCTGGATGTTCCGGACTTCCTGAAGTAGGCGCTGCCCGGACGGCAGTGCCGTCCGGGAGGTTCCTTGCTGTCGCTCTCCTGATTGTCGGTGTTTTTGATTGTTGTCGGTGTTCTGATTGTTTCTGTGGCGTGCTGAAGTCTTCCCCGGTGTGTCGGTGGCATTCACTGACACAGGTGCGGGCAACCTCGCACTGCATGTTGGCGATCATGGACCGTCGGTGATGCGGCGCCGGGAGGAACTGGATAAGGCGGCGGGCATCGCGCCCCGCCGGTTCCAGTACATGAACCAGGTTCATGGAAACGACGTGGCCGTCCTGGAGTCCGCCACCGCGGCACCCACGGCGGATGCCATGGTTTCCCGCAGGCTGCCGATGGCGGTCATGGTAGCCGACTGCATTCCCTTGGTGCTGGTTGGCGACTCCGGCGGCGCCGGCCCTGTGCTTGGCGTGGTTCACGCCGGGCGCCCGGGGCTGGCCTCGGGGGTCATTCCCGCTGCCGTGGACCAGCTTCGCGCCGCGGGGGCCAGGAACATCCGCGCCTGGCTCGGACCGTCAATCTGCGGGCGGTGCTACGAAGTGCCGGCCGAACTGCGCGAGGAGGTCGCCGCCGTCGCGCCTGCCGCCTGGTCGGCCACCACGTGGGGAACTCCCGCTCTGGATTTGCCCGCCGGCGCGGTGAGCCAACTCGAATCAGAGGGTGTGCTGGTTGAATACCGGGGACCCTGCACCTTGGAAACCGAAACGCTTTACTCCTATCGGAGGGACAGGAACTCGGGACGGTTCGCCGGCCTGGTGTGGACCCATGAGTGAGATGACGCCGGAAACGGACCCTCGGACAGCCCAGCTGGGGCAACGACTGACAGCCGTCAGGCAGCGGATCGCGGCGGCGGTGGCCGCCGCAGAGCGCACCGACGACCCGCCACGCCTCATTGTGGTCTCCAAATTCCACCCCGCCGAGGACATCGCCCGGCTGGCCGGGCTTGGCGTGGCGGACTTCGGGGAGAACCGCGACCAGGAAGCGTCGGAAAAGGCGGCGTTGCTGAGCGGACTCGATGTCAGGTGGCATTTCGTGGGCCAGCTCCAAAGCAAAAAAGCCAAAACCGTGGTCCGGTACGCGCACGCCGTGCATTCCGTGGACCGTTCCCAGCTGGTGGAAGCGCTTGGCCGTGCGATGGCCGTGGAACAGGAGCGTTCAGGCCGGGGCAGCCTTGACTGCTTCATCCAGGTCAGCCTCGACGACGACGCCGAGGCGCACAGGGGCGGCGCCGCCCCCGCCGACGTGCCCCTCCTGGCCGATCAGCTGGAGGGAGCCGCCGGACTCCGGCTGGCAGGTGTGATGGCCGTGGCGCCGCTGGGGGCCGACCCGGACCGGGCCTTCGCGAAACTGTCCGGGATTTCAGCCCGGCTGAGGGCCGACCACCCGCATGCCACCGGGGTTTCTGCAGGCATGAGCCAGGACCTCGAAGCCGCCATCAGGTGCGGAGCGACACACCTCAGAATTGGTTCGGATATTCTCGGTTCGCGCCCGGCGGTGCGGTAGCGTCTGAGTATTGGAAGTGAATGGCGGGGATTCCAATGCTGTCGAGACTTTTTGGGCGGCCCGCTTACGGACACGATTAGGAGTCGACCATGGCCGGCGCTCTGCGCAAGACAATGATCTATCTTGGGCTCGCCGATGGCGAAGAACACTACGAGTCTGAGCTTTCCACCCAGCAAAAGGATGAGGACCACTCAATGGAGCCTGACCGCGAGGAACGCCGTGCTCCGGCACCCGTCCGCGAGGTCGTCCGTGAGGCGCCACCCGCCGCCGAAGA
The DNA here is from genome assembly GCF_056395905.1 of Arthrobacter sp. 05T444. Classification (NCBI taxonomy): domain Bacteria; kingdom Bacillati; phylum Actinomycetota; class Actinomycetes; order Micrococcales; family Micrococcaceae; genus Arthrobacter; species Arthrobacter sp. 05T444. The sequence continues at coordinate 77,532 of NZ_JBFTKK010000015.1, forward strand.
GGAATACCGCGCACCCGTGACACCTATTAAACGTGCGGCGTCGAGCCGCGAAGAGACCACCGGACTGCGGCAGATCACCACGATCCACCCGCGGTCCTACAATGACGCCAAGCTGATTGGTGAAAGCTTCCGGGACGGCATCCCCGTCATCATGAATGTCACCGACATGGGTGAGGCCGACGCGAAGCGCCTGGTGGATTTCTCTGCAGGACTCGTGTTTGGCCTGCGCGGAAGCATTGAGCGGGTCACCAACAAGGTCTTCCTGCTCTCGCCGTCATACATTGAGGTCATCGGCGATGACAAGAAGGCCAGCGAGACCACCGCCAGCTTCTTCAACCAAAGCTAAGCAGGCTATCCGGATGCCAGGCAGGGACACCTGCCTGGCATCCGTGCTGAAGTAGTATTTGTGCTGGAATAGCGGACAGCATCAACAGCCAAGACCTACAGGACGCCACGGCATCCGGAACGAACATGGAGATATGGGTTAGCTCATGGGATTAGTTTTCGGGCTTGTCTATATTGTCCTGCTGTTCGTCTTCGTCGCCCTGATCGTGCGGCTGGTGTTTGACTGGGTCCAGATGTTCGCGCGGGACTGGCGCCCGCGGGGCATGGCCCTCGTGGCGGCCCACGCCGTGTACTCGGTCACGGACCCTCCGCTGAAAGTCCTCCGCCGCGTCATCCCGCCTCTGAGGCTCGGCGGAGTCTCGCTTGACCTTGGCTTTCTGGTTTTGTTCATTGCCCTCAGCGTGGCAATGGCGATCACCAGGGGCCTCGCATAATTTCACAATAGCTTGCAGCGCAGCGGCGGTTCCTGACCCGATCGCCGTCCGCGCGGAAGAATCTCCGGTTTGACATCACAGTGTTGAATTAGAGGAACCAGACCATATTTAGGTACCGTAGTTTTGACGGCCGGAAGGCCTACTGACTAACTAGACCAACGAGGTGACCAGATGGCTTTGACGCCAGAAGACGTTGTCAACAAGCGCTTTCAGCCGACCAAGTTCCGCGAAGGCTACGACCAGGATGAAGTTGATGACTTCCTGGACGAAATCGTCGTTGAACTGCGCCGCCTGAACCAGGAAAACGACGAACTTCGCAAGAAGCTGTCCGAGGGCGGCACTGGAACTCCTGCCGCTTCCGCAGCTGTGGCACCTGTCGTCGAAAAGGTTCCCGCCCCCGCGAAGTCCGACAAGGACGAATCGCGTGCGAAGGCCGAGGCGGAAGCCAAGGCTGCCGAAGCTGCCAAGAAGAAGGAAGCCGAGCAGCCTGCAACCGTTGCGGCACAGGCTCCGGCCGCTGGTGGCAACGTCTCCGAATCGGCCGCAGGCCTGCTCGCCATGGCGCAGCAGATGCACGACCGCCACATTGCTGACGGCCAGGACCAGCGCGACAAGATCATTGCCGAAGCGCAGATCGAGGCCAGCAGCCTCGTCAACGATGCCCAGGAGAAGTCCCGCAAGATTCTCGGTGCCCTGGAGCAGCAGCGGTCGGTCCTCGAGCGCAAGGTGGAGCAGCTCCGCGGCTTCGAGCGCGACTACCGCTCACGCCTGAAGTCCTACATCGAAGGCCAGCTTCGTGACCTGGATGCCCGCGGCTCGGTCGCTGCGCCTGAGGTCGGCGAAAGCAGCGCTGCCGTTTAGCACGTATTCTGAAAGCCGGTGGCTGAGGATTCCTCGGCCACCGGCTTTTGTGATTAACAACGGTTCCCGAATGAAAGCACCATGACTGACGAACTTGCCGCTGACGCAGCGCACCCAGCCTCATTGCCACCGCGGCCCCGGCGCGCCGTGCTGCTCGCCCTGTTCGCCGGGCTTGCCCTCTTCGCGTACTTCTTCGATCAGCTCACCAAGCTGTGGGTCACCAGCACCATGGTCGAAGGCGAACGGATCCCGGTGCTGCCTCCGTTGCTGCACTGGTACTACATCCGGAATTCCGGTGCCGCCTTCTCCATCGGGGAGAACGTGACGTGGGTCTTCACCATCGTCATGGTGAGCGTCGCCGTCGCCATTTTGGTCCAGCTGCGCAGGCTCGGTTCGGCGTGGTGGGCCGTGGCACTTGGCCTCCTGTTCGGCGGGGCCCTGGGCAACCTGACGGACCGTCTGTTCCGCGAGCCGTCCTTCGCCATGGGCCACGTGGTCGACTTCATCCAGCTGCCTAATTTCGCGATCTTCAACATTGCCGACTCGGCCGTTGTGTCGTCGGTGGTCATCATCTGCCTGCTCACGCTGCGGGGCATCGCCCTGGACGGATCGCGCCACACTGCCGCTAAGCGGGACGGGGGCACGGATGTCTGAACGCGTGGTGGTGCCCGAAGAGCTTGACGGCAGCCGGGTGGACGCCGGACTGGCCAAGCTGATCGGTGTATCACGGTCGCTCGCGGCCACATTGATCGCCGAGGGCAACGTCCTCAGCGGCGGCAAACCGGTGGGAAAGTCCGCCAAACTCGCGTCCGGCACCGTGCTGCACGTGACGGTCCCGGAGCGGCGGGATCCCCTGGAAGTCGTGGAGGAAGTTGTGGAAGGCCTGAAGATTCTGCTGGACGACGACGACTTTGTGGTCGTCGACAAGCCGGTAGGGGTCGCCGCCCACCCGTCTCCCGGCTGGGTGGGACCGACCGTCGTCGGTGGCCTGGCCGGTGCCGGCTACCGCATCTCCACCTCCGGTTCCGCCGAACGGGCCGGCATCGTCCACCGTCTCGACGTCGGAACGTCCGGCGTGATGGTGGTGGCCAAGACGGAGCCCGCCTACACCGCCCTCAAACGGGCTTTTAAGGAACGCACGGTGGACAAGGTCTACCATGCCGTGGTCCAGGGCCTTCCGGACCCGCTGCAGGGCACCATCGACGCGCCGATCGGCCGCCACCCCGGCCATGACTGGCGGTTCGCCGTCATCGAGGACGGCAGGCCGTCTGTCACGCACTACGAGGTCCTTGAGGCCTACGGGAAAGCCACCCTCGTGGAGGTGCACCTGGAAACGGGCAGGACGCACCAGATCCGGGTCCATTTCGCCGCGCTTCGGCACCCGTGCGCGGGCGACCTCACCTACGGCGCAGACCCGCGGCTTGCCGCGACGCTTGGGCTGACCCGGCAGTGGCTCCACGCCCGGCAGCTTGGCTTCGACCACCCCCGGACCGGGGAGCGCGTGACCGTGACCAGCGAATACCCCGAAGACCTGACCTATGCACTGCAGGTGCTGGAGTCCGGCGACGCCTGAGCCTTACCTCACAGCCACCGGCCGGCGCGGCCGGTCCGCGCGATTGTGTCGCTGCTCGGCACTAGAATGGTCCGGTGACTTCCAGCAACGACTCGTTTGTCCATCTCCACAACCACACCGAGTACTCGATGCTGGACGGTGCCGCCCGGCTCGGAGAGCTCTTTGATGAAACCGAGCGGCTTGGCATGCCCGCCCTGGCCACCACTGACCATGGCTATCTCTTCGGCGCCTTCGATTTCTGGAAGAGGGCCACGGACAAGGGCATTAGGCCCATTATCGGTGTCGAAGCTTATGTGACGCCCGGGACCGCCCGCGGTGACAAGAGCCGGGTCCGCTGGGGCGAGGAAAGCCAGCGCAAGGACGACGTCTCCGGCGGTGGTTCCTACACCCACATGACCCTGCTGAGCTACAACAACGTGGGCATGCGGAACCTGTTCCGTGCCTCGTCGATCGCCTCATTGGACTCGGTCTTCGGCAAATGGCCCCGGCTCGACCGTGAGTTGCTGAACACCTACTCGGAAGGGCTCATCGCCACCACCGGCTGCCCGTCCGGTGAGGTCCAGACAAGGCTCCGGCTGGGCCAGTACCGTGAAGCGCTTGAGGCTGCTGCAGAGTTCCGCGACATCTTCGGCGCGGAGAATTACTTCTGCGAGCTCATGGACCACGGCCTGGACATCGAACGGCGCGTCACCGGAGACCTCCTGCGCCTGGCCAAGGACCTGAACCTTCCGCTGGTGGCCACCAACGATCTGCACTACACGCACGAACATGATGCCAAAGCGCACGAGGCCCTGCTGGCCATCCAGTCAGGTTCCACCCTCCTGGAGCCGACCTACGACAACGGTGGCTCGCGCTTCGCCTTCTCGGGCAGCGGCTACTACCTGAAGTCACCGCAGGAAATGCGCGAACTGTTCCGCGACCACCCCGACGCGTGCGACAACACGCTCCTGATCGCCGAGCGCTGCGAAGTCTCGTTCAACACCGGCGCCAACTACATGCCCCGGTTCCCCTGCCCGGAGGGTGAGGACGAAACGTCCTGGCTGGTCAAGGAAGTCGACAAGGGACTCCAATACCGTTACCCCCAGGGCATCCCGGACAAGGTCCGCAAGCAGGCCGACTATGAACTGGAGGTCATCACCTCCATGGGCTTCCCGGGCTACTTCCTGGTGGTGGCCGACTTCATCAACTGGGCCAAGAACAACGGCATCCGGGTCGGTCCGGGACGTGGTTCGGGTGCCGGCTCCATGGTGGCGTACGCCATGCGAATCACCGACCTTGATCCGCTGCACCACGGCCTGATCTTCGAGCGCTTCCTCAACCCGGACCGCGTCTCCATGCCTGACTTCGACGTCGACTTCGATGACCGGCGCCGCTCCGAGGTGATCGACTACGTCACGCGGAAATACGGCGACGAACGTGTGGCGATGATCGTCACCTACGGCACCATCAAGACCAAACAGGCCCTCAAGGACTCCTCGCGCGTGCTGGGCTACCCGTTCAGCATGGGCGAGCAGCTGACCAAGGCGCTGCCGCCGGCCGTGATGGCCAAGGATATTCCGCTGGCCGACATCCAAAACAAGGACGCCAAGCGCTACAGCGAAGCCGGTGACTTCCGCCAACTGATCAGCACCGACCCCGAGGCCGCCAAGGTCTTTGAGACGGCACTGGGCATCGAGGGCCTGAAACGGCAATGGGGCGTGCACGCCGCCGGCGTCATCATGTCCTCGGACCCCATCATCGACGTGATTCCGGTCATGCGCCGCTTCCAGGACGGCCAGGTCATCACACAGTTCGACTATCCGACGTCCGAGGGCCTGGGCCTGATCAAGATGGACTTCCTCGGGCTGCGAAACCTGACGATCATTTCGGATGCCCTGGAAAACATCAAGATGAACCGCGGCATCGATCTGGACCTCGAGACCCTGGAGCTTGACGACACCGAGTCCTACGAGCTGCTCGCCCGGGGTGACACGCTGGGCGTGTTCCAGCTCGATGGCGGCCCCATGCGGTCGCTGCTCAAGCTCATGAAGCCTGACAACTTCGAAGACATCTCCGCCGTGCTGGCCCTCTACCGGCCAGGCCCCATGGGCGCCAACGCGCACACCGACTACGCCCTGCGCAAGAACAAAATCCAGGAGGTCATCCCGATCCACCCGGAGCTCGAGGAACCGCTCTCCGAAATCCTCGGTGGCACGTACGGCCTGATCGTGTACCAGGAGCAGGTCATGGCCGTGGCGCAGAAGCTCGCGGGCTACACCCTGGGCCAGGCCGACATCCTGCGCCGCGCCATGGGCAAGAAGAAGAAATCGGAACTGGACAAGCAGTTCGCCGGCTTCTCGCAGGGCATGCAGGACAACGGCTACTCCATGGCCGCAGTAAAGACGCTTTGGGACATCCTGCTGCCGTTCTCCGATTACGCCTTCAACAAGGCCCACTCGGCCGCCTATGGCGTGATCTCCTACTGGACGGCGTACCTGAAGGCGCACTATGCGCCGGAGTACATGGCAGCCCTGCTGACCAGCGTCGGCGACGACAAGGACAAGTCGGCGATCTACCTCAACGAATGCCGGCGCATGGGCATCACCGTGCTGCCGCCCGACGTCAATGAGTCAGCGCTGAACTTCACCCCTGTGGGCAATGACATCCGCTTCGGCATGGGCGCCATCCGCAACGTCGGCGTGAACGCCGTCGAAGCCATGGTGGCGGCGCGCGAAAAGGAAGGCGCCTACACGTCCTTCAAGGACTACCTCATGAAGGTCCCCGCGGTGGTCTGCAACAAGCGCACCATTGAATCCCTGATCAAAGCAGGCGCGTTCGACTCGCTGAACCACCACCGGCGTGCCCTGGCCATGATCCATGAGGAGGCCATCGACTCCGTCATCACGCTCAAGCGCAACGAGGCGATCGGTCAGTTCGACCTCTTCGCCGGTTTTGACGAAGCCGAGTCCGAGGCGTCTCTGAGCATTGAGATCCCCGACCTTCCCGAGTGGGAAAAGAAGGACAAGCTCTCCTTCGAACGCGACATGCTCGGCCTGTACGTCTCCGACCACCCGCTGCAGGGCCTCGAAGGGCTCCTGAGCCAGCACGCCGACCAGTCCATCACCTCGATCATCGCCGAAGACGGGCCGCATGACGGCGCGATCGTCACCATTTCGGGCATGATCACCTCGCTCAGCCGCAGGATCGCCAAGGCCAGCGGCAACGCCTACGCCAGGGCGGAGATTGAGGACCTCGGCGGTTCCATCGAAGTGATGTTCTTCGGCCAGGTGTACGGGCCCATCGCGTCGGTCCTCGCCGAGGACCTGATCGTGGTGGTCAAGGGCCGACTTCAACGGCGCGACGACGGCGCCGTCACCTTGAACTGCATGGAACTTTCCGTGCCGGACCTCAGCGAGGGCACTAACGGGCCCGTCGTGATCACGATGCCCACGCACAAGGCCACGGAAGCCGTGGTCACCGAACTGGGGGACGTGCTGCGCAACCACCGGGGAAACTCCGAGGTGCGGATCAACCTGCAGGGCGACGCCCGCGTAGAAGTCATGGGCTTGCCCGTGCACCTGCGGGTCAACCCCAACCCGTCCCTCTTCGGAGACCTCAAAGTGCTGCTCGGTCCTGCCTGCCTGGACGCCTAGGAGCTGCGTCCGGTCTCCCGGGCCCGGCGGCCGGGGCTAGATCTCGTAGTCCAGCGGCACGGGCTGCCCGTACGTTCCGGAATGGTAGAGCAGGGGTGAGCCGTCTTCGCCCACCTGGCCTTCCACCACTTCCACCACGACCACCGCGTTGTTCTCGAAGGAGAGCCGCATCTGGATCTTCCCGATCAGCCAGCCGGCGACGTCCTTGAGGATGGGCACCTCGTGGGGGCCCAGTGCCCAGTGATCGCCGGCGAAGCGCTCTTTGGTGCGGGCAAAACGGTCAGCCAGTTCCTGGTTTTCCAAGCCAAGCATGTGCACGCCGATGTACGTGGTGTTGGCGACCGCCGGCCATGAACTCGAACTGCGTGCCATGTTGAACGTGAAGCGCGGCGGCTTGGCCGACAGCGACGCCACGGAGGTGGCGGTGAAGCCGTACGGTACGCCGTTGAAGTTCACCGTGATGATGGCCACGCCAGCTGCATGACGGCGGAACATTTCCTTGAACGTGCCCTCGAAGGCGGCGTCATCTGAGGCCACTGTTATCGATCTCCCTGCTGCTGATCTGTTGGTTGTTGGGTTCCCACTACAAGAGTATTGGGCTTCCGGCGGGTTGCGTGATCCGCGTGCAATGAGGGCCTCTTTCCGCAATGCGGGCGAACATTTGTTAACGTTTGTTCATGACCCAGCCAGCAGCCGCACCTCCGGCCCGCCACCAGGAACAGGCGGACCACGCCCAGGAAAGCAGCTTCAGGGGCCGGAAACGCAACCGACGCAGTTGGCCGTGGGCGGCGGGAATCGCAGCGTCGGGAATACCTGCCGGCATCCTGTGGTGGCTGCTGGCGCCCGGCGGCCTGAACCTCGTTTCCGGGAATGCCGCGCTGGCATCCGGAACCAACACCGAGGTTTGGCTCCCGCGGGACCTTGTGCTGGCTGGACTCTTTCTCTTCGCCGGCTGCCTCGTCGCCGTGCTGCTGACCGGCCGGAAGGATGCAGGATCGCGCCGCATGCTGGCGGCGTCGGTGGCTGCCAGCGGCGCGGCTGCCCTCCTCGCCTGGCAGAGCGGGGTGCTTGCCGGTCTCTGGTTCGGAGGACCACAGGACACGTCAGCCAGCGCAAGCGTTGCATTTTCCTTGAGGTCCTACCCGGTTCTGCTCCTTTGGCCGGCGGCCGTTGCCGCCGGCTACTTCGCCATCGGCCTGCTCGGTTTCCTGCGTAAAATGGACCGGTGACCACTTCTCCGGACAGCTCCGTACGCCCGAATTACCCCGCCGTCGATTTCCGCACCGTTGACCTGCGGGGCCGCCAGCTCAGCCTCGCGGAGCTGAGGGAGGCTGTGCCGCGTGCCCGGCACCAGACGGTGGCAGATGCCGAGCAGAAGGTAACGGACATCATTTCAGCGGTCCGGCAGCGCGGCTTCGCTGCCCTGGCAGACTTTGCCCGGCGCTTTGACGGCGTGGAGCAGGCGCACCCGCGTGTTCCGGCAGAGGCGCTGAAATCCGCGCTGGACGGCCTGGAGCCGGCTGTTCGCTCGGCGCTGGAGGAATCCATCAGCCGTGCCCGGCGCTTTGCCGACGGACAGCGACCTGCCGACGTCGACGTTGCCCTCGGGGATGGTGCCGTCGTGAGCCAGAAATGGGTGCCGGTAGCACGGGTGGGACTGTACGTTCCGGGCGGCCTGGCCGTTTATCCGTCATCGGTCATCATGAACGTGGTTCCCGCGCAGGCAGCTGGTGTGGAATCCATCGCACTGGCTTCCCCGCCCCAGAAGGACTTCGGCGGTCTTCCACACCCCACGATCCTGGCGGCCGCGGCGCTGCTGGGCATCAGCGAGGTGTACGCGATTGGCGGGGCCCAGGCCATCGCCGCTTTTGCCTACGGAGTCCCGGGCGCCGAGGGTGAAGCAGCCTTGGAACCGGTGGACGTCGTCACCGGACCGGGAAACATTTTCGTTGCCACGGCCAAGCGTCTGGTCAAGGGGGTCGTGGGGATCGATTCCGAGGCGGGCACCACGGAGATCGCCATCCTGGCCGATGCGACGGCCCGGCCGGCGTTCGTTGCCGCGGACCTGATCAGCCAAGCTGAACACGATCCGAAGGCGGCCTCGGTCCTAATTACGGACTCCGAGCAGCTCGCCGCCGACGTGCGGGAGGAGCTTGAGCTCCAGGCCGCCACCACCAAGCACGGCGAGCGGGTACGTGAAGCACTGTCCGGCCCGCAGTCCGGCGTCGTCCTGGTGGACGACCTCGACCAGGGGATCGCCGCGTGCGATGCCTACGCGGCCGAGCACCTCGAAATCATGACGGCGGACGCTCCCGCCGTTGCCGCCCGGATCAGGAACGCCGGTGCCATTTTCGTTGGCGACTACAGTCCCGTGAGCCTCGGTGATTACTGCGCGGGGTCAAACCACGTCCTGCCCACCAGTGGAACGGCCGCTTTCTCATCGGGCCTGAACGTCACAACTTTCCTGCGCGCAATACAGGTCATCAATTACACCGAAGCCGCGCTGGAGCAGGTCAGCGGGCACATCGTCAGCCTGTCCGGGGCGGAGGACCTGCCTGCCCACGGCGACGCGGTCACCGCCCGGTTCAAATCAGGCAACTGACCACTACATGTAGTAATTACAGGCTTGTTATTCAGCTACATCTAGCCGTAAACTGGTTCGGGAGAAGCGTCGGGTGTCAGGCCCGGACCGCCACCGCGCGCCAGGGGAAGGAACGAACATGTACTGTCCGTTTTGCCGCAACCCCGATTCCCGCGTGGTGGACAGCCGCATGGCTGATGACGGTTCCGCGATCAGACGGCGGCGGCAATGCCCTGAGTGCGGCCGCCGGTTCACCACGGTCGAAACCACCAGCCTTTCCGTGATCAAGCGTTCCGGCGTCGGCGAACCCTTCAGCCGCAGCAAGGTTATTAACGGTGTCCGCAAAGCCTGCCAGGGCCGCCCCGTCAGCGAGGACGACCTCGCCTTGCTGGCGCAGGAGGTCGAGGAGAACATCAGGGCTTCCGGGGCCGCGGAAATCGATGCCCACGAGGTCGGCCTGATAATTCTTGGTCCGCTGCAGAAGCTGGACAAGGTGGCGTACCTTCGCTTCGCCAGCGTGTACCAGGCCTTTGAATCGCTGGAGGACTTCGAATCCGCCATCGCGCTGCTGCGCCACGAGGGCGAAGTCGAAGCCAAGCGCTCCGAAGGCAAGAGCTCCGAAAAGAGCCCGCTCTAGACTCCGGTGGCGGCAGCGGAGGGGAAGCCGCAGCCGCCACCGGCTCCAGTGAAACGCAGAAGGCGGCAGACATTGTGTCTGCCGCCTTCTGCGTGCCTTGGCCGGAGTGGGTCCCTCCGCCACAGCTAATTATTTTGCCAGCTCGTGCTTCACTGCAATTTCAAGGGCCGCGCCCACAATGCCGGCCTCGTTCTTCAGCTCGGCGGGAACGATCGGGGTGCGCAGCCGCATGTGCGGCAGGTACTCGTCCGCGCGCTTGGAGATGCCGCCGCCGACGATAAACAGTTCGGGGGAGAAAAGGAACTCCACGTGCGAGAAATATCGCTGCAGGAGGACGCTGTACTCCTCCCAGCTGAGGCCGTCACGCTCACGCGCCACGGCTGACGCCTTGCTTTCGGCGTCATAGCCATCGATCTCCAGGTGGCCCAGTTCGGCGTTGGGAACCAGGTGTCCGTTGAAGATGAAGGCGGATCCGATGCCCGTACCGAGCGTGATCACGAGGACCGTGCCGCCGATTCCCGCACCGGCACCATAGCGGGCCTCCGCCAGGCCGGCGGCGTCGGCGTCGTTAATAACCTCCACCGGACGGCCAAGCCGCGCGGTGAGCAGCGCATCGATGTCGGTATTGATCCAGCTCTTGTCCACGTTGGCGGCGGAATGAACCACACCGTGCTGGATGATGCCGGGGAAGGTCACTCCTACTGGGCTGTCTGCCTCCGGTGCGTCAGGGCGCGCGGACAATTCCTCGACCACCTGCGCCACCACCTCCACTACCGCTGCGGGCGTCGCCGGCTGGGGCGTTGCCAGGCGGAAGCGGTCGCCGATCAGCTTGCCCTTCTTCAGGTCGACGATGCCGCCCTTGATTCCGGTGCCGCCGATGTCGATGCCGATCAGCGGGGCGTGCTTGCGGGTCTTTTCGTCCTTCTTGGCCAATGGGATTCCGTTCGTGGCTGGGTTTGGGCTCGGGCAGGGCAAGGGTCGCTTGCCGGGAGAGTCAGGGGGACGCTACAGGCGGCGTCAGGGAAGGGTGAGGATTTCGGCGCCGGTTTCGGTGACAAGGAGCGTATGTTCGAATTGTGCGGTGCGCTTGTGGTCCCGCGTCACTACTGTCCAATCGTCGGGCCACATGTCCCATTCAATGGTGCCCAGCGTGAGCATGGGCTCAATGGTGAAGACCATGCCTGTTTCAATGACCGTGTTGTAGGCGGGCGCGGCGTCGTAGTGCGGAATGATCAGGCCGGTGTGGAAGGCCTCGCCCACGCCGTGGCCGGTGAAGTCACGGACCACACCATAGCCGAAGCGCTTGGCGTAAGACTCGATGGCGCGGCCGATCACATTGATCTGGCGCCCGGGAGCGACTGCCTTGATGGCGCGGTTCAGCGATTCCCTGGTCCGCTCCACGAGCAGGCGGGATTCCTCGTCCACGTCCCCGACGAGGAAGGTGTGGTTCGTGTCGCCGTGCACGCCGCCAATAAAGGCCGTGATGTCGATGTTGAGGATGTCGCCGTCCTGGACCACGGTGCTGTCCGGAATGCCGTGGCAGATCACTTCGTTCAGTGACGAGCAGAGGGATTTCGGGAAGCCGCGGTACCCGAGCGTGGACGGGTAGGCGTCATGGTCGAGCAGGAATTCGTGGCCGATGCGGTCCAGTTCATCCGTGGTGACGCCAGGCACGATGTGCTTTCCCACCTCCACGATGGCCTGCGCTGCTATCCTGCCCGCAACGCGGATCTTCTCGATGGTTTCAGCGGACTTCACTTCGGAGCCGGTGAATTTGGCCGGAGCGGGCTTGCCGACATACTCGGGCCGCGGGATGGACGCGGGGACTGGCCGCTGCGGGCTGATCGATCCCGGGGTGAGCGTGCCGGTGGGTGCGGTCGAGGCTAAGGAAGGCATAGATTGATCATATAAGGCAGCGCAGATTGCCATGTAAATTTTGTGCGGCCACCGGCCCCGGTTGCGGTTTACGTTACGTGGATCACGCCGGCGGGGCCGGCTGTCAACCGGAAGCGAGGAACGTCGATGCCCGAGTACTGGTACAACGTGAAGACCCATGAGGTGGAAGAGGACGCGATGTCGGACTGGACCCAGCTCATCGGCCCCTACAAGACCAGGGAAGAGGCCGAACACGCGATGGAGAAGGTCCACGCCCGCAACGAGGCCTGGGAAAAAGGCGACGAGGACTGATGCCCGCGAGGACTGAACCTCCGGAGGGACAGATCCTTTAGAACGAGTGCTCCGGGCCCGGGAAATGGCCTGACCGGACGTCGTCGCCGTAAGCCTTGGCCGCATCGCCGAGGGTGGTGCGCAGGTCGGCATACTGCTTGACGAACTTGGCCATTTTGCCGCCGCGGAGTCCTGCCATGTCCTGCCAGACGAGGACCTGGCCGGTGGTGACGTTCCCGGCGCCGATTCCGATTGTTGGCACCTGGACCGCCGCGTCCACTGCTGCCGCTGTCTCCGCCGGGACCATTTCCATGAGCACGCAGAACGCCCCGGCGTCGGCCAAGGCCACGGCATCGTCGATCAGCCGCTGCGCATCGTCGCCGCGGCCCTGCACGCGGTAGCCGCCCAGGGAGTGCTCACTCTGCGGCGTGAAGCCGATGTGGGCCATCACCGGGATGCCGGCCTGGACCATGGCCCGGACAGTTTCGGCGTAGAACTTGCCGCCTTCGATCTTGACGGCGTGCGCCAGGCCCTCCTTCAGAAACCGGACGCCGGTGGCCACTCCCTGCTGGGGGGAAACCTCATAACTGCCGAAAGGCAGGTCCGCCACCACCAGGGCCCGCTTTGCCGAACGCGCGACGGCGCGGCACAGCGGCAGCAGCTCATCAACGGTCACCGGGAGGCTGGTCTCGTTGCCGAAAACGTTGTTCGACGCTGAATCGCCCACGAGCAGGACCTCGATACCTGCCTGGTCGAAGATCTCCGCCGTGTACTGCTCGTAAGCCGTGAGCATTGCGAAGCGCTCCCCTTTAACCTTCGCCTGCTGTAGGTGGTGCGTGCGGATTCTTGGCACAGCCTTTTTGGTGGATTCCGACGACGGCGCTGCGGCCGCCGCGGGACCGTTGCCGTACGGGGCGGGTACTTCAGCGGACATGCTTGCGTCGGGACTGCTGCTTGGGGCCATATGCTAGAGCGTAAACCGAGACCCAACGTCCTAGCTACCGGGCAGCGACGGCCTCCGGGTGATTCCCGTCACAAGCTGTCGCTTGGCGGTGCCCGGCCGGCCCCTTTCAGGCGCTTCAGGCCACCCCTTGTGTTAACGCTGTGTTACGCGGAGCACCTGCGCCAACATCAGGCGTGAATGCTTAGTAAAGTGATTCGTGAGCTGCCGGCGGCTTGGTTAGTGATGGGCCGCGGCGTGAACGTTGACCCGGAGAAGAGGCCTCATGGACCGCCAGCAAGAGTTTGTCCTGCGCACGATCGAAGAGCGTGACGTGCGGTTCGTACGTCTCTGGTTCACCGACGTCGTGGGTTCACTCAAATCGGTGGCACTGGCGCCGGCCGAAGTTGAGGGTGCTTTCGAAGAGGGCCTGGGCTTCGACGGTTCGTCGATCGAAGGCCTGGCCCGGGTATTCGAATCCGACATGCTGGCCCAGCCGGACCCCGCCACCTTCCAGATCCTGCCGTGGCGCGGCGAAACCGAGCAGACGTCCAGGATGTTCTGCGACATCCTGACCCCTGACGGCGAACCCTCCGCTGCGGACCCCCGCAACGTCCTCAAGCGCACCCTGGCCAAGGCCGCCGATATGGGGTTCACGTGCTACACGCACCCGGAAATTGAGTTCTACCTCCTGAAGTCCCAGGAGCCGGGTCCGGACGGCTCCCCGGTGCCTGTGGATGAAGGCGGATACTTCGACCACGTGCCCGGGGGCGTGGCACAGGACTTCCGGCGCACGGCCGTGACCATGCTCGAATCGGTGGGCATCTCCGTGGAGTTCAGCCATCACGAGGCCGGACCGGGACAGAACGAAATCGATCTCCGTTACGCGGATGCCCTCCAGACGGCGGACAACATCATGACGTTCCGCACCGTCATCAAGGAAGTGGCGCTCCAGCAGGGCACCTACGCCACGTTCATGCCCAAGCCGTTCACGGCGCACCCGGGCTCGGGCATGCACACTCACTTTTCGCTGTTTGAGGGTGACGCGAACGCCTTCTACGAGGCGGGCTCCGAGTTCCAGCTCTCCGAAACGGCCCGCCAGTTCATCGCCGGCATCCTCAAGCACGCCCCGGAACTCACGGCGGTAACCAATCAGTTCGTGAACTCCTACAAGCGTCTTTGGGGCGGGGGAGAGGCGCCCAGCTACTTGAGCTGGGGCCACAACAACCGCTCCGCCCTGGTGCGTGTTCCCCTGTACAAGCCGGGCAAGGGCCAGTCGGCCAGGATCGAATACCGCGGCATCGACTCGGCGGCCAACCCGTACCTCGCGTACGCGGTCCTGCTGGGCGCGGGGCTTAAGGGAATCGAGGAGGGCTACCAGCTCCCCGCGGCGGCCGAAGACGACATCTGGTCGCTGAGTTCGGCCGAGCGCCGGGCCATGGGCCACGACCCCCTGCCTGCCAGCCTGCACGACGCCATCCGCACCATGGAAGACTCCGAACTCATGCCCCTGATCCTTGGCGAGCAGGTGTTCGAGCACTTCCTGCGCAACAAGCGGGCCGAATGGCAGGACTACCGGCTGCAGGTGACGCCCTATGAGCTGCAGCGCAACCTGGGCATCCTTTAGGACTGCGCGGTGAGCCTGGCCCGCCGCCTCATTTCGGCCGGCTTCAGCGACCTGGAGAAGGGCGAGAGGTTCCTCGCTGCCCCTGAACTGGAGGGCATCGACCAGGACGTGCTGTTCGCCGGCCTGCAGCTGGCCGCGAGTCCGGACGCCGCGCTGCAGTCGCTGGTCCGGCTGATCGAAAAACACCCAGACCTGAAGAAGCTGGCAGCGGCGGACACCGACACGAGCGAGCCGCTGTACCGCGTCCTGGGTGCCAGCGAGGCGCTCGGTGAGTTCCTCATCCGCCATCCCGAACATCTCGATGCCTTCAATGTGACTGCGAGCCCCGAGCCGGTCCAGGCGGAGCCAGCCGAATTGCGCAACCACTTGCTGAGGTCGGTGCGCGCCGACCCGAAGGCCGCCCGTCCGGTCGCGGGAATCACTGGCCCGGAGGCCTACGAGGCCCTGCGAGCCGCATACCGGCGGGGCGTGGTTGACCTGGCAGTCAAAGACCTCTGCGCCGCTGATCCGCTCGACTTCATGCCGGCCGTGGGCGCCGAACTTGCCGATCTGGCCGGCGCCGCCATCGAAGCGGCCCTGGCTGTCGCCAGGGCTGAAGCGGCGTCGCAGTTCGATCCTGAGGAGGTCGCCGACGTCGCCCTTGCCGTGATCGGCATGGGCAAGTGCGGAGCCCGCGAACTGAACTACATCTCCGACGTCGATGTCATCTACGTGGTCGAGGCCGGGCAACCGGATGACGCCAGGGCCAACACCATCGGCACGGCACTGGCCGCTGGCATCTCCCGCGCCATTTCGTCTCCCGCGCGCGAGCCCGGCCTGTGGGAAGTGGACGCCAACCTCCGCCCCGAGGGCAAGTCGGGACCCCTGGTCCGCACGCTTGACTCGCACCGGAGCTACTACGCGCGGTGGGCCGAGAGCTGGGAATTCCAGGCGCTCCTCAAGGCCCGGACGATCGCCGGTGACGCCGATCTGGGCACGCGGTACGAAGACGCAGTTTCACCCCTCGTGTGGACCTCCGCGAACCGGGAAGGGTTCGTCGAATCGGTGCAGGCCATGCGGCGCCGGGTGACGGAGCATATTCCCGCGGCGGAGGAGCAGCGCCAGATCAAGCTCGGCAGGGGCGGGCTGAGGGACGTCGAATTCACGGTGCAGCTCCTGCAGCTCGTGCACGGCAAAGCCGATGAAACGCTGCGGCGCCGCGACACGACGTCGGCAATCGCGGCCTTGTCCGCGGGCGGCTATATCGGCCGGGCTGACGCGGCCGCGTTTGACCACGCCTACCGCTACCTGCGGCTGCTCGAACACCGCATCCAGCTGTTCCAGCTCCGCCGGACGCATCTGATGCCCGTCAAGGAATCCTCGCAGCGCGCCCTCGCCAAGGCTGTGCTGGGCCCGTTCTCCACCGACCGGCCGCACCCGGACGCGCTCATGGCGGCCTGGCAGAAGACCAAACGCTCCGTCCGGGAGCTTCACGACCGGATCTTCTACCGCCCGCTGCTGAACACGGCAGCCAAGTTGAGCAGTGAAGATGCCCGCCTGACCCCGGAAGCAGCACAGGGCCGGCTCGCGGCGCTCGGCTACCGCGATCCGCAGGGCGCCATGCGGCATATTGAGGCCCTGACGGCGGGCGTCAGCCGGCGGGCCGCCCTGCAGCGGCAGCTGCTCCCCATCCTTTTGGGCTGGCTCGCGGAAGGCGTGGATCCCGACGCCGGACTGCTCGCCTTCCGCAGGGTCAGCGAGGCCCTTGGCACCACTCACTGGTATCTCGGCATGTTGCGGGACTCCGCCGCGGCAGCCGAACGGCTCTGCCACATGCTGTCCAACTCGCGGCTCATCGCCGACCTGCTGGAAGTGTCACCGGAGTCCGTTGCCTGGCTGGGGACGGACAAGGAGCTGGCACCGCTCAGCTTTGAGGCCCAGTGGCAGGAAATCACGTCCAAAATGTCCCGGCACGCGGAGCCGGAGAGCGCCATGCGGCTCATCCGGCTGATCCGCCGCCGGGAGATACTGCGCATCGCGGTGGCCGACAGCTCCGGGCTGCTCGCACAGGACCAGGTGGGTGAAGCCCTCGCCGAAACGGACAGGGCGGCCATCCTCGGGGCCCTGCGGGTGGCCGAAAACATCGTGTCCGCGTCCGGTCCCCTGAAGACCTCGGTCCTGGTGGTAGCCATGGGCAGACAGGGCGGCCGGGAGATCGGCTACGGCTCCGACGCGGATGTCATGTATGTGCACCGGGCGCTGCCTGGGGCCGCGGATGATGAAGCGCAGCAGCAGGCAGCGAAGATTGTGGGCCACCTCTCGAGCCTGCTGACGCAGCCCCTCAGACCCGCCATCATGGCTGAACGTGTACTGGCGGTCGACGCCGACCTGCGCCCGGAGGGCAAAAGCGGCGCGATGGTGAGGTCGCTGGACTCTTACGCCGAGTACTACCGCAGATGGTCCCTGGTCTGGGAAGCCCAGGCCCTCCTGCGCGCCCGGCCCATCGCGGGGGACGACCAGCTCGCGGATGATTTCCTTAAGCTGATCAATCCGATCCGGTACCCGGCGGCGCTGTCCGAGGCCGACGTCCGGGAGATCAGGCGGGTCAAGGCCAGGGTGGAATCAGAGCGGCTGCCGCGTGGCGCCGACCCTGCCCGTCACCTCAAGCTCGGCAGGGGCGGACTCAGCGACGTCGAATGGCTGGTGCAACTGCTCCAGCTCGAGCATGCCGGCCGGCATCCCGAGCTGCGCACCACGTCCACGCTCAGGGCGCTGGAGGTAGCGGCTTCGCTGGAACTCCTCGACGCCGAAGACGCCGGGCTGCTCGCGGAGGCTTGGCGGCTTGCCAGCCGAATCCGCTCCGCCAACGTGATCTGGACCGGCCGCGCTTCGGACCTTTTGCCCTCGTCCCGGCGTGACTTGGAAGCGGTGGCCCGCTGGTGCGGTTATGAGGAGGGGATGGCCACCGCCTTTGAGGAGGACTACCTTCGGGTCAGCCGGCGCGCGAGGGGCGTCTTCGAGAAGGTCTTCTACGGTCAATAGGACGCCAAAGGACGCCGGGAGCCCGAGCCGGCCAAGGGCTGACACGGAGGGGGCCAACTGCTAGCTTGGGCCCATGGCTACCCAAATCTATGTAAATCTTCCCGTCAAAAATCTCGATAAAGCGGTGGAGTTTTTTACGGCGCTCGGGTTCTCCTTCAACCCGGACTTCACCGACGAGAACGCCACGTGCATGATCATCAACGACGACGCCTACGTCATGCTCCTCGTGGAGGGTTTCTTCAAGACCTTCACCTCCAAGGACATCGTGGACTCGACCGGCAGCACCGAAGCGATCATGGCCTTCTCTGTCGACAGCCGCGAGGGCGTGGATGACATGTACCGGAAGGCAATCGCCGCCGGCGGCAAGGAGTCCCAGCCGGTCCAGGACTACGGCTTCATGTACAGCCACAGCTTCCAGGACCTCGACGGCCACCTGTGGGAGGTCATGTGGATGGACCCCGCGGGCCCGCCCGCCGACTCCGGCGAGACTGCCGCGCCGCAATAAGGGCAGCAGGCCGACGACGGCGGCGGTTCCGTCGCGCGTCCCGCCTGCCGTCAGTTCGTGGGTAGGCTCGGACTATGCTTCCCGACGTTTGGCTGATATCCCTCAGGGACCTTGATGAAGATGCCCGTTCCATCCACCTTGGCGAAGTGGCCGGGATGGAACTGGGCCCCGGCCAGGATGACTTTGTCGGCGATCCGCTGCGGATGATGCTCGTTGGCCTGGAGGAAGACTCGCGCCGTCCCTATGTCATCGAAGCAGGCGGCGAGGCTGTGGGCGTGCTGACACTCCAGTCCGGTGCCGCGCGGCTGGCGGGGTGGCCGGACGACGAGTCCGTGTGGCTGCTCCGGGGATTCCTGATAGACCGGCGACGGCAGGGCGGGGGACTGGGCCCGTCAGCCGCTGCCGCAGCCGTGGCGGCTGCCGCTAAACTGACGGCCAGGCTGGGGGGCGGCCAGACCGGCGTCGTGCTTTCAGTCAATGAGCGCAACGGTGCAGGCCTCGCCGCCTATCTGAAGGCAGGCTTCGAGGACCGGGGCCGTTACCTGGGCGGCGAGGCCGGTCCGCAGCGGACCATGTTCGCGGCCTTCTGATTCAGCACCCGGCTTTGAGTCTCGTCGGGCCGTTGCGCTGGCCCGAGTGCGTGCTTACGCTGTGTCTTGGCAGCGCTCTTCAACCTTGTTGGGGGGAAGGCAGTGTGACCATCACGGAGTGCGGAAATGGAACTCGGCGACCCGGAAGGCGAACCAGGCAGGCAGGGCCCGGCCGCATCCCCGGAAGAACCGGGCAGCGGCCTGCGAAGCACGGTGGGCCAGGACACGGAGCATGCCCGGGCGCAGGTGAAAAGCAGCCGCGCCAGGAAGCACAGAAGGGTCGAGCTGCTGCTCATCGGGGCCGGTGTGGCTGCCACCCTCATCGCAGCGGCGTACCAGTACTTCGGCATCAGGAGCACACTGGAAAGCAGTACGGCCGCGTCTTTGTATGCCCAGCAGCAGGAGATCGACAAGATTTTCGTGGAGAATGTGGACCTTCAGCCGTACTTTTGGCGCCGCCAGGAACTGCCTGATCCTGCGGCCAGGCGGGAGGCACAGCAACTGGCCGCCAGGTCTGAAGCCACGGCCCACCGGATACTGGATCACTTTGCCCACTTGAAGTACCAGATGGGAACGCAGGCCTTCACCTCTGAAAGGGCAGACTGGGAGGCTTATATCAGGCGAAGTTTCGCGGAATCGCTCATCCTGTGCCGCGCCCTGTCCGCAGACAAGGAGGCGTTCGGGGGTGCCGGACCCGATTCACTCTGGGGACTTTACGCGGAGGAGCCCTGCCGGGGAATGTGATACTCGGGGGCCCGAACACACCGCGGGAGTACAGCCGGCAACGGCAAGGGCGGCCACCGGTTTCGTAACCGATGGCCGCCCTTGCGGTGCCAGGAGTCCCGTGGACTCACTGCTCACTGCACCCGGCATGTCCCGGGGGTGGGATTAGACGCCGTAGTAGAGCTCGAACTCGTAGGGGTTCGGGCGCAGCGACAGCGGACGGATCTCGTTCTCGTACTTGTACTCGATCCAGGTGTCGATCAGGTCCTGGGTGAACACGCCGCCGGCCTGCAGGAACTCGTTGTCCTCGGCCAGTGCGTCCAGGGCCTCTTCAAGCGTGCCCGGAGCCTTGGGGATGTCCTTGGCCTCCTCGGCGGGGAGCTCGTAGAGGTCCTTGTCGATCGGAGCCGGGGGCTCGATGCGGTTGCGGATGCCGTCAATGCCGGCCATCAGCTGGGCAGCGAAGGCCAGGTACGGGTTGGAGGAGGGGTCCGGAGCGCGGAACTCGATGCGCTTGGCCTTCGGGTTGGAGCCCGTGATCGGGATACGGATACCTGCGGAGCGGTTGCCCTGCGAGTAAACCATGTTGACCGGAGCCTCGAAGCCCTTGACCAGGCGGCGGTAGGAGTTGACCGTCGGGTTGGTGAATGCCAGGACAGCCGAGGAGTGCTTCAGCAGGCCGCCGATGTACCAGCGGGCCATGTCAGACAGGCCGGCGTAGCCCTTTTCGTCGTAGAAGAGCGGCTCGCTGCCGTTCCACAGCGACTGGTGGCAGTGCATGCCCGAGCCGTTGTCACCGAAGACGGGCTTCGGCATGAAGGTGACCGACTTGCCCCAGGCATCGGCGGTGTTCTTGATGACGTACTTGAACTTCTGCAGGTCATCAGCCGCGTGGGTCAGCGTGGTGAACTTGTAGTTGATTTCAGCCTGGCCGGCGGAACCCACCTCGTGGTGGCTGCGCTCGACCTCAAGGCCGGCTTCGTCCAGGGCAACGCACATGGCGTCGCGCAGGTCGGCCTGCTTGTCGGTGGGGGAAACCGGGAAGTAGCCGCCCTTGACGGGGGTCTTGTAGCCGAGGTTTCCGCCTTCTTCTTCGCGGCCGGTGTTCCAGTGCGCTTCTTCGGAGTCGATCTTGTAGAAGCTGCCCTGCGGGGAGGACTGGTACTGGACGTTGTCGAAGACGAAGAACTCGGCTTCGGGGGCGAAGAACGCGGTGTCTGCAATGCCGGTAGACGCGAGGTAGGCCTCAGCCTTCTCGGCTACGCCACGGGGGTCGCGGTGGTATGGGTCACCGGTGCGGGGGTTCACGATGGAGAAGTTCAGCGCCAGGGTCTTCTCCATGCGGAACGTGTCCAGGAACGCAGTGGTGACATCCGGGATGAGCTGCATGTCGGACTCTGCAATGCCCTGGAAACCGCGGATGGAGGATCCGTCGAAGAGCTGGCCGTTGACGAAGAAATCAGCGTCCACGCTCTTGGCCGGCACGTTGAAGTGCTGCTGTACGCCAGGAAGATCGGTGAAGCGGATATCGACGAATTTAATATCTTCGTCCTTGATGAACTTGAGGACTTCGTCCGCAGTCTTGAACATCTATGCTCCTTACGCATATTTAATAACTGGCTGGAAATCCAATGTGGTCCAGCGCAATCGTGGTCCAGCGCAGTCCGACAGCGCGAAAACACAAAAGTGCCCCCGCTCCCAGATCGCTAGCAACTGTTACCACCCTAGGGACACGGGATTTCCCGGCCGTGTCCGCTTTGTTTCCGGCAGGTTACAGAACCGCCTGATATGTAAACGCTATACGGTGTCCACACTGTGGTCTATCCGCATCCACACTCTGGGCGGTTATTGGCCGGGCGACACCCCGGTAAACTTGGACAGTGGTAGATCGAAGAGACATTGGCTCCTGGCTCAGCGGGCCGGACACATCCGGCATTTCCAAGTACCCGGGGGAGCGCCTCGGGCTGCCGGAGTCGGGTCCGGGGTCCGTCGCGCGGGCCGGGCGGAGAATCCTGGCAATCACCATTGACTGGACCATCGCGCTGCTGATCAGCAACTTCTTTTTTGCCGGCAACTCATGGGCCACACTGGCCGTCTTTGCCGCGGAACAGATCCTGCTGATCGGAACCCTTGGCTACAGCATTGGCCACCGCGCACTGGGAATCCAGGTGGTACGGCTCGGCGGCTCGCCCGCAGGACCGCTGGCGGCCCTTGTCCGTACCTTGCTGCTTTGCCTGGTGGTTCCCGCGGTCATCTTCGATCCGGACCAGCGCGGCCTCCACGACAAGGCCATGGGGACTGTGCTCCTCCGCATGTAGACGGTCCGAAGCCAGCTAGACGTCCGCGGTTTCTTCTGCAGCCGGCTCCCGGAGCCGGCTGCCCTGGGCCGTCGCCCTCGCGGCCGTCGCAAGGTAACCTCGGCGACCCGCCCATTGTTCAAAAAGAACCGTGGTGAAAGGCAAGACGGCCGAAAAGCCGGCGAAAAGCGCTACGAAGAATGGCCAGCGCTGCATGCGCCACAGGAAGAGGGCGCAAACGCCGTAGGCGATAAAAAGTCCGCCGTGAACCGGCCCGGCAATTTCCACGCCCAGTTCGCTGCTTTTGGCGATCCACTTGAGGTACATGCCTGTCAGCAGGGCCGCCCAGCTGAATGCCTCGGCGACGGCCAGTATCCGAAAGATGCGGATGACGGTGTTTCTTGACGGTGGATTCACAAGCTCTCCGGCCTCACGTGGTATCTCGGTATTTCGGACAAATGAAAACGCCCCGGCTGCCGGAGGGAAGTCCGGCCGCCGGGGCGGATCAGGAAAATGCTAGCGGCCGCGCTGGGGGCGGGCCTTGTAGGGATCGATGCCCTTGGGAATGGGGAGCCTCGTGCCCAGGGACGAGATGCGCTTTGAAACGGCGCTGACCTCGATCTTGGTCAGTTCGTTGTTCAGTTTGTTCATCTTCTTCGCGACCTGGCTGATGGGGACCTGGCCCTCGCCGCGGCCGCTCTCGATCACATGGATGGTGACGTTGGGCAGAATCCGGGCCAGCTTCTTGCGCTCCGCATCCAGGAGTGGCTTCACCCGGTGGGTCGGGCCTTCGCTGACGAGCACGACGCCGGGTCGGCCGATGGCGCGGAAGACGGCGTCCTGGGTCCGCGGGTTAACGGCCACGGGCTGCTCCTCGGTGATCCAGCCGCGCTTCAGCGTGCTGAGTGCAGCGCCGGATGCACCGGGCTGATTCTCGATCTGGGCGAAAGCCGCACGTTCGGCGCGCCGCGACAGGATGAAGGTAGCCGCGAGCAGACCCAGCGGGATGCCGATAATCAGGCCGGTAACCCAGTTTTCCAGCACCAGGCCAATGATGAGGCTGATGGCGACAACGCCCAGGAACGCCAGCAGCATGAGCCACGGAACCATCGGATCGTGGCGGCGGGTCATGTTGAAGACTTCGCTTATCTGCTTGAGCCGGTTGGGCTTCTGGGCCTTCGCCTCTTTCGGCTTGCGCGCGAAGAGGGCACGCTTGCGGGCAACAGGAGCCGGAGTGTCGTTACTGGAATCAGGGGATTTCGCCATAGTGCCTTAATTCTACGTGATTTACGACAAAGGGCCGGACGCCGGAAGCTCCGGTGTCCGGCCCTTTGCCGCAGGGAGACGGCTGGTGCTAGGAGTGCGCTGCGAGCAGCGAGCTGGCTTCCTGGCGGGTGCTGCCGGAGCTTTCGATGTGTGCCAGTTCGGCGGGGATTTCCCAGCCTTTCTTGCGCATGGCGGTGGCCCAGAGCCGGCCGGCACGGTAGGAGGACCGGACGAGGGGTCCGGACATGACGCCGAGGAAGCCGATCTCGTCCGCTTCCTGCTGGAGGTCCACGAATTCCTGTGGCTTGACCCAGCGGTCCACCGGGAGGTGCCGCTCGGA
>NZ_JBFTKK010000016.1:0-93255 GCF_056395905.1 Arthrobacter sp. 05T444
TCCCCAAGAGCACGGATTTGTCCGTCTACGGTCCCGAAGACCTCGAACTCGTCGCTCAGAAACTCAACGGCCGGCCACGTAAAACGCTCGGCTGGGAAACCCCAGCCGAGCGTTTACGTGCTTTACTACTAACCACCTAACCAACAGGTCTTGCAACGACCCCTAGAAACCGCCATGGCATCAAGTGTTCGTTCGCGCTTTGTTTGCGGAGGTGGGACGAGCGGGCCGGTCAGCTACCCATCGAGGTGCCCGCCGCCGTCGGGCTTCCTGCTTTGATGCTCCGGCTCCTGCTTTTGCTCCTCAAAGCACGGCGGGCGTCCGCCGGTCCGCTTCCTATTCGCTGGCGTGTTTGCCGTGTGAAGCGATGTAATGCGCAGCGGCACGCTGGAGCTTGCGCTCCTTGGCCAGTTGTTTGCGAAGCGACGTCAGCTGCTCGCTCACTTTGGCCTGTTCCTCGGCGATGATCCGCTGCTGCTCGGCCTGCTGGACAACGGAGTTGAGGGCCGTGGCGAGCTGAAGCTGCTGCTCCGCAAGCAGCTTTTGGGTTTGCTGGATCAGTGGAACCATGTCCTCGGGCCTCGTCCGCATGTCGGCGAGCATGGTCCTGGCCCGTGCCGGCGGCTCGTCCAGGGCGCGCAGTCCTGGCACGGCTGCTTGCCGCACGGATTCACGGGGACCGGTAAGGCCTGGGTTGCCAAGACTGGCGCCCTCGTTGGCGAGCTGGCGGTTGAGTACCTCCACGAACTCACGGTCCAGATCATCGTCGGCCGGAACTGCACCATTCGAAGGGGCTCCACCGTCCGAAGGGCCTGAACCCTCCACGGTGACGGCTTCCCCGGCAGGGGCCGTCTGCTCAGCGCTGGCCTGATCGGTGGCAGCAGTCTCTGGCCGGATGTCAACGGTGCGTCGCAGCGGCTGCTCCTTGATGAACAGCACAGCAATGAGGGCCACAACCGCGATGCCGCCGGCGATCAGGAAGATTTCCGCCGTTGCATCGCCATATGCCGCCCTCATAATGTCGCGCACCGGGGCGGGCATGTCGGCGAGGTCAAGGCTCGCCCCGGACGAACCGCCGTTGACCCGAATTCCGGCTTCGGCGAAGCCCTGGGCGGCGAGTTCCTTGACACGGTTGCCGAGGATGGCGCCGAGGACAGAGACACCTATTGCGCCGCCGACCGAGCGGAAGAAGGCCACGGACGCACTCGCCGTGCCGATGTCACGGGCGCTGACAGTGTTTTGCACAGCCAGAACGAGGTTCTGCATCAGCATGCCGAGGCCCAGTCCGAGGATGGCCGTGAAGATTCCGGCCTGCCACAGTTCCGTGGTGTGGTCCATCGTCCCGCCCAGGCCCAGTCCGCCGATCAGCAGAATGGAGCCGGCGATCAGGTAGCGCTTCCACAGGCCGGTGCGGCTAATGAGCAGCCCCGAGACCACCGAACCGATCAGGTTGCCGGCGATCATGGGAAGGGTGAGCAGGCCGGCCTCGGTGGGCGTGGCGCCGCGTGCCACCTGGAAATATTGGCCGAGGAAGGTGGAGGAGCCGAACATGGCCACTCCCACGGCGACCGAGGCGAGGATGGCCAGGGCCGTAGTGCGGTCGGAGATGATCTTGAGCGGGATGATGGGCTGGGCAACCTTGGATTCCACGAACACCAGCAGAGCCAGGAGCAGCACGCCACCGCCCACCATGAGCGCAGACTGCCAGGACCACCAGTCGTAGTAGTCCGGGTTGCCCGCGAACGATACCCAGATCAGCAGCAGGCTGACGCCGGAGGTCAGGAGGATGGACCCGAGCCAGTCGATCTTCGCGGGACGCTTGATGTGCGGGATTTTCAGGGTGATCTGCAGCAGGATCAGGGCGACGACGGCGAGCGGCACGCAGACGAAAAACGTCCAGCGCCAGCCCAGCGGGCTGTCCACGATGAACCCGCCGAGCAGTGGGCCGCCGGCCGTGCCGACGGCCATGACGGCGCCCATGTAACCGGAGTACTTGCCGCGGTCGCGGGGCGGAATCATGGAGCCGATGATGGCCTGGGCCAGGGCTGTCAGGCCACCCATGGCGATGCCCTGGACGACGCGCGCGGTGAGCAGCAGCGGGATGGTTTCCGAGAGGCCCGCCATCACTGAGCCGGCCACGAAGATCACGATGCTGAGCTGGACCAGGAGCTTTTTATCGAACAGGTCGGCGAGCTTGCCCCAGATGGGCGTGGTGGCGGCGTTGGCCAGGAGCGCGGCCGTGATCACCCAGGCGAAGTCCGTCTGCGTGCCCTTGAGCTCGGACATGATGGTGGGCAGCGCGTTCGCAACGATGGTGCTGCTGAGGATCGCGGTGAAGAAGGCGGCAAGGAGCCCGGTCAGGGCCTCCATGATCTGCCGGTGGGTCATAGCGGCCTGCGGAGGGTGGGCCGAAGCGCGCGACGGGCCCGTTCCGGTAGCGGCAGCGTGGCTTGCCATGTATCTGCTCCTAAAGGGTGGAAGACGTAGTGATGGGTCCGGCCGCCATTGCCCGGGCGGATTCCCGAAGGGATTCCGCAAGATTCCGGAGAACTTTCGCCGTCTCCGCGGCGTCCTGCTGGCTCCACTCCCGCAGGTATCCCTGCAGGGTGGCAGTGCGGTGCTCCTCGATTTCGAGAAGCTTGACGCGTCCGGCGTTGGTCAGGGCCACGAGCTGGGCCCTGCCGTCTTCCGGGTCCGGCCTCCGGTGCACCAGGCCAAGATCCTCGAGTTCGGCGATGTGCCGGCTCAGGACGGGGGCGCTGACACCCAGCCGCGCGGCCAGATGCGTGGCGCGTGATTCCTTCTCCCCCACGAACCGGAGGACGCCCTGCAGCGCGACGCCGGTGTCGGTTCCGCGCGCATTTGCAACCGCAACGCACCGGACCGCCCGCTGGAGGTCGAAGATCTGCCGCACGAGTTCGGCCGCGGTGTTCGGCTCAACTGCCATGATTGGACAACTCCTACTTGTTTGCCTGAAGCAACTATAACTTAGAATAGTTGCTTTGGGAAACTAAGCAGGTTGGGGGCGAGGCGGCCGTGCCTTAAATGCAGCAGCGCGAACGGATAGTTGAGGCCCCAAATCCGTTAGGAAATGGGCCTCAACTATCCGTTCGCGCTGCGTGAGGGGGTACGGAGTTACAGGGCCAGGTGGGTCGGGCCGAACATCTTAAGCAGGGTTTCGACGACGACGACGTTCGGGCCGTCCGCGGCGAAGCCCGCCTTCAGCGCGTCCCCCACATTCTCCGGGGCCACCCGCGTGGCCGGCACGCCGAAGGACTCGGCGAGCTTCACGAAGTCGGGGCGTGCGAGTTCGGTGGCCGTGGCCTTGCCGAATGCGCCCACCATGTACTCGCGCAGGATCCCGTAGCCGCCGTCGTCCACGATCAGCCAGGTGACCGGGACGTTGTGCTGCTTGGCCGTGGCCAACTCCGAGATGGAGTACATGGCCGAACCGTCACCCGATACCGCCAGGACCCGCGCCGAACCGCCAGATGTGCCCACGGTTTCCAGGCCCACGGCCCCACCGATCGCAGCTGGGAACCCGTAGCCCAGCCCGCCGGCGCCCTGCGCTGAATGGAACTGCCCTTCCCGGGCGTCCCAGCAGCTCCAGCCCCAGTAGGCCGAGATGGTCATGTCCCAAAACGTCTGCATGGCCGCTGGGACGGCCTCGCGGATGTCAGCCATGAACTTCAGTTCCTTGCCGAGGTCCTGGGATTCCAGCCGCCCCTTGACCTTGGCCAGGGACTCCCGGACCAGGTCCTCGGGCGAGGTCCCGTGCCAGCTGGCGCGCTCGCCGTGCGGCTCCGTAAGGGCCTCGTCGAGGGCCGCGAGGGCCTGTCCGGCGTCGGCCCTGATACCGAGCCCGGGCCGGTTGGACTCCAGCACGCGGGGTTCGGCGTCGATCTGGATGATCCGGCCGCGCGGCTCAAAGGTGAAGTAGTTAGACGTGACCTCACCCAGCGAGGAGCCGACGACGATCAGGACGTCCGCGTCCTCGAGGAGGTCCGTCATGTGCCTGTCCTCGATCCAGGACTGCAGCGACAGCTCATGGCTCCAGGGGAAAGCCCCGTTGCCGCCGGGAGTACAGATCACGGGGGCGCGCAGCTTCTCCGCAAGGGAGAGCAGGGATTTCTCCGCCCGGCCCCGTCGCGTCCCGCCGCCGGCGATGATGGCCGGACGTTCCGCCGTGGACAGCCATTTAACCGCTTCGCGGACCAGTTCAACGCGCGGCGGGTTGTCCGCCGCTTCGGCGAGCGCGTCCTCGACGGGAGGCACCATGATGGGGTCGAGGAGCACGTTCTG
This sequence comes from Arthrobacter sp. 05T444, assembly GCF_056395905.1. Lineage (NCBI taxonomy): Bacteria > Bacillati > Actinomycetota > Actinomycetes > Micrococcales > Micrococcaceae > Arthrobacter > Arthrobacter sp. 05T444. The sequence continues at coordinate 4,300 of NZ_JBFTKK010000016.1, forward strand.
CGGGACCTCAAGCCAGACGGGACCCTGTGGTGAGGAGATCGCCTCGGTCCACGCGTCCTGGATAGCGGAGGGAATACCGGAGGCGTGCTGGATCAGGCGCTGGCTCTTGGTGACGTTCGCGGCCGAGGCCTTCTGGTCATCGAGCTGGTGCAGCATCCCCTTGCGGCGCGCACCCAGTCCCTCCAGCGGGATTTGGCTGGCAATGACCACCATCGGCACGCCGGTGGCATAGGCCTCCTGCAGGCCGGCCAGGGACGTCAGCGCGCCGGGACCCGTGGACAGGAACAGTACGCCGACCTCGCCGGTTGCACGCGAATAACCGTCTGCGGCGAAGGCACTGTTATTTTCCACGCGAGAGGACACGAACTGCAGGTTCCCGCGGCCCATCGCGTCGAACAGGCCCAGCGCATGCTGGCCGGGAATGCCAAAGACCGTCTTCGCACCCAGCGCTTCGAGGGTCTCGACGACGAGATCCCCGCCGTTGCGGACGCCGGTCCCTTTTGTGGGGGCTGCCGTGCCGGGATCGAAGTCGATCACTTGACCGCCCCGGCAGCCTCAGAGATTTCGATGCGCCCGCTGGCCCGGTTGTCTGCCCCGGGGGCGGAGAACCCGGCCGGACGCCGCGCTTCCTGGCCCAGCGCCTGGGCGGCGTAGCCGTTATCGGTTCCGAAGCGGTTTCCCTCAACGGCATTGTCGGCCATCAGGGTCACCAGTTCGTAGGCGACATGGCTGGCCGCGACGCCGGTGATTTCCGCGTGGTCGTACGCGGGGGCGACCTCAACGACGTCGGCTCCCACGAGGTTCATGCCGCGGAAGCCGCGGATGATCTCCAACAGCTCCCGGCTGGTGATGCCGCCGGCCTCGGGGGTTCCGGTGCCGGGCGCGTGGGCTGGGTCAAGGACGTCGATGTCCACGGAGATGTACAGCGGGCGGTTACCGATGCGGTCCCGGACCTTGGCCACGGTCTCGAGCACGCCCTGATAGTAGACGTCTGCGGACGTGACGATTCCGAACCCGAAGCGGTGGTCGTCGTCGAGATCCTTCTTGCCGTACAGCGGGCCGCGGGTACCGATGTGGCTGATGGCCTCGGTGTCCAGGATGCCTTCCTCCACTGCCCGCCGGAACGGGGTGCCGTGTGTGTATTCAGCGCCGAAGTAGGTGTCCCAGGTGTCCAGGTGTGCGTCGAAGTGCAGCATGGCGACGGGGCCGCCGGCGCGTTCGGCGGCGGCGCGCAGCAACGGCAGGGCGATGGTGTGGTCACCGCCGAGAGTCAGCAGTTTGCTGCCGGACGAAGTCAGGTCCAGGGCGTTCTGCTGGATAGTCTCGATGGCCTCGTTGATGTTGAACGGATTGACGGCCATGTCGCCGGCGTCAGCCACCTGGCAGTTCTCAAACGGGCTGACATCCCAGGCCGGGTTGTACGGGCGCAGCAGACGGCTGGCCTCGCGGACGTGGTTGGCGCCGAAGCGGGCGCCTGGGCGGTAGGAAACTCCGGAGTCGAAGGGGACCCCGACCACCGTGATGTCCGCCTTGGGTACCTGGTCCAAACGGGGCAGCCGGGCATACGTGGCCGCTCCTGCGTAGCGGGGAATACGGGATGAATCGATGGGGCCAAGGTTGCCGTTGGCTTCGATGCGCAGCTCTTCCAAAGGAACGCCTCTCCTTCGAGGATGAAAGGTGGGTGTGACAGCCATCATACACTCGAAGTTGCCTAATGCGCATCATATGTTTACAAATTAGCCCTACCCCGCGCGCGCCCCGCGCCTCAGCGGATTGCCGCTTCCCCCCGCTCCCCCGTTCGCACCCTGACGGCGTCACGCACCGCAAGGGTCCAGATCTTGCCGTCGCCAAACCGCCCCGTCCGCGCCCCGGACATGATGGCGGCCACCACCCCGTCGGCGGCATCCTCGGTTACCAAGACCTCGACGCGGATTTTCTGCACAAGATCCGAGGTGTATTCAGCCCCGCGGAAGACCTCAACATGGCCGCGCTGCTGGCCGTAGCCATTCGCCTGGCTGACCGTCATGCCGTTTACCCCGAAGCGCTCAAGGGCATCGCGTACGGCGCCGATCCTGTCCGGACGGACAATGGCCGTCACGAGCTTCACTGCGGGACACCGCCGCGGGCAGCCTCGGCTTCCCGGACCGGATCAGCGGCCATGCTGCCTCCGGGCGAGGAAGCGGCGCCAGCGCCGCGATGTTCACCCGGGTGGAAGCTGCCGCCCACCATGGCCAGTTCGTAGGCTGTCTCCGCGTGCTCCGTGACGTCGATGCCGGAACGTTCGTCCGCATCGGTAACGCGCATCCCCATCGTCTTGTGGATGGCAAGCCCAATCAGCGTGGTCATGACCGCTGTCCAGGCGGTGACGATCAGCGCGGTCAGTATTTGTGGCCAGAACTGCGCGAGTCCGCCGCCATAGAACAGTCCACCCCCGGTCTTAGACGACGGAACGGCGAAGAACCCGAGCGACAGCGTCCCCCAGAGCCCGCCGATGAAGTGCACTGCCACGACGTCCAGGGAATCGTCCAGCCCAACCCTGAACTTGAGAGCCACAGCAAGGGCACACACTCCGCCGGCCACGGCACCGATGGCAATGGAGGCCATCGGGTCCACGAAACCGCAGGCCGGCGTGATCGCCACCAGCCCGGCAACGGCACCCGAGGCAGCCCCGAGAGAGGTGGCATGTCCGTCGCGGAGCCTTTCCACGAGCAGCCAGCCGAGGAGCGCGGCACTGGTTGCCAGCAGCGTGTTGGTCCAGGCAAGGCCTGCAGTGGCATCGGCCGTCAGCTCGGATCCTGCATTGAAGCCGAACCAGCCGAACCACAACAGACCCGCACCGAGCATGACAAACGGGAGGTTGTGGGGACGGATGTTCGGGTCCCTCATGAAGCCGAGTCGCTTGCCGAGGACCACTGCCAGCATGAGGCCGGCCATGCCCGCATTCATGTGGACAACGGTGCCGCCGGCAAAATCCAGGGCCGCGATCTTGCTGCCGATGATGCCCTCCGCACCGAAGATACCGCCGCCCCACACCCAGTGGGCAATCGGCGAATAAACAAGGGTCACCCAGAGCGCCGAGAACAGGAGCCAGGGCCCAAACCGGACCCGTTCGGCCACGGCGCCGCTGATCAGGGCGACGGTGATGATCGCAAAAGTGGCCTGGAAGCCGATAAACACCATGTCAGGAAGGCCGGCCGCCTTGGTTCCGATCGTAGTTGTCAGGCCGGCGAGGCCGAAGTTGGCGAACGGGTCGCCGACCCAGCCGCCCAACGTGTCCGGGCCGAACGCCAGCCCATAGCCCCAGAGCGCCCAGACGACGGCCACCACGCCCATGGCGCCAAAGCTCATCATCATGATGTTCAGGACTGACTTCATCCGCACCAGGCCGCCATAGAAGAAGGCCAGGCCGGGTGTCATCAGGAGCACCAGCGCCGAGGCCGCCAGCATCCAGGCGGTCGCGCCAGGATCCAGGGCAAGCGGGTCTGTTTCGAGCCTTACAGAGAGAAAAAGATGATCCATCGCGGGAGCCTTCCTCGGATTTGCCGCCCGGAGGCGTGCATGTGGCGAGACCTGCGAGACCGTGACCGGTCGATAGCCAGACTGTTTCGAATTCCCCGGGCCGAGACTACAAAACCCGTGTTTCCGCTGGCAGCATTCTGCTTTGCGGGCATGTAACAGGCGGGCTCCGGGTGTGAATTACGCGTGTACGGGAGATGTCCGGAATGTGACGTACATCTCACCACGCCGCCGGCAGGCACCGCTGGAGCAGGCGGCAGCAGTCCGCCTCAGCCAGCGGTCCGCATCAAGCGTCAGACCCGCGCCACGCTCCTAGCGGCTGGCGGCGGGAACCAGGACCCAGAGGACCTCGACGGCCTCGTTTGTGGGATTCACCCAAGTGTGGGGTTCGCGCCCCGGAAACGTGACGGTATCCCCGGTGTTGAGCTCATACTCCTCATTGGTGAGGATGAGCTTGATGGTGCCCTTAATGACATGGAGCACATCGACGTCGCAATCAACAGCGTAGAGCTCGGACTCGCCGCGGCCCAGCGGCTCGATGACGGCCTGGATGATTTGAACGCGCCGCTCCGACCGAGCGGTCAGCAGCCGCTCAACGATCCCTTCGCCGCCCAGCGAAATGCGGGGGCCGGCGTCGCGCTTTGTGAGGTGGGTTTCAGGCGCGGCAAACAGGTCGCCAATGGAAATGGAGAGGACCTGGCACAGGGTCACCAGCGAGGCGACAGAGGGCGAGGTGAGGTCCCGCTCGACCCGGCTCAGGAAGCCCTTGGTCAGCCCGGTGGCATCCGCCACCTGTTCAATTGTGAGCCGCTGCGACTGTCGGGCGGCACGGATTCTTGAACCGATGGCAACCGGAACATTGCTCGGCTCAACTGGAAGTGCCTTCATTTACGAACCTTTCACGGCCGGCCGCTCGGCCCCATCTTTGGAGCCATACTAGCGGCACCCCGCCGATCCGACGGCCCGGGAACCGCGTCACAGAAGATTGCGTCTTGACTGTTACTCCGATCACACCCTACGCTTGTTGGCAACAACTGTTGCATGCGAAGCAACAGAGCTCGATCCCTTCAGTTTTCCCCTTTAGAGCAGCCCAAACCGCGTACCCCAACTGCGCTCCGGATTACCGTAAAGCTGCCAGAGCTCCGAGGAGCCCCAAGAATCATGGACGCAAACTTCGTCAATATTGCCATCGTGGTGGTGTACCTCGCCGCGATGCTGGCCTTCGGCTGGTGGGGCAAGTCCCGCACCAAGAACAACAGTGACTACCTGGTGGCCGGCCGCAGGCTGGGCCCGCTCCTTTACACCGGAACCATGGCCGCCGTCGTGCTCGGCGGCGCCTCAACGGTGGGCGGCGTGGGCCTCGGCTACAAGTTCGGCATCTCCGGCATGTGGCTTGTCGTCGCAATCGGCGCGGGTGTGCTCCTGCTGAGCCTGCTCTTTGCCGGGACCCTCCAGCGGCTGAAGATCTACACGGTCTCCCAGATGCTGAGCCTGCGCTACGGCCAGCGCGCCACCCAGACCTCCGGCATCGTCATGCTGGCTTACACCCTGATGCTCTGCGCCACCTCCACGGGCGCCTACGCCACCATCTTCGTGGTCCTGTTCGGCTGGGAGCGCTGGCTCGCCATCGCCGTCGGCGGCGCCATTGTGCTGGTGTACTCCACCATCGGAGGCATGTGGTCCATCACCCTCGCCGACCAGGTGCAGTTCATCATCAAGACGGTGGGCATCTTCTTCCTCATGCTCCCGTTCGTCCTTAACGCCGCGGGCGGCCTCGACGGCATCCGTGCCCGCGTTGACGCGAGCTTCTTCCAGCTCGACGGCATCGGCGTGCAGACCATCATCACGTACTTCGTGGTGTACACCCTTGGCCTGCTGATCGGCCAGGACATCTGGCAGCGCGTCTTCACCGCCAAGACCCCCACCGTGGCCCGCTGGGGCGGCGCCACCGCAGGTGTCTATTGCATCCTGTACGGCGTCGCCGGCGCGTTGATCGGCCTGGCCGCCCGTGTGGCCCTGCCCGACATCGACGTCGCCAATCTCGGCAAGGACGTTGTCTACGCCGAGGTTGCCACCCACATCCTGCCGATCGGCATCGGCGGCCTGGTCATGGCCGCAGCCGTCGCCGCCATGATGTCCACCGCCTCCGGCGCCCTCATCGCTGCGGCAACGGTGGCCCGCGCTGACGTTGTGCCGTTCGTGGCCAGCTGGTTCGGCAAGACGATCAACACCGACGACACCGAAAACCCCGAGCACGACGTCAAGGCCAACCGTTACTGGGTCCTTGGCCTGGGCATCGTGGCGGTGCTGATCTCCATGGCAGCCCAGGACGTCGTGGTGGCCCTGACCATCGCCTATGACATCCTGGTGGGCGGCCTGCTGGTAGCCATCCTCGGCGGCCTGGTCTGGAAGCGCGGCACCGGCATCGCCGCCGCCTGGTCCATGGCCGTGGGCTCGGTCCTGACCCTTGGCCTGCTGATCATGTATGCCACGGGAATCATCCCGAGCGAGGACGGCGTCTACGCCAACGATCCCATCTACTGGGGCCTTGGGGCCTCGCTGGCAGTGTACTTGGTGATATCCGTACTCACGCCACCCACGGATCCCGAAGTCCGCGAAGCGTGGGACAAGCGCGTCGCCGGAGCCGTGTCCGAGGAACTGTCCCTGGAGGCTCACCCGGTAGCCAGCCACGCGGCGCATTAGGCAAACTGAATTAATCACGACGGCGGTGCCTTCCCTTCGCGGGGAAGTCACCGCCGTCGGGGTTTAAGCGTTCGGCTCTAAGCGCCGGGGTTTGAGCGCGTGTCCTTATTCTTCGTAGCCTTCGTCCCCGCGGAATTCGTCGGCATCCAACGACACCACCCGCTCGTCGTCGTCAACGGCTTCCGGCGCGACGGGAACAACTCTCTCCTCGGAGTCGATGAACTCGTCCTCGGTATCCCAGTCTTCGTCGACCGGCGCGTCCTCGGCGAAATCGTAGGCGGGGTCGGATTCCAGTGTGTGGCGGGCGTCGGGCTCGGGGCGTGATCCGGTGGTGTTCATGATGCAGACCTCCGTGTGATTGGACTTCCGTGCCCTCCGTCAACGAGGCACGTTTTCATCAGATCACCACCCTTGTGGACGGTCAAGGGCCCCGCGGCAGAGCGTCAGGAAACCGTTCTCGGAACCGCGCATTTACGGGGTCCCTAAATTTCCGCCTGAGGAATACCGGCCGAAAATCCGCGGAATTGCGGGGTAAGCTGGTCGTTGCAATGGGGCCGAACCATGCCTCATCTAGCCCAGGAGTTCCCGTGTCTCAGCACGCAAAATCTGACCGCCACAGCGAAACCAGCCCGGCCGCACACGCATCGCCCGCCGGTACCCCAAACGCAGCGGACGTGAAACGCTGGCGCCAGTATCTGGCCGACGAACGCGCCGAGGCTGCCGTCTACCGGGACCTCGCGCAAAGCCGCTCCGGCGAAGAACGGGCCATCCTCCTGGCCCTCGCCGAGGCCGAGGGACGCCACGAAGCCCACTGGCTCAAGCTCCTCGGCGAGCACGCGGGCAAGCCGCGCCGCGCCTCCGCCCGCAGCCGGCTGCTGGGCCTCCTTGCCCGGCACTTCGGTTCCGTTTTCGTGTTGGCCCTGGCCCAGCGTGCCGAGGGCCGCTCCCCCTACACCAAGGAGCCCTCCGCCACTCCGGCCATGGCGGCGGACGAACAGATTCATGAGGAAGTGGTGCGCGGCCTGGCCACGCGGGGCCGCAACCGGCTGGCCGGAACCTTCCGGGCGGCCGTTTTCGGCGCCAACGACGGCCTCGTCAGCAACCTGTCGCTCGTAATGGGCATGGCCGCCACCGGCGTGGCCAGCACCGTGGTTCTGCTGAGCGGCATCGCCGGCCTGCTGGCCGGCGCGTTCTCCATGGGCGCGGGCGAATTCGTCTCCGTCCGTTCGCAGCGTGAGCTTCTGGCCGCCACGCGACCCACACAGGTGACGCTCGCCGCGGCGCCGCAGCTGGATATTGAGCACAACGAGCTCCTGCTGGTCTATCTGGCCCGGGGCATGTCCCGCGAGGCCGCGGAACACCGGGTGGCCGAGCGGATGGGCCTCTTCAGCTGCGACTGCGACCCGAGCCTCTCGCTCCAGCCCGAGCTCCCGGAGACCGAGGATCAGCACGAGGCCGTGGGCACCGCCTGGGGCGCCGCGCTGTCCAGTTTCTGCTTCTTCGCCTCCGGCGCGATCGTCCCCGTCATTCCCTTCCTGTTCGGCATGACCGGCGTGGGCGCGCTCGTGGTGGCCGCCGTGCTGGTGGGCATGGCGCTGCTGGCGACGGGTGGCGTCGTCGGTCTCCTTTCCGGCACCTCTCCCCTGACCCGCGGTCTTCGCCAGTTGGCCATCGGGCTGGGAGCAGCCGGAGTCACCTACGTGTTGGGCATGGCGTTCGGCGCCGTGATCGCCTAGTGCGGCTGGCCGGAGCTCTCGGCGCCGGGGAGACGCAGTAGTGGAAGAAGAGCCGGCCGGAGAAGACACCGGCCTGCGCGCACCTGACGATGAACGCCGTGACACGGATAGCGGGCAGCGGCACCGGAAACACCCGCGCCATTCCGGGACCGCCAGCGCAGCCAGCAGGTTCATCCGCAACCTCGTCCTGATAACCGCCATCGGGTGTGCAGCATTCGTGGCGGCGGGCTTCGCCTACGGGGACCCCCGTTTTGCCAGCCTCCTAGAGTTCCGGCTCGGGGCCGGCAACGGACATCCTGCCCAGCCCAGGCCCGGGCAGACGGACCGGGCCGGTGGGGCCGGCCAGGGGCAGGAGGCCGGCCAGGCAGGGCAGCCCGGCACGGGCGGCCGGGCCGCAGGCGCACCGCCGCCCGGCGTCGAAGAGGCAGCAGCACCGCTGGGAACGCCGGCGCCCCCGCCGGAACCGAGTGATTCGTATAAGTTCCTGGCCACCAACGACGACGGCACTCCGGTTGGATATTCGCCCTGCCGGCCGCTGCACTACGTAGTGAACGCCGGCCTGGCGCCGGAGGGCGCGGCCGGGCTGGTCCCCGCGGCGATCGAGACGGTGTCCCGGGCCACGGGCATCCGTTTCATCAACGACGGGGCCACCGACGAACAGCCCTCGGAATCGCGCGCCCCCTACCAGCCCGAGACCTACGGCGAGAGGTGGGCTCCGCTGCTCATCAGCTGGACCACTCCGGGGGCGGCACCCAGGCTCAAGGGCAAGATCATCGGCACCGGGGGCAGCACGCACTACAGCTATGGGGACGGGCCCAAGAGCTTCGTCACCGGAAGCCTCGAGCTCGACGCCCCGCAGATTGCCGCGGAACTCAACCGTCCGGACGGTCCCGGATATGCCACCGCCGTCATCCTGCACGAGCTCGGCCACGTCATGGGGCTTGAACACGTGGATGACCCCGTTCAGCTGATGTACCCGGAGATCGGCGCGCCCGACGGTCTGGCGGCGGGGGACCTCAGCGGACTGCAGGCTCTTGGCAAGGCCCCGTGCCGGAAGGACCTCTAAGCGGGATCGGCTTTCAGGACCCAGCCTCTCCAGTCATCAGCTGCCCAAAACCGCGAGTGCCTCGTCCACGCTGTCCACCAAAAAGATCCGCTGCTCCATCGCCCTCCCGTGAGCCAGGCTCTGCAGCATGGGCCAGGCCGGATGATGCCGCTCCCAGTGTTCCCGTCCCACCAGCACCATGGGGGTCACGGTTTCCGATGCACCGTAGTAGTTCTCGCACGCATCCTGGAAGATCTCCTGGATGGTCCCGGCCGAGCCCGGCAGGAACACGATGCCGCCCTTGCACAGCTCCAGGAGGACGGCCTCGCGGACCGCGTTGGCGAAGTACTTGGCAATGTGTGTCGCGAAGAAGTTGGGCGGTTCGTGGCCATAAAACCAGGTGGGGATGCCCAGCGACGACGTTCCGTGAGGGAAACGCGTGACGACGGCCGCCGCGGCCCGTGCCCACGCTGACACCGAGGGCCGGAAGCCGGGGACGGAAGCCAGTTCGGTGAGAACACCCCGGAAATCCTGGTCTGGTGCCTCGCTGAGGTAGGCGCCCAGGTTTGCTGCCTCCATCGCCCCAGGGCCGCCGCCCGTGGCCACCATCCTGCCGCTGCGGGCCAGCAGCCTGCCCAGCGTTGCGGCCTCGGCAAATCCCGCGCTTCCCCGCTGCGACGCGTGGCCGCCCATGACCCCGACGATGGCGCGTCCCCCGCCCAGGACGGAGCGGGCCAGCTCCTCCAGGGCGTCGCCGATCGCGTGGTCATGCAGGGCAGCCGCCAGCGTGGCATCGAGGTGCCGGCGCTGGCCGGGGCGGATACTCCACTGGTACACGAGGGCATCCCGCGTTTCCTCGTACGGCACGTCCAGGATGCCGGCGTAGAGCTCCTGGGGCGTGTACAGCTCACCGCGGTAGGCATCGAACGGCACGCCGGCCAGCTTGGGAAATATCAGGGCACCGCGCCGGCGGAGCGAGTCTTCCACCCCGGGATCGAACGTGCAGCCCATGAAGATGGCGCCTTCCGCCTCCATGGCGGCGAGGACCGGAGCCCTGCCGCGCAGGTCGAGGGACTGTGCGTGCCAGCCATGCATGGTCTTCGCTCCGGCGCTGACGAGCTGGTCAAAGCGGGTGACGCTCTCCACCTCGAGGGTCCGCGGGCTGGGGTTCAGGCTGCCGGAGGGGTTCATGGTGCCAGCGTAGCGGGCTGTTCCAGCGTAGCGGGCTGTTCCAGCGTAGCGGGCTGTTCCAGCGAAGCGGGCCGTGCCAGCGAAGCGGGCCGTGCCAGCGAAGCGGGCCGTGCGAGCCGAGCCAGCCAAGCGGGCTGGAACGCGGAAGTGCCCCGCAGCGGGCTGCGGGGCACTTCCGGTGTTGCTGGTGGGATCAGGTCAGGAGACCTGGAGACCGCCGTTGATGTCATAGGTGGCGGCGGTGATGTAGCCGGAGTCCTGGCCCAGCAGGAAGGAGATGAGTGCAGCAACCTCTTCCCGGGTGCCGACGCGCCCCATCATGATGCCTTCGGACATCTGCGCCTTGCGCTCATCGGACAGCGTGCCGCCCATGATGTCGGTGTCGATAGGGCCGGGGGCGATGGCGTTGACGGTCACGCCAAACTCGCCCACCTCACGGGCCAGCGCCCGGGTGAATCCGATGATGCCGGCCTTGGAGGCGCTGTAGGCAACCTTGGAGTAGGTGCCGCCGCCGCGCTGCGCCGAGATCGAGGAAATGCTCACGATGCGTCCGAGTTTGCGCTCGATCATGCCCTTGAGGACACGCTGGGAGACGATGAACGTCCCACGCATGTTGATCGCGAAAACCTTGTCCCACTCCTCCACGGTGGTTTCCATGAACGTCGTCGGAGAGCTGATGCCCGCGAGGTTGGCCAGGGCCACGATCGGCGGCAGCGACTCTTCGATTTCGCTGATCGCACGGTCCACCGAGGCAGCGTCGGAGACGTCCGCGCCGACACCGATGGCCTTCACCGCACGGTTGGAGCCAATCTCTGCAGCTGCGGCCTTCGCGTCTTCGGCGTTGATGTCCAGGATCGCGATGGACCAGCCCTCGCTGGCCATGCGGTCGGCAGCTGCGCGGCCGATGCCGCGGGCGGAGGCCGCACCGGTCAGCACGACTGTGCGGTCGGCGGGGAAAGCAGTGGTTGAGCTCATTGCAGATATTCCTTCGTGTGGTTCGCTGGGTGGTTCTTAGCGGGAGATGGTGGCTTTGGCTGCAGCTGCGACGGCGGGGTCCAGAGCGGCATCGCCTTCGGGGCGCTTCCGCGCATAGAAGTACGTGGCGACCGCCGTGACGCAGAGGCAGAAGGACAGGAACAACAGACCGCTCTGGTTGTTGCCGGTGGCGTCCTTGAGGAGTCCGACCGCATAGGGGGCCACGAAGCCGCCGAGGTTTCCGAGGGAGTTGACCATGGCAAGGCCGGAGGCTGCTGCCGCACCGGTCAGCGCCGCGGACGGCATGGACAGGAAGGGGGCGATGGCGCCGTAAATGCCCATGGCCGAGACCGTCAGGCCGATGAGTGCCAGAACCGGGTTGATCGGGAGCAGGTAGCCTGCGGCCAGCAGGCCCACGCCGGCGAGCACCATGCTGACCGCGCTGTGCCAGGCCCGCTTGCCGGTCTTGTCTGCACGCTTGCTCCAGAAGTACACGAACACCGCTGCGATGGCGTACGGAATGAGGACGATAAACCCGACCTCCGCGGTGGAGAACTTGCCCAGCGCGGCAACGATGGTGGGCATCCAGAGGCCCAGACCGTAGATGCCGCAGACCAGGCCGAAGTACAGGGCAGAGTAGACCAGGGTGCGCTTGTCCTTGAGGCCGGCCAGGAAGTTATGGCTGCCGCCCTGGGACTTGGCCGCCAGTTCGGCGTCCATGGTGGTGGCGAGCCATTCGCGCTCGTCGTTGTTGAGCCACTTGGCGTCCCGCGGACGGTCCGTCATGAGGATCGGGGTGAGCAGGCCGAGGAGGATGGCCGGGATGCCTTCGAGGATGTAGAGCCACTGCCAGCCGTGCAGTCCGAGGACTCCGTCCATCTGGAGCAGCAGGCCGGAAACCGGGGCGCCGAGGGCGTTGGAGACCGGCTGGGCGAGGATGAAGATGCCCAGCACGGTGACGCGCTGCGCTGCGGGGAACCACAGGGTCAGGTAGAACAGGATGGCGGGGAAGAACCCTGCCTCAGCGGCGCCCAGCAGGAACCGGATGATGTAGTAGGTGGTCTCACCGTTCACGAGGCACATGGCCGCGGCGAATATGCCCCACGTGATGAGGATGCGGGCCAGCCACTTGCGGGCTCCGAACCGGTACATTCCGGCGTTGCTCGGGATTTCGAGCAGCGCGTAGCCGAGGAAGAAGATGCCTGCGCCCAGCCCGTAGGCTGCAGAGGTGAGGCCGATGTCCTCACTCATGGTGAGCTTGGCGAAGCCCACGTTGTTGCGGTCAAGGTACGCAACGAAGTACAGGAGAACGATCAGGGGCATGACGCGGCGGCGGACTTTGCGGAGTGTGCGGTCGCCAAGCTCGCCGAGTCCGGACTTTGTGGTTAATGAAGTCATCATCGACCTTCTATCTGACGGTTCCGGGCCGGCGGCTTCGCGCGGAGGAATCCGATGCTTTTATGGGGGGTTCTGTCCGCTCCAGATCAGAGCGTTTTTTGATTCTTATTTGAATCTGATGTCAGACATCTGACGGAAGAACATGAGCAAAAGCATAGAAGGGTGACGCGCATTACGTCAAGGCCGGTGGGTTCAGCTCAGGACTTCGTGCCGTGGACGTAGCGTTCGTAGTCCTCGAACGTCTGGTCCATATGCTCGTCCATCGCCCGGCGGGCAAGCTCGGAGTCGCCGGTGAGGATGCTGTCCAGCACGCGCTGGTGAAAGGCGATGGCGTGGCGCTGGATCTCCTCGACCGCGGAAGTCTCGCGGCGGGCGCGGTACAGGGACTGGCCGAGCTGGGCGAGCAAGGCACGCACGAACGGGTTGCCCGAAGCCTTCAGCACCACGTCATGGAACGCGATGTCCGCGGTCACGAAGCCGTCAAGGTCGCCGGATTCGTGAAACCGCTTCATGTCGGCGATCGACCGGCGCATGTCCTCGGCGTGCTCCGGCGTGTGGCGCCTGGCGGCGAGCGCGGCCGCGCCGGTCTCCACCATGCGCCGCACCTCAATGAGCCCCCTGGAGACCTGGTCCTCGGCGTTGCCGTATGACGCCGCCTTGATGATCGCGTCAAGGCCGGTCCAGTTGTCCGCGGGATTCACGAAGGTTCCGCGGCCCGCCTTGACGTAAAGGATGTTCTGCGCCCGCAGGGCCTTGAGCGCCTCGCGGACCGTCAGGCGGCTGACGTCGTAGGCCTTGGCGATGTCGGCCTCCGGGGGCAGCGCATCGTGCGGCTTCAGCCTGCCGTCAAGGATGTCGTCCAGCAGGCCGTCGACGAGGTCGTCAACCAGTGTCCTGCGACCCATTGGAACGACCCACTTTCGCCTTGCATGCTGCCCTCGATGGGCCTAACACTACAGAAACGGCGGCGGACCGCGGAAAATGCCCCGGCTGAACGTCAGTCGGCTACGCGTCAGCCGGCAGTGCGTCGGCCGGCAGCGTATGAGTCCGAAACGTAGGTATCCAACCTGGCGAGGGTGTTTTCGATATTGTCGGGGTGGCGCCGGAGGTACCCTGCCAGCCGGAGGAAGAACTTGCCGCGGACCTGGCGTGCGTCCCACTGCTCTGTGACAAGCGTGCCGGGGATTCCGGCCGCGTCCGTGGCCGGCTCCAGCAGGTAGCGCCAGACATGCCCGTAGAAGTGGCGCCAGCCGATCCTGCGCCCTTCTTCGAATTCCGTCACGGTGTTCAGAATCTTGTAGTCCACCTTGACGTTCATTTCCATACCAAACTCAACCCCCGGCCCAAGCCGTTCTGGGCCGCGGGGCTGGGTGCCCCTCACCGTGCCCGAACCGTCGATTTCGCTGTGCAGGGCCGGAGTGGCCAGGACCTCGAAGATCCGGGCCGGCGCGGCGGCGATGAAGCGGTCCCTGGACACGAGATATCGGTTGTTCATCCGGCCAGCCTAGCCGCTAAAAATTGGTGCAGAATTTGAGCATGCAGAGTTCATCGACTGCCGGCAGCCCGCGCATCGGCATCCCTGTCCGGCTCAGCAGTTCAGCCGATCCAGACGCCCGGGTGGCGGAGGCCAACGGCCTCTTCGATTACATCGTGGACCTCGTGCGCGACGGCGGCGGCGAACCGGTGCTGCTGACCCCCGATCTGGTGGAGGGCGGCGTGCTCGACGGCGGCAGGCGCGCCGGCGCGCCTGAGGCGCTCGACGGCGTCGTACTCCCCGGCGGCGGCGACCTCGACCCGCGGCTCTACGGCGAAGTTCCGGGCGGCACCTGCTACGACGTCAACCCGGAACAGGACAGGCTGGACATTGCGGTGGCGCGCCAGGCAATCGACGCAGGGCTCCCCCTGCTGGGCATCTGCCGCGGCCACCAGCTGCTCAACGTCCTTTACGGCGGAACGCTGATTCAGGACATGGCACCGGGCACCGTGCCGCACCGCGACAGCCCCGCTGAAGGCGGCGGACTGTGGGCTTGGCACGACGTGGCGATGACGCCGGGCTCCAAGGTGGCGCGTCTGTACGGCGCCGTCGCAGATCCCGTCCCCGGCATCTCAGGTGCAGGCAGCGTGAAGATCGCGTCGGGCCACCACCAGGCCGTGGCGCAGGTGGCACCAGGCCTGGTGGTGACCGCGGTGGCGGAGGACGGCACCGTGGAGGCACTTGAGGACCCTGAGCGGTGGGTGGCCTCGGTCCAGTGGCATCCCGAGGCGGTCGAACTGCCAGAGGTCCAGCGGCTGGCGCCGTTCCGCGCCTTCGTGGACGTCTGCCGGCGAAACCGCTAGCCTGCCGGTTTCCGGCACCACCCTGAGAAGCTCCGTCCAGGGAAGCTCCGCCCTTAGAGTGCCACGGCGGCAGCCAGCCGCACGGGCAGCCCGGTTTCGAGCGACTCTTGGGCGGCGTCAGCAACCCGGGAGGCCGCCACGGCGTCTTCCGGCGTGCAGGGGTTTTCCCGCCGGCCGAGCACCAGCTCCACGAAGGCCTCCACCTCGGAGCGGTAGGCCTGGTCGAAGCGCTCCGCGAAGGTTTTGTGGGAGGCTCCCGACGGGAACCCAATCCCGGCTTCCGCGGAGGTCACTGCTGATTTCTCGTCAAGGCCCACCATGAGGGAACCGGCCGAACCCTGGATTTCCAGGCGGACGTCGTGCCCGGCCCCGTTGTAGCGGGAGGCCCCTACGGAACCCAGCGTGCCGTCGTCGAACGTCACCACGGCAAGTGCGGTGTCCACGTCCCCCACTGCCCCGATGGCGGGGTCCCCGTTGTTGGAGCCCTTGGCATAGACCTCCACGATTTCCCGGCCGGTGAGCCAGCGCAGAATGTCAAAATCATGGACTGAGCAGTCGCGGAACAACCCGCCCGAGGTCGCCAGGAACTCCACGGGCGGCGGCGCCATGTCACAGGTGACGGCGCGCAGCGAGTGGATCCAGCCAAGCTCGCCTGCCTCGAAGGCGCGCTTGGCCTCGAGATAGCCGGCGTCGAACCGCCGCTGGTGCCCGATCTGGACGGTTCCCTGATTTGCCCGGATGTAGTCCAGGACGGGCAGCGAATCCGCCACGTTCATGGCTACCGGCTTCTCGCAGAACACCGGAATGCCGGCGTCCACGCCCGCCCTGATCAGCTTCGGGTGCGTGCCCGTGCCGGTGGCGATGACCAGGCCGTCGATCCCCGATCCGATCAGCTCCTCCACAGACGGCAGGAACTCCGCGCCCAGACCCAGGGCGATGGTGCGGGCGTGGTCCGCGGCAACATCCGTCAGCCTGAGCCGGACGTTGATCCCCTGCGGCTGCAGCACGCTGTTCAGCGACGCGATGTTGCCGGCGTGCATCACCCCGATGCGGCCGACGCCGACGAGCCCGAGCGTTATGTCCTTCATGCTTTCCTTTTGCTTGGTTGTCAGTCCGATTTCAGGGGTCATGCCGGCAGCTGGCTTGCGGTGCCGGCGACTTCGGCCTGGACTTCCTTGACGACGTCGCCGTGGCCGCCGAGCTGTTCGAGCTCGTGGGCGAGTTCGGCGAGTTCGGCGCCGCCGGCCATCTGGGCGGTGAGTTCGTCGAGGGTGATGTCCTTCTTGTCGTAGTAACCGATGGATTTGCCGCGCTTGAGAAGCAGGAACCGGTCCCCGACGGGGAAGGCATGGTGGGGGTTGTGGGTGATGAAGATGACGCCCAGTCCGCGGTCGCGGGCCTGCAGGATGTAGCGCAGGACGACGCCGGACTGCTTCACGCCCAGGGCGGCCGTCGGTTCGTCCAAGATCAGGACCTTGGCGCCGAAGTAGACGGCGCGTGCGATCGCGACGCACTGGCGTTCACCGCCGGAGAGCTGGCCGATGGGCTGCTCCACATCGCGCAGGTCGATGCCCATCTCGGCAAGTTCCTTTTTGGTGATGTCCTTCATCTTTTGAACGTCCAGGCTCTTGAACGGGCCAAAACCGGACGTCAGCTCGGAACCGAGGAAGAAGTTGCGCCAGATGGGCATCAGGGGAACGACGGCGAGGTCCTGGTAGACCGTGGCAATGCCGGCATCCAGCGCGTCCCTGGGAGAATCGAATTTCCGTTCCTCGCCCATGACGTGGAGCACGCCTTCGTCGTGCCGGTGCAGGCCTGCAACGATCTTGATCAGCGTTGACTTGCCGGCGCCGTTGTCACCCAGGACGCAGGTGACGCGGCCGTTGTCCACGGCCATGGTGACGTCGGTCAGGGCAACGATGTTGCCGTAGTGCTTGCCCACCTTCTCCAGCGAGAGCAGGTGCACCGGGGTGTGGGTGAGTGGATCTTTTTCGTCTTTGAGGAGCTGTTGCTGGTCGATCTGCTTGGCGTTCATGATATTCAGCCTTTACTTGAATCTGCGCGGCGCTTGACGATCAGGTTCACGATGGTGGCCAGGAGAAGCATCAGGCCCAGGAAGAACTTGAACCAGTCCGGGTTCCACTGGGCGTAGACGATGCCCTTGTTGGCCATGCCGAAAATAAAGGCGCCGATCGCGCCGCCCACGGCCGAACCATAGCCACCGGTGAGCAGGCAGCCGCCGATAACTGCGGCGATGATGTAGAGGAATTCGTTGCCCACGCCCTCGCCGGACTGGACGGCGTCAAAGGCGAACAGGTTGTGCATGCCCAGGATCCAGCCGCAAAACCCGACCGCCATGAAGAGGCCGATCTTGGTCGCCTTGACGGGGACGCCGACGGCGCGGGCGGCGTTGGCGTCGCCGCCGACGGCGAAGATCCAGTTGCCGACCTTGGTGCGCAGCAGCACCCAGGACGCCACAGCAACCAGAGCGATCCAGATGAAGACGGTGTTCTTCACATCCACCCCGGCGATGTTCACCGACGAGGAGAAGACGGCCTGCGCTGACTCGTAGCCGTCCATGGTGGAGATGGACGGGGAGGACACACCGCCGCCGATCAGGCGGGTCAGGCCCAGGTTCAGGCCGGTCAGCATCAGGAACGTGGCGAGGGTGACGATGAAGCTCGGGAGCTTGGTCTTCATGAGGATCCAGCCGTTGATGAAGCCGATGCTCAGCGACACCACCAGGGCCAGGATCACGCCGACCCAGACGTTCATGCTGAAGTACCAGCTAAACATCGACGCCGTCAGCGCTGAGCTGATGACCGCGACGCCCGTGGAAAGGTCGAACTCGCCGCCGATCATCAGCAACGAGACCCCCACCGCCATGATGCCGATGGTGGAACTGCCGTAGAGGACGGTGGCGAAGGCATTCGGTTGGATGAACGTCTGGGAAACGGCGGCAAAAAAGATAAAGAGGACGATCGCGCCGACGAGGGCGCCTACTTCCGGACGTCCGAGCAACTGTTGCAGAGGGTTGCGCTTTCCAACGCGTTCATCCACCACAGCTGGTTTTGTCATTGTCGGGGTCATGGTCATGATGATTCTCCTTGCTCCCTGGCCCGGCACTGGGCCGGGCCAGGCTGGCGGACTGTTAGCGGATGCCCTGCTCGGCGAACTTCAGGACGTCTGCGGCGTTGGATTTGTCGACGATGGCCGGACCGGTCAGCACCGACTGGCCGCCACCGAGCTTGAAGCCGCCGCGCTTGTTCTGCCACAACGCGTCAACGGCGCCGTAACCCTGCAGCCACGGCTGCTGGTCCACCGTGAACAGCACGCTGCCATCGACGATCTTCTGGGTAAGGTCGCGGTTGAGGTCGAAGCTGGCCACCTTGGCGGAACTTCCCGCGGTCGCGACGGACTTCAGGAGCGTCAGCGTGATCGGTGCGCCTAGGCCGATGATGACATCAGCATCCTTGGAGGCCTGCAGCTTGGCCGTCGCCGTGGACTCGACCGCCGTCATGTCAGCCCCGTTCACGTACAGGATCTCCGTCCCGGGCACCTTTGACTTCACGCCTTGACAGCGGGCTTCGAGGCCCACATGCCCCTGGGCCTGGATCACGCAGATCGGGTGCTTGAATCCCTCCCCTGCCAGCTTTTCTCCCACGGCCTGACCGGCCAGCTGCTCGTTGGAACCGAAGTGAGTGAAGGCACCGAGCTGCTTGGAGACGGATTCGCCGGCGTTGAGGCTGACGATGGGAATGCCTGCCTCGGCGGCCTTCTTCAGCGAGCCCTTCAGGGCGTCCGGCGTGGCCAGGGTGACGGCTATCCCATCCACCTTCTGGTCGACAGCCTGCTGGATTAACTGCGACTGCCGGCCGGCTTCCGGGTCACCGGTGTACAGCAGCTCCACGTTGTCTTTGGCCGCTGCTTCCTCCGCGCCCTTACGGACGGTGTCCCAGAACGTGTCGCCAGCGGGGGCGTGTGTGATCAGGGCAATTTTCATTCGGGGCGTCGATGCGACCTGGCCCGCGCCGCCTGCGCTGTTGGCTTCGGGGGCCCGTCCGCCCTGGCTGGAGCACGCGCTGAGAGCCAGCATGGGAACAACGGCGGCGAGGACGGCCGTCTTGCGCCACGAAAACTTGACCACGATAAATCTCCTTTGATTTGGGGGCTGGGACCGGCGCCAGGTTGCGGGGTCACCACGCCTTCTACACCGATCATCGTGATTCGGCTCACAGATGTCAATAGTTTGTCCTGACATTAGGATGTTTGTACCTAAAATTCCCAGGATCAGCCACACTCCCGCCCCCAAATCGCACCGGGATGGGGGATCAGAGATATCCGCCGCGGGCCCTTGACCGGGGGCTTCTCGCTGCTATTATCAAAAAGGTAGTATGTCCTATCAAGCGAACATGCACCTGACATATGGGTTCCTGGACGCAGGACGGCCCGCAGCGCAAAGGGAGCACTCAATGGCGAACCAACTTCACCTCAGCATCGACAGATCGTCGCCGGTGCCCCTCTACCACCAGGTGGTGCAGGGCATCGAGGCTGCAATCCACACGGGGCTGCTAGAGCCAGGCAGCCGGCTGGAAAACGAAATCGACCTAGCCGCGCAACTGAACCTCTCCCGGCCCACCATGCGCAAGGCGATGGACGAACTGGTGCGCTCAGGGCTCCTCGTGCGGAAACGCGGAGTGGGCACCCAGGTGGTTTCGAGCCAGGTCCGGCGTCCCCTCGAACTTTCCAGCCTGTACGACGACCTCACTAACAACGGCAGCAAACCCACCACCGACGTGCTCACGTTCGCGCACATCGAGGCCGACGACGCCACGAGGCAGGCTCTGCATTTGCCGGCCGGCGCGAAGGTCTACCACTTCACCAGGCTGCGGAAGGTCGGTGGCAAACCGCTGGCCCTGATGGAGAACTGGGTCCGCGATGACATCACGCACATCGACGAGCAGTTGCTGGGGTCGCAGGGGCTCTACAGTATTTTGCGCAGCGGCGGGGTCAACTTCCGGCTCGCCACCCAGCGCATCGGCGCCATGGTGGCCAATGAATACCAGGCACCCCTCCTCGAGACTGAACCCGGCTCGGCGCTGGTCACCATGGAGCGTACCGCCGTGGACGACACGGGCCGGAACGTCGAGACGGGCCACCACGTCTACCGCGCTGATTCCTACAGTTTTGAAATGACCCTGGTGCAGCGTTAGACGCCTTCAGCGCTGAAGCCTGACCGACTCACAATCTGAAAGAGAACAATCCATGGCCGACTGGGTATATCCGCTGGGCAGCGCAGCCGAAGGCTGCTGGGATGTTTCGCTGGGAACAGCGGACTCCGCACTCACCGTCGAAGGGTGGGCACACACCGGGCTGAAGGTGGCCACACTGGCCCCGGGCGCCGTCGTCGAACTCCCCGCCGCGGGTGAGGAACGGATCGTGGTTCCGCTGGGCGGGGCCTTCACGGTGTCGGTGGACGGCGAGAAGTACGAACTGGCCGGCCGGGCCGGCGTCTTCAGCGGCCCCAGTGATGTGCTGTATTCCGGTGCGGAGAAGGCGGTCTCGGTCACTTCGTCCGACGGCGGCCGGGTCGCCATCGCGACGGCACCCGCGAAAGTCCAGTACCCCACCCGTCTGATCGCGGCGGCCGAGACCCCGGTGGAGCTGCGCGGTGCCGGGAACTGCTCACGCCAGGTCCACAACTTCGGCACCCCCGCGGCGCTGGAGGCGGACCGTTTCATCGTGTGCGAGGTCATCACCCCCGCCGGCAACTGGTCCTCCTACCCTCCCCACAAGCACGACGAGGAGAAGGACGGTGAGACCCGCCTCGAGGAGATCTACTACTTCGAGACCAGGGTGGCAGATGTTCCGGGCGCATCCGGTCCAGAACCTGACGCGGACGCCATCGGATACCAGCGCGTCTATGCCTCGGACGAGCGCCCCATCGACGTCGCAGCCGAGGTCCGCACCGGCGATGTGGTCCTGGTTCCCTATGGCTGGCACGGCCCCGCCATGGCCGCGCCCGGCTACGACCTGTACTACCTCAATGTCATGGCCGGGCCGGGCCCGGTCCGCGACTGGCTCATCAGCGACGACCCCCACCATGGCTGGGTCCGCCAAAGCTGGGAAGGCCAGGACGTGGATCCTCGCCTGCCATTCGGCAGCTAGCGCCCGCCGCCTGGCCTTTGGGCGGCCACCGCCGGCGCAGTCCCACCGGCCGGCCAGCGCCTCGCGCCGGCCGACTCAGCCGTTGAACTCAGAGGGATGCGGCCCGGTCCGGCCGTCCCGTTCAAGGGCGTCGATGGCCGCCAGCTCGGTGTCCGTCAGCTCGAATCCGAACACATCGAGGTTTTCGCGGATCCGCGCCGGAGTGACCGACTTGGGGATGATGATGCGGCCTTGGTGAAGGTGCCAACGGAGGATCACCTGGGCGGGCGACACACCATGGGCCGCGGCGATGGCGGTGACGGACGGCTCCCCCAGCACGGCCCCCTGCGCGAGCGGACTCCACGCCTCCGTGGTCACGCCGTGGGCTTGGTTTGCCGCAGCGACGTCCCGCTGCTGGAGCGCCGGGTGCAGTTCCACCTGGTTGACGGCCGGTACTGTTCCGCCCAGACCAATGATTTTCTCCAGGTGCTGGGGCAGGAAGTTGGAGACGCCGATGGCTCTGACGCGGCCGTCTGACAGCAGCTTCTCAAGGGCCCGCCAGGACTCAAGGTAACCGGCCGTGGCCGGAGCCGGCCAGTGAATGAGGTAGAGGTCCAGGTAGTCGAGGCCCAACTTTGCCAGGCTCGACTCGTAGGCAGCGAGGGTGGCGTCGTAACCGTGGTCGGCCACCCACACCTTGGACGTGACGAACAGTTCGCCGCGCGGTATCCCCGACCCCGCCAGGGCGCGGCCGGTTCCGGCCTCGTTTCCGTAGATCGCGGCGGTATCGATGCTCCGGTAGCCGGCTGCGAGGGCCGCGCTGACCGCGTCGGTGGTCTCGTCGTCGGACACCTGGAAGACTCCGAAGCCGAGCTGCGGCATCTGGACGCCGTTGTTGAGCGTGACGGTAGGGATGGGCGTGGTGATCTGACTTGCATTCATGGAAGTTCTCTCTTGTTGTGGTGTTTTGCCAGGGTCAGCGGACTGCCGGAAGTGCAGGAGCGACGGCGCCGGACCCGACGGAATCTGCAGGAGCGTTGGTGGTGGACCCGACCGAATCTGCAGAAGCGTCGGTGGGACCAGGGTTTGGCGCGGAGTCGGGCGCCTTGGCCGCGGCGATGGCCATCACGGCCAGGCCCAGCATGGTGATGCCGGCGCCGGCCCAGATGGGCGAGGTGTAGCCGAGGCCGGCGGTGATGGTCACGCCGCCCAGCCAGGCGCCGAGGGCGTTGCCTACGTTAAACGCGCCGATGTTGGCGCCGGACGCGAGGGTGGGGGCGCCGTCGGCGTATTTCATGACCCGCATCTGGAGGCCCGGCACCGTGGCGAAGCCGAAGCCCCCCATCAGGACCATGGAGGCGATGGTCAGGACCTGGTTGCCGGCCGTTAGGGCGAAGGCCACAAGCACCACCACAAGCACCGACAGGACCACCAGCAGCGTGCGGTCCACATTGTGGTCGGCAGCCTTGCCGCCGAGCGTGTTGCCGATGAAGAGGCCAACGCCGAACACGATCAGGAGCCACGGGACTGTGGAGGCGGAAAATCCGGAGATCGTAGTCAGGGTGAAGGCGATGTAGGTGAAGGCGCCGAACATGCCGCCGTAACCAAGGATGGTCACCAGGATGGACAGCCAGACTTGGCCGGAGCGGAAGGCACGCAGTTCGCTGCGCAGGCCGCCGGGGGCTGTGTCACCGCTGCCGGTTCTGGGCACCAGTGCCAAGATGCCCGCGAGCGCCAGCACGCCGATTCCGGTGATGGCCCAGAACGTGGAGCGCCAGCCGGCAGCCTGGCCCAGCATGGTGCCGAAGGGCACGCCCAGTACGTTGGCCGCAGTGAGGCCTGTAAACATGATGGCGATAGCGCCGGCCTTCTTGGTGGGCGCCACCATGTCCGCGGCCACCACAGCACCGATGCCGAAGAAGGCGCCGTGCGCAAGGGCTGCCACAATGCGGCCGATCATCATCATCCCGTAGTCGGGCGCCGTGGCGGAGATGAGGTTGCCGGCAATGAACAGCACGAGCAGGGCGGCCAGCACTGGCTTGCGCTCGAACCGGGTCACCGCGGCGGTCAGTCCGAGTGCACCGACCACCACCGCCAGCGCGTAGCCGGAGATGAGCCAGCCGGCCGAGGCTTCGCTGACCTGGAAGTCGGCGGCCACTATGGGCAGCAGGCCCATGATGACGAACTCGGTGAGTCCGATGCCAAACCCGCCAAGGGCGAGGGCAATCAGGCCAATAGGCATGGGAGTGCTCCTTAGAAACTGTACGGAATGGGGTGGGGCACGTAGGCTAGTAGTTGCAGACGCGTTATTTATTGTTGCACAAGCAGATACCCCGCGCAAGCAACTATATATTTGGGCCTCCCCGTTTGGCGGCGAGGCTGGAGGAGGACAAACGATGGGCATCAAGGATGACGCCGTGGAAGTGCGCGCGCAGGGCTGGCGCACGCTGGCGGCACTGCACGGCCTGATCGAAGCGGAACTTGAACGCTCGCTGCAGGCGCACGCCCAGCTGTCAGTAGTGGAGTACACGGTGCTGGATGCGCTCAGCCGGCAGGACGGCTGGCACATGCGCATGCAGCAGCTGGCCCGCGCCACGGCCCTCAGCGCCAGCGCGACCACCCGGCTGGTCAACAGGCTGGAGGACCGCGGGCTGCTGACGCGCATCCTGTGTGCCGACGACCGCCGCGGAATCTACACGGAGCTGACCGCCAACGGCATCAAGCTGCTGGAGGAGGCCCGTCCGGTCCACGACGCAGCGCTGGAGCGGACCTTGGCCGAAGCCCAGGAGGTCCCCGAGCTGGCTCCGCTGGTGGACGCCCTCCCCCGGTTGCACGCCAGCGTCTAGGGGCGCGACCCGGAACAAGCACAAAGCCCCGCCCCGCATCTGATGCGGGGCGGGGCTTCGTTGGCTGTCCGGCCGGACTTACTTTGCAGGGACCTGCTTAAAGTAGTGCTCCAGGTCCTCGAGGCTCTTGCCCCGGGTTTCCGGCACCACGCGCTTCACCCAGACGATGGCGGCCAGCTGGATGACGACGAAGCCGAAGAACGTAGCTGAAACGCCGATCCCGGCGACCATCTGCGGGAAGAAGAAGCCGATCAGGAAGTTGATCATCCACAGCACGAAGACGCAGATGCCCATACCGATCCCGCGGACGTGCAGCGGGAAGATCTCGGACATTGTCAGCCACGTGACCGTGCCGATGCAGGACTGCATGGACGCCAGGAACGTCACCATGAACAGCAGCACGAGGTAGCCGCGGAACGTGCCTTCCGGGATCAGCATCGAAATCAGGCCGATGGCCAGCAGCGAGGACGCCGTTCCGCCCAAGCCCACAATCAGCATGGACTTCCGGGCCACGCGCGTCATCAGGGACATGCCGACGATGACGGCGACCACGGAGGTGACGCCGTTAACGACGTTTGCGAGCAAGGCGCCTTGGTCCCCGAAACCGGAGCTGGAGAGGATGGAGGTGCCGTAGTACATGATGGCGTTGACGCCGCTGATCTGGTTGATGATGGCCATGCCCAGGCCCACCAGGAAAATCCGCCGGATCCAGGGCACGGTGAGGTCCCGGAAGGTTCCAAGCTTGGATTGGTAGTCCTCCCTGGCGGCCTGGCGCACCTCATCGAACTCGGTTGAAATGTCCCCCGACGCGCGGGTCTTCCGCAGCACGTCCAGGACCTCGCCGAAGCGTCCTGCCGAGGCCAGCCAGCGCGGGCTCTCAGGCAGCACCAGCATTCCGAACCACAGCACCACGGCCGGCAGCGTGGCGATCACGAGCATCCACCGCCATACGTGAGAGGCGTCCGGGAAGGCATTGCCCAGCACGGCGTTGAACGTGAACGCCAGGAACTGGCCTGTGACAATCATCAGCTCGTTCTGGGTGACGATCCGCCCACGTTGGGCCGCCGGCGACATTTCCGCCAAGTACACGGGGACGATCACGGATGCCCCGCCGACCGCCAAGCCAAGGAGCGTGCGGGCGGCGATGAGGAGTTCCGTCGTGGGCGCAAAGGAACAGGCGACGGTGGCCACGGCGAAGATCAGGGCGAGCCCCATGATGGACCTGCGGCGGCCGAAACGGTCCGACAGCCGGCCGGCCGTGATGGCGCCGAACGCAGCGCCGAACAGCAGGGTGGACGTGACCAGCCCTTCCGTCAGCGGCGTCAGCCCGAGGTCGCGCTGCATGAAGGGCAGCGCACCGTTGATGACGCCGGTGTCGTAGCCGAACAGCAGCCCGCCAAAGGTGGAGAACAGGGCAACCCGCCGCAAGAACCCCTTGGGATTGGCGGCGGCGGCCCGTACCGGGGTTTCTGTGGTCACAGAGCTCGCGTGGGTGTCTTCCCGTTGCCTCATACGCTGACCTTCTGCACGTACTGCTTCATCGTCTCCAGCTGGAACCGCGAAACGTCCGCCGCGTTGTCGTCCTCGGCAAAGACGCTGGAGACCATCACGGTGTCGTCGCGGTCCAGGAAGCCGATTTCGTGCAGGCCGCCGAAGAACTCGTCCCAGTTGACGTCGCCGTCGCCGATCTTCAGGTGCTGGTGCACGCGCACGGGATTGCCGGGCGGGTTGGTGATGTACCGCAGGCCGTGCGAAGCGTGGTGGTCCATGGTGTCGGCGACGTGGACCAGGCGGAGCTTGTCCCCCGCGGCGCGCATGATATCCAGGGGTGCGTTCTTCATGTGGAAGCTGTGCGAGGCCACGTAGACCAGGCCGACGTTCTTGGAGTTCAGGCCGCGGATGACTCGGATGGCGGCAAGTCCCTCTTCGACGAAGTCGTCCGGGTGCGGATCGATCAGCAGGTCGATGCCTTCGCGTTCGATGATCGGCAGGAGCTCTTCCATGGAGCGGTAGAAGGCCCGCTCTGATTCTTCGGCCTTTTCGGGGCGGCCGCTGAATTCGGTGTTCATGGTGCTGACGCCAAGGTCCACGGTGATCTGGATGGCTCGCTTCCAGTAGCGGACGGCTGCCTCGCGCGCGTCCTCGTCCGGACCTGACCAGCGGAGCACAGGCAGGACGGAGGCGATCTCGATCCCGGCGTCCCTGCAGGCCTTGTTGAGCTGGCCCACCAGTTCGTTGTCCGCCTTCGGGTGGTTGTAGAACGGGATGAAGTCGGCGTGCGGGGTCATCTGCATGTACTTGTAGCCGAGGTCCGCCACCGCCCGGGGGAATTCGAGCAGGCTGTGCGAGTGGTGGAACGGGGTGGGATCTAGCGCGATTTTCACGTGGAACACTCCATTGTGGATCAGTCAGGTTGTGCATGGGGCTGGAACGAAGGGGAAGGGGCAGGCCACAGGCCCGCCCCTTCCCCTTCTTCCTAGCTGTAAAGGGCAGGCTTGGCGTTCAGCTTTACGGCGACCTTTTCGCCGTTCTTCTGCGCTTCAACGCCGGCTTCGCAGCAGGCTGCGGTGGCGTAGCCGTCCCAGGCGGTGGGGCCGCCGATTTCGCCGCGGCGTGCCGCGTCCACCCATGACTGGATTTCGACGTCGTATGCCGCACCGAAGCGCTCCTCGAAACCGGGCGCGACGTTGCCGCCCCAGCGGCCTGCGCTGCGCGTGTAGGGTCCCTTGTCGCCCCCGATGCTAACGATGCCGTCTTCGAAGGAGGCCTGGGTGGCCACTTCATAGCCAAACTTGGCGTTGACGTAGATCTCGACGTCGGCCAGGACACCGGACTCGGTCTCGATCAGCACATGCTGCGGGTCGTGCTGGCCGGCCGGGGCGTTCTTCGTGGCCTTGCCCAGGCGCACCTGCACGCTGGTGATTTCCTCGCCGGTGAAGAACCGGATGGCGTCAAATTCGTGCACCACGGAATCGTTGATCAGCATCTCGTTGGTGAAGCCGGCCGGAGTGGTGGGGTTGCGGTGCTGGTGGTGCAGCATCAGCAGTTCGCCCAGTTCGTGGTCCCGGATGACCTGCCCCAGGGCGGCGTATTCGGCGTCGAAGCGTCGCATGAAGCCCACCTGGATGCGTTTGCGGCCCAGCTTTTCCTCGGCCTGGACGATCTTCCAGGAGGACTCGGCATCCGGCGTCAGCGGCTTTTCGCACAGGATGGGGATGTCCTTGGCGATCGCTTTCAGCAGGATGTCCTCGTGAAGGAAGCCCGGAGTGGCGATCAGCACGGCGTTGACGTCGCCGTTGTTGAGGGCCTCCTCGGCATCGGCCAGGGCTACTGCGCCCGGGATGCCTTCGATGGCTGCCTGCGCACGGGCGAGATCGACGTCGACGACGGCGGCAACTTCGGCACCGTGGATGCGCGTGCTGAGGCGCTGGATGTGGTCCGCGCCCATGCGGCCGGCGCCGATAACGGCGACGCGAAGGGTTTCAGTCATTGTCATTTCCTTACGTTTCGGGTGCCAGGCGGCGGTTAGTTGACGGCCGTGCGGGAGCCGCAGGAGAGGAGGTAGTTCCGGGTGCGCTTGGCGATCGGCATGGGAACGTCGAAGGCTACCGGGTACATGTCCTGTTCCACGATGCCGAAGATGGGCCGGTTCAGGGCCTCCACAGCTTCGATGACGGCGCGCAGGTCCGGCAGCCCGTTGGGCGGCTCGGTCATCACGCCGGCCAGGTTGGCGGCTGCCCAGGTCATGTTTTCCTCGTTGACCTTTTTGAGGATGTCCGGGTTGATCTGCTTCAGGTGCAGGTAGCCGATGCGGTCCGGGTAGTTCTTGATGAGCTCAAGGCTGGAGGCTCCGCAGTATTCGGCGTGGCCGGTGTCCAGGCACAAGTTCAGGTATTTCGGGTCCGTGGCGGCCAGCAGGGTCTCGATGTCCTCCTGGGCCCCGACGTGGGAATCGGCGTGCGAATGGAACTGCTGCTTGAGGCCGAAGTCCTCCAGCAGGGTCTTGCCCAGGCGGTTGTGGCCGCTGAACAGGTCGCTCCAAGCCTTCTCGGTGAGTTCGCCGCTTTCAACGGCTTCCCCGGTGACGTCGTCGCGCCACATGGCCGGGATGACCACGATGTGCTCGCCGCCCATCGCGGCCGTGAGCTCCGCGACCTTGCGGGCAGGTTCCCAGGCGGTCTCCCACTGGTCCAGCCCGCGGTGGAACGCCGTGAAGACCGTTCCGGCGGTGACCTTCAGGTCGCGCTGCTTAAGCTCCTCGGCCAGCCGGGTGGGGTCGCTGGGCAGGTAGCCGTAGGGGCCAAGTTCGATCCACTTGTAGCCGGATTCGGCCACTTCGTCGAGGAACCGCTCCCAAGGGGTCTGCTTGGGGTCATCCGCGAACCAGACACCCCAGGAGTCCGGCGCGGTGCCGATGATCAGTTTGTTCTCAGTCATTGTGCGTTCCTTCTCATCGATTGCTCCGCAGGTGCCGTTTTGGACGCTCAAAACGGCGGTTATGGAGCAATCGATGGTGATTATTGAGGGGTTAGTTGGACGGGAAGTTGTAGGAGGCACCCGAGGCGTGGGTGGGCTCCGGCCAGCGTGAGGTGACTACTTTGCCGCGGGTGTAGAAGGAGACGCCTTCGGGGCCGTAGATGTGCTTGTCACCGAACAGCGAAGCCTTCCAGCCGCCGAAGGAGTGGTAGGCCACCGGGACGGGCAGCGGCACGTTGATGCCGATCATGCCGACGGTGACGGAGCGCTGGAATTTGCGGGCGTTGGCGCCGGAGGAAGTGAAGATGGCGGTGCCGTTGCCGTAGGGGTTGGAGTTGATCAGGGCGATGCCTGCGTCCAGGTCCTCCACGCGGACCACGACGAGGACCGGTCCGAAGATTTCCTCGGTGTAGGCGGTCATTTCGGTCTTGACGTGGTCCAGGACGGTGGGGCCGACCCAGAAGCCGTCCTCGTGGCCGGGGACCACCAGGTCGCGGCCGTCCACCACCATGGCGGCGCCGGCGGCTTCGGCTTCGGTGACGATCTTGATGATGCGTTCCTTGGAGGCGGGTGTG
Organism: Arthrobacter sp. 05T444; assembly: GCF_056395905.1. NCBI lineage: Bacteria > Bacillati > Actinomycetota > Actinomycetes > Micrococcales > Micrococcaceae > Arthrobacter > Arthrobacter sp. 05T444. The sequence continues at coordinate 33,245 of NZ_JBFTKK010000016.1, forward strand.
ATGACCGGGCCCATTTCGGCGTCGGGCGCGGTGCCGTTGTTGACCTTGACGGCGAGGGCGCGCTCTTCGACCTTCTTGACCAGCAGTTCGGCGGCATCGGCGACGGCGACGGCGACGGAGATGGCCATGCAGCGTTCACCCGCGGACCCGAAGGCGGCGGCGGCGAGGTGGTCGGCGGCGTTGTCGAGGTCGGCGTCGGGCATCACAATGGCGTGGTTCTTGGCGCCGCCCAGGGCCTGGACCCGCTTGCCGTGCTTGGTGGCGGTCTCGTGGACGTACTGGGCGATCGGGGTGGAGCCGACGAAGGAGATGCCGTCCACGTCCGGGTGGGTCAGGAGCCCGTCAACGGTTTCCTTGTCGCCGTGCAGGACCTGGAAGACGCCGTCGGGCAGGCCTGCCTGCTTCCACAGCTTGGCCAGCAGCATCGAGGCGGAGGGGTCGCGCTCGGAGGGCTTGAGGATGAAGGCGTTGCCGGTGGCGATGGCCATCGGCGCCATCCACAGCGGCACCATCACGGGGAAGTTGAACGGGGTGATGCCGGCGACGACGCCGAGCGGCTCGCGGAAGGAGAAGACGTCGATCCCGGTGGAGACCTGGTCCGAGTAGTCGCCCTTGAGCAGGGTCGGGATGCCGCAGGCGAATTCGATGACCTCGAGGCCGCGTCCGATTTCGCCCTTGGCGTCGGAGAGGACCTTGCCGTGCTCGGCGGTGATCAGTTCGGCGAGATCGTCAACGTGGGAGGCAACGAGTTCGCGGAACTTGAACAGCACCCCGGTGCGCTTGGCCAGGGAAATGTCACCCCAGGAGTCGGCAGCCTTGCGGGCCGCAGCGACGGTGGCATCCAGGTCCGCCCGGTTGGCCAGCCGCAGCTCCGCGGACACGGCGCCGGTGGCCGGGTTGTACACGGGCTGGCTGCGGTCCCCTTCGCCGGCGGTCTCGGCGCCGTTGATGAAGTGGCCGATAGTGGTGGTGCTTTGGTCAGTAATGGCAGTCATGGGGCTCTTCCTTGAGTGGTCGAAGGGTGCTGTTGTTCGCGAAGGTTCAGCCAAGCAGCTTGCGCTGGCGGTTCTTGTGGTCGGTGTAGGTCTTGAAGGCCTGCCGGGTGGAGTCGAGCTCGGAGACCTGGGAGACGGGAACGTCCCACCATGATTCGGAACTCGGAGCGTCCAGCAGGGGGTCGGATTCGACGTGGATCAGGATGGGTCCGCCGCGCTCCGGTGCTGCCTTGGCGTCGCGGATGGCCTGTTCGAGTTCGGCGATGACCTTCTCGCCCGGTTCGATCCGGATCACCTTCACGCCGAGGCTTTCGGCGTTCAGGGCCAGGTCCACCGGGAGGGTTTCGCCTTCGTCGAAGCTGTGCTGCTCCTCGTTCAGGGCCCGGTACTGAGTGCCGAAGCGCTGCGAACCGAGTGATTCGGAGAGGGATCCGATCGAGGCGTAGCCGTGGTTCTGGATGAGGACCACGATCAGTTTGATGCGTTCGGCGACGGCGGTGACCAGTTCGGTGTGCATCATCAGGTAGGAGCCGTCCCCCACCATGACCACGACGTCGCGCTGTGCCCCGCCCTGCGCGGCCTCGGCCAGGGCCGCGCGCTTGACGCCGAGTCCGCCGGGGATTTCGTAGCCCATGCAGGAGTAGGCGTATTCGACGTGGTAGCCGAACGGGTCGCGGACGCGCCACATCTTGTGCAGGTCCCCGGGCAGGGATCCCGCGGCGCAGATGACCACGTCCTGGGCGTCCATGGCGCGGCTGGTGGCGCCGATGATCTCGTTCTGGGCCGGCAGCGGCGTGAACCGGGTATCGAAGGCTTCATCCACGGTGGAGTCCCAGCGCTTCTTTTCCGCCGCGATCTGCTGTTCCAGGTCTGCGCCCACGCGGTAGCCACCCAGGGCCTGGTTGAGCTTGACCAGGGCCTTCCGGGCGTCGGCCACGATCGGCAGCGAGGTGCCGTGCTTGTAAGCATCGATGGGTGCGACGTTGATGTTGATGAATTTCACGTCCGGGTTCTGGAACGCGGTCCGGGAGGCGGTGGTGAAGTCCTCGTAGCGGGTGCCGATGCCGATGATCAGGTCCGCCTCGGCGGCGATGGCGTTGGCCGCCGTCGTGCCGGTGGAGCCGATGGCGCCGAGCGAGAACTTGTGGTCCCAGGGCAGGACGCCGACGCCGGCCTGGGTGTTGCCCACCGGGATGCCGGTCAGCTCAACGAACTTCGCGAGTTCGTCGTTGGCGTAGGCGTAGAGGACGCCGCCGCCGGCGATGATGAGCGGGCGCTTCGCGGCCCGGATGGCTTCGGCGGCACGGCGGATGTCCTCGTCGTCGGCGTCGGGGCGGCGGATCCGCCACTCGCGTTCCGCGAGGAACTCCTCGGGCACGTCGAAGGCCTCGGCCTGGACATCCTGCGGGAGCGAGATGGTGACGGCGCCGGTTTCGGCCGGATCCGTCAGGACACGCAGGCCGTGGTGGAACGCGGAGAAGAGCTGCTCTGGCCGGGAGACACGGTCGAAGAACTTGGACAGCGGCCGGAAGGCGTCGTTGACGGTGATGTCGTAGGCGTAGGGCTGCTCGAGCTGCTGCAGGACCGGGTCCGCGGCGCGCGTGGCAAAGGTGTCACTCGGCAGCAGCAGCACCGGCAGGCGATTGGTGGTGGCCAGCGCCGCCCCGGTCAGGAGGTTCGAGGAACCCGGCCCGATCGAGGTGCTGATGGCGAACGTCTGGCGGCGCCGGGTGTGGCGCGCATAGCCCACGGCCTGGTGCGCCTGTGCCTGTTCGTTGCGGCCCTGGTAGTAGGGCATGATCGTCGGATCGAGCTGCTGGTACTGCTTCAGGGCCTGCCCGACGCCGGCAACATTGCCGTGCCCGAAGATGCCGAATGTTCCGGGGATCAGGCGTTCGCGGTAGTCCTGGCCGCCGACCGTGTCCACGGTGTACTGCCTGGACAGGTATTCGACGACAGCCTGGGCGACCGTCATTCTGCGTGTTCCTGCTGCTGTTCTCGTCCCCATGGGAAGTTACTCCGATACTTCTGCGGTGTGGTTAAGGAGGGAGGCGGCGGTGGCCACGGCGCCGGCAACATCGCCGTCCTGCGGGTACAGGAGCGTGCGGCCGACGGTAAGGCCCTGCACGCCGGGGAGGGCCAGCGCAGCTTGCCAAGTGGCGAAGACTTCGTCCTGGGTGCCTTCCGGATCTCCGCCCAGGAGCACTGTGGGCATGGTGGTGGCGGCCATGACGCGCTCCATCTCGGCCACGACGGGAAGCTTCATCCAGGTGTACGCGCTGGTGGAGCCCAGGCCCTCGGCGATGGCGATGGATTTGATGACGGCGTTGGTGGAGAGGTCGTTGCGGACTTTGCCGTTTTCGCGGACGGACAGGAAGGGCTCCACCATCGCGATCAGCCTCCGTTCGGCAAGCGAATCGATGGCCTTGGCCGTCGCTTCCAGCATTGAGACGGTGTCAGGGTCGCCGAGGCAGATGCGCGTGAGCATCTTGCCGCCGTCGGCACCCAGTGCCTCCAGTGCAGCGGCAGTGTGGCCGGTGAACCGGTCATCGAATTCGTTCACCAGGCCGGCGAGTCCGCCGCGGTTCATGGAACCGAAAACCAGTTTGCCCTCGAGCGCTCCGAGCAGGAGCAGGTCATCCATGATGTCCGGCGAGGCGAGCACGCCGTCCACATCAGGGTTGGCCAGCGCAATCTGCAGGCGGTCCAGCAGCTGCCGGCGGTCCGCCATGGCCACAGGGTCGCTACCCACCGCGAGGGCGCCGCGGGCGGGGTGGTCGGCGGCGACGATGAAGTTCTGCCGGCCGTACTTGAGGCCGGGGTGGCGGCGGCGGGCGTTCGCGGCCCGGGCAACAGCGTCCGGATCTTCCAGGCGGATGGTGCTCAGATGCGCGTAGCGGCGGGGATCGTCGTCCACGTCCGCGGTGAACGGTGCGGAGTTTGGGGCACCCGGGCTTGTCCGGGAGACGTGGAGGGTCACAGTGCTGCTCCTTCGGTGGCAAACTGCCCGGGTACAAGGCGGCCGCGTTCGGCCAGCAGCGAGGTGACCTCGTCCGGCGTCGGCATCGCGTCGGCGCAGGAGAGCCGGGAGGCCACCAGCGCGCCGGCGGCGTTGGCGTAGTCGAGGACCTGGGCCAGCGGCCAGCCGGACAGCAGTCCGTGGCAGAACGCTCCGCCGAAGGAGTCTCCGGCACCCAGGCCGTTGACGGTCTCCACCGGCACCGGGGCGGAGACGACGCGTTCGGTGCGGGTCTTGGCCATGACGCCTTCGGGGCCGAGCTTGACGACGGCGATTTCAACGCCGGCGTCCAGGAGCCGGTCGGCCTGTTCGTCCGGGGTTCCCTCCCCCACCGCCACGGTACATTCCTTGTCGTTGCCGATCGCGACCGTGACGTGCGGGAGGACCTTGGCCACTTCGGCGCGGGCTTCTTCCTCGGAGGCCCAGAACATGGGCCGGTAGTCGAGATCCAGGACGGTGTACTGGCCGTCCTTCAGCCCCGTGCGGGGCCGCGCCTCGTGGGCCTTGAGGTGAGCCCCGCGGCTGGGCTCCTGGCACAGGCCGGTGACGGTGGACCAGAAGATAACCGCATTCTTGATGGCGTCGAGGTCCAGCTCTTCGGCCTTGATCTGCAGGTCGGGGGCCGTGGGAAAACGGCCGTAGAAGTACAGCGGGAAATCATCCGGCGGCTTGATCGCGCAGAACGTCACCGCAGTCGGCCATTCCCGCACGGGCGTAACGAAGGAATCGTCCACGCCGAACTTGCGCAGTTCCCGGTGCAGATAGGTCCCGAAGGCGTCGTCGCCGGTCCGTGTGATGACCGCAGAGCGGCGGCCGTGGCGGGCGGCGGCGACGGCCACGTTTGACGGGGAGCCCCCGAGGTATTTACCAAAGGACATCACGTCCTCCAGGTCCACCCCAATGTCGTTCGGGTAGATATCAACGCTGATGCGCCCGATCGTAAGCAGTTCGTGGGTCACGGTGATCGCGGACCTTTCTGTTTAAACTCTGTACCTAAGCAGCCGAACAGCCAGGGCTCCGGTGCGTCGCGGCCCCCGTGAGCGGGACCACATCACCTACTTTGCCCTAGAATTAATGTCCTGTCAAAGGTTTGTACTGACATATTTACAACCTGCATTTGGCAGCCCAAAACGTTGGACAAGCCCCGCGTGGAGCACGGGCAATGCAGGCCCGTGCGGACGACGGACGATGCTACTTCCGGGGGACCGCCAACTCACCGGTGACGTACTGGGCGCGGCCAAATCCGAACGACCAGTCCCCCGCTGCATTTTCCACATAACCGATAAATACGTTCTCGCCGGCAACCCCAAGGTTCCCCAGTTTCGCTGCCACCGCCGCAAAAAGGGCCTGCTTGGCTTCCTGGCTGCGGCCGGCCTGCGTGAAGATCTGGATCATGACCACTTCCGGGGTCCGCTCAAAACCGAGCCCGGCGTCCTGGGCGACAATCTGGCCCGCAGGATGCTCGGTCATGATATGGAAGTAGTCACGCTCCGGGAGGCCATACTCAGCCAGGATGGCGTCATGGATCCCCCGGCTGAGTTGCTGCAGTTCTTCGGGACTGCGGCCCGCATTGACATCGATGCGCACGAGTGGCACTTCTGCTCCTTTGATAGTTTGTCCTGACATACTATCAAAGTTATTCGACAAGGAACCGGGCATGAGCCGTCACATCGCGCCCCCGCCCGGATGCGCAGAAACCTGCCGCAGAAAGAAGTACGACGCCGGGCGGTCACCTTCTCCATAAAGGTGACCGCCCGGCGTCGTACTTTTGGTGTATTGCGGCAAGCGGAACTACTTGGCGAGCAACTCCTCCAGCCGTTCATAACCGTCGCTCAAGCCGCCCTCCATGCCGGACTGGGCCATGCCGTCGCGCGCCTCCTGGGTGGGATAGACAGAATGACCCCTCAGCCGGCAGCGGCCGCCGCCGAGGTCCTCGAAATTCATGAATTCGATGCTGACTACGTCCGGGTAGCCGCTGAACTCGAAGGTCTGGATGGCGAAGTCGTTCTCGCGGACTGTATGGAAGATGCCGCTGAACTCGTAAGACACCCCGTCGGGGCCGGTGTGGTTGTACAGGTAGCTGCCGCCGGAGCGGAAGTCATAGTGGTCGATGTCCACGTTGGTGCCGCGCGGGCCCAGCCACTGGGTGATCAGCTCCGGCTCCTTGTGGGCGCGGAACACATCAGCGACCGGGAAGTCGAACTCCCGCTCGTAATCGATGAACGGGACGCCGTCCGGGACGGTGAGTTTAAGCGCGTTGCTCATTGTCTGTCCTTTTGACTGGTGCCGCTTGGCGCGGCATTGGTGCGGAGCACGGCGTCGAGGCTGCGGAACTGCGCCTCACGGACCAACCGGTACTGGTCAATCCACGCGGTGAGCGCTTCGAGCCGTGCGGGGTTCAGGTGGACGGGCCGGCGCTGGGCATCACGGGTACGCGTTACCAGCTGCGCCTGCTCGAGGACCTGGATGTGCTTCGAGATCGCCTGCTTGGTGATCGCGAAGGGTTCGGCCAGTTCATTGACGGTGGCGGGGCCCTTGCTGAGCCGGGAGATGAGGCGGCGGCGGACCGGATCGGACAGGGCCAGGAAGGCCAAGTCGAGGAGGTCGTCGTCACTGCCCGTGTCCGCTGCCACTGCCTTTGCTTCTCTTGCCTGGTTCTTTCTGAATGTAATCAACGTATCAGTTGATCAACCTATCGGTTGTTAACCAGCCTAGACCCGCCCACGATGCCGCGCAAGAGGTACCCCTTAAGCAAAAAACGCGGGGTCACTCCCAGCCCAATCCGGGGGTGGATTGGGCCGGGAGTGACCCCGCGCTGTTTTTAGGCTGGGTTACAGCGTTGCGTAGACTTCGCGCAGCAGTTTCGCGGTCTCGGACGGCGTCTTGCCGACCTTCACGCCGGCAGCCTCGAGGGCTTCCTTCTTGGCCTGTGCAGTACCGGCCGAACCGGAGACGATGGCGCCTGCGTGGCCCATGGTCTTGCCTTCCGGCGCGGTGAAGCCTGCCACGTAGCCGACAACCGGCTTGGTGACGTTGGCCTTGATGAAGTCCGCAGCACGCTCTTCGGCGTCGCCGCCGATTTCGCCGATCATGACGATCGCCTTGGTCTCCGGGTCAGCTTCGAACGCCGCCAGGGCGTCGATGTGCGTGGTGCCGATGACAGGGTCGCCGCCGATGCCGATGGCGGTGGAGAAGCCAAGGTCGCGCAGTTCGTACATCATCTGGTAGGTCAGGGTGCCGGACTTGGATACCAGGCCGATGGGGCCCTTGCCGGTGATGTTCGCCGGGGTGATGCCGACGAGGGCTTCACCCGGGGTGATGATGCCGGGGCAGTTCGGTCCGATGATGCGGGTGACCTGGTTGCCCTCGGCGTCCACCTTGGACTGTGCCAGCGCCCAGAACTCTGCAGAGTCCTGGACCGGAACACCTTCGGTGATGACAACGACCAAGCCGATGCCGGCCTCGATGGCTTCAACAACGGCGTTCTTGGTGAATGCCGGTGGGACGAAGACGATGGAGACGTCGGCGCCGGTCTCTGCCATGGCTTCCTTGACGGTGCCGAAGACAGTGATCTCGTTGTCGCCGTGCAGCACGGTGGTGCCGGCCTTGCGGGCGTTGACGCCGCCAACAATGTTGGTGCCTGCCTTGAGCATGAGGGCGGTGTGCTTGGTGCCTTCGCCGCCGGTGATGCCCTGGACGATGACCTTGGAGTCCTTGTTCAGATAAATAGACATGTTTTCTTTCCTAGATCTCGACAGGCTCGATCAGCGGGCTGCGTTGGCGAGCTCGGCGGCCTTGTCGGCGCCCTCGTCCATGGTGGCGGCCAGGGTAACCAGCGGGTGGTTTGCCTCGGCCAGGATGCGGCGGCCTTCTTCAACGTTGTTGCCGTCGAGGCGGACAACCAGCGGCTTGTTGGCGGAGTGGCCCAGTTCGGCCAGTGCGCCCACGATGCCCTTGGCCACCGCGTCACAGGCGGTGATGCCGCCGAAGACGTTTACGAACACGGCCTTGACCTGCTCGTCGCCCAGGATGACGTCAAGGCCGGCAGCCATGACCTCGGCGGAAGCTCCACCGCCGATATCCAGGAAGTTGGCGGGCTTGACGTTGCCGTGGTTCTCACCGGCGTACGCGACTACGTCGAGGGTAGACATGACGAGGCCCGCGCCGTTGCCGATGATGCCAACTTCGCCGTCGAGCTTGACGTAGTTGAGGTCCTGCGCCTTGGCCTTGGCCTCGAGCGGGTCGGCAGCGTCCTTGTCCTCAAGGGCGGCGTGCTTCGGGTGGCGGAAGTCGGCGTTCTCGTCAAGGGAGACCTTGCCGTCGAGGGCGACAATGTCGCCTGCGCCGGTCAGTACCAGCGGGTTGACCTCCACGAGAGTGGCGTCTTCCTTCTTGAAAACGTCCCAGAGCTTCAGGATGACGCCGGCGACCTTGCTGCGCAGTTCCTCGGCGAAGCCTGCGGCGGCGACGATTTCGTCGGCCTTGGCCTGGTCGATGCCTACGGCCGGGTCGATCGCGATCTTGGCAAGGGCCTCGGGCCGCTCAACGGCGAGCTGCTCGATTTCCATGCCGCCTTCAACCGAGCACATGGCCAGGTAGTTGCGGTTCGCCCGGTCCAGGAGGACGGAGAAGTAGTATTCCTCGGCGATGTCCGCGCCCTGGGCGATCATGACCCGGTGGACGGTGTGGCCCTTGATGTCCATGCCGAGGATGTTGGTGGAGTGTTCAAACGCCTCGTCGGCGGTCTTGGCGACCTTGACGCCGCCGGCTTTGCCGCGGCCACCGGCCTTGACCTGCGCCTTTACGACAGTTACGCCGCCGATCTTCTCGGCAGCTGCCTTTGCTTCTTCAGGGGTATGCGCCACGATGCCAGCAAGCACGGGTACACCGTGCGCCTCGAACATATCGCGCGCCTGATATTCAAACAGGTCCACGGTTTAGTGTCCTCTTCTACGTCGAAGTAGTTTCTGTACAGCCGGAAAACACCACAGATGTGGACCGGGCTGCGGAATAAACGCGCCTGCGGCATGTCCGGAAACGAGCCACGCGGCGCAATGCTCCTCTCGGAACTCTAGTCCTTCATGGGGACAGGCCCGTTCCAGAGTACCTGTTATGTGAGTAAGGACACTATTCTATTGACCGTAGAAAAACCGCATGATTACGGGGATTTTGGGGCCTTGGACGGTGCGGCGGAGGCCTTTTTGCCCGCGTCGGAGATGAGTTCGTAATGATCGCGGCTGACGAAGAAAGCAACGCCGCCGGAGATGTTGCCGCAGGCCACCCCGTTGTTGTACGAAGAGCACCGCAGACCGTTGCGTTCGAGGTTTGCGCCGTCGGGCAGGACAGGCAGCTTGGCGATCACCCCGTCCCGGCTGCCCTTGGGGCCGTATTCGGATTCCATCTCGGTGACGCCGGACCGGCACTCGCCGTAAGTGGCCCGGTCAGGGGTGAGCAGGGCCGCCCCGCCAAGGTAGCCCAGGCCTGTCCCCGTGCAGTCATCCCTGACATCCCGGGCTTCCGGTGCGGGATAGAAGGCCAGTTCGCAATGTGCCACGGGAACGGTGTCCAGTTTCCTGGTGGCAGGGTCATTGAAACTGTTCGGTTCGTACGGCAGGTTGAGGTGGGCGCCGCGGGCAGACGTCAGGGCGCACACCACGTTCCGGTCGGCGGTAACGAAGGCCACGGCGTCCTCACCTGCGGTGAACCCGGCGGCGTCGGCCAGCGGGGCCTGCTTCAGCTGTTCGAGGGCCGGCGGAGGAGGCGGCGGCGTGTACCCGGGATCCGGCACCGCGACGGAACAGCCTGTGGCCGCCAGCAGCGCGAGGGCCGCGATCCCGGATGCCATCCGGCGGGCTGGCTGCCGCCGCACTATCCGGCGGAGCGCGGGGATCCTGCCCGACGGCATGGCGAGGCGGCCCGCCACGGTCAGGCGTCGAGCTTGGTCAGCGGCGCGTAGCGCAGCAGCAGCCGTTTCTCGCCGACGTCGAACTTCACCTTCGCCACAGTCTTGTCCCCCGCACCTTCCACTGCCAGAACAGTCCCGTTACCGAAGCTGGTGTGGTTGACTTTGTCGCCCACGCTGACTGCTACAACTTCCTTTTGCGGCTGTACCCGGTTCTTCGCGACGGCGGCGGGAACGTCCGCGTTGAAGCCTGCCGAGGCGTCTGCCTTGGCGCCGCGGGCCGTCCCTGCTCCCCAGAACGATCCGCCATACCGGCTGGAACCGATGGATGCGCCGCTCCCCCAGCCGCCGGTCTGCCTGCTGGTGCCCTCGCGTTTCCATTCGACGAGCTCCGAGGGGATCTCTTCCAGGAACTGGCTGGCGGGGTTGTACTGGCTTTGGCCCCACATGCTCCGCACCTCGGAGCGGGTGACGTACAGCCGCTTCCGGGCACGCGTCAGACCCACATAGGCCAGCCGGCGCTCCTCGGCCAGTTCCTTGGGGTCGGTGGCGGAGCGCTGGTGGGGGAAGAGTCCGTGCTCCATGCCGGTCAGGAACACCACGGGGAATTCGAGGCCCTTGGCCGTGTGCAGCGTCATCAGGGTGACGACCCCCAGCCGCTTGGCCTCGGCAACTGCGGCATCGATGTCTGCCCCTGGGGCGTCTGGAATCTGGTCGGCATCCGCAACGAGCGAGACCTGCTCCAGGAAGGCGCCCAAGGAGCCCTCCGGATTCTCCTGTTCGTATTCCCGCACGACGGCGACGAGTTCCGCGAGGTTCTCCACCCGGGATTCGTCCTGCGGATCGGTGCTGGAGCGCAGCCCGGCGAGATAGCCGGTCTGTTCAAGCACGGCTTCCAGTGCCGCCGCGGCGCCGGACCCGGCGGCGACCTCGGCGAGGTCGTCGAGGAGCTTCACGAAGCCGAGCACGGCGTTCACCGAGCGGGTGGCCATGCCGGGCGCCTGGTCGGCGCGCCGGGCCGCCGCCATGAAGGAAGTCCGTTCGCGTTCCGCGAGAGCAGCCACGGCGCCCTCGGCACGGTCGCCGATCCCGCGCTTCGGTTCGTTAAGGACGCGCCGGAGGTTGACGTCGTCGTCCGGGTTGACCAGCACGCGCAGGTAGGCGAGGGCGTCCTTGATTTCCTTGCGCTCGTAGAACCGCGTGCCGCCCACCACCTTGTAGGGCAGGCCCACCCGCACCAGGACGTCCTCGATGGACCGCGACTGGGCGTTGGTGCGGTAGAAGATGGCGACGTCCCCGGGGCGGAGGTTGTCCTCGTCCTGCAGCCGGTCAATCTCCTTGGCGATGAACTGGGCTTCGTCGTGTTCGTTTTCACCCACGTAGCCGATGATCTTGTGGCCCGCGCCCTCCGCCGTCCACAGGCGCTTCTCGGGCCGGTTCGGATTGCGGGAGATGACGGAGTTCGCGGCGCTCAGGATGTTCTGGGTGGAGCGGTAGTTTTGTTCGAGCTTGATCGTGCGGGCGTCGGGGTAGTCCTTCTCGAACTCCACGATGTTGCGGATGTCGGCCCCGCGGAAGGCGTAGATGGACTGATCGGAATCGCCCACAACGGTGAGCTCGGCCGCTCCCGGCCCCTCACCCACGATTTCCCGGACCAGCGCGTACTGCGCGTGGTTGGTGTCCTGGTATTCGTCTACCAGCACGTGCCGGAAGCGTCGCCGATAGGAATCAGCCAGCGCCGGGAACGCCCTGAACATGTAGACGGTCTCGGCGATGAGGTCGTCGAAGTCCATGGCGTTGGCCTGGCGGAGACGCTGGGTGTAGCCCTTGAAGACATCCGCCACGGCCTGCTCGAAGGGATCGTTGTGGTTCGCCGAGGACGCATAGGCGTCAGCGTCAATCAGCTCGTTCTTGAGCGCCGAGATCTTGTGCTGGATGGCCTTGGGGGCGAACTTCTTGGGGTCCAGGTCCAGGGCTTTGGACACCTGCGTGACGAGCCGCAGGGAATCCGCGGAGTCATAGATGGAGAAATTGGACTTGAGCCCGACGTTGGCGGCTTCCTGCCGGAGGATGCGCACGCAGGACGAGTGGAAGGTAGAAATCCACATGATCTTGGCCCGGCCGCCCACCAGCGCTTGGATGCGTTCCCGCATTTCGGCGGCGGCCTTGTTGGTGAAGGTGATGGCGAGGATCTCGCCGTGGTGGGCGCGCTTGGTGGCAATCAGGTAGGCAATCCGGTTACTGAGGACGCGGGTCTTGCCTGAGCCAGCGCCAGCCACGATCAGCAAAGCGCTGCCGGCGTGTTTGACGGCCTCTTCCTGCTGCGGGTTCAGCCCCTGCAGCAGGGCGCCGGCGTCCGGCAGCTGGGGCCGCGCCCAGTCACCCGCCGGGCCTCCGGAAGGCTCCGCCCGGCGAGGGCCCCCGCCGCCGAAGTCGGCCGGCGACAGCCCGGATTCAGGGCGCGACTTGGTGAGGGCGGCCGCCTGCGCGCCTGCCTTGAACGGTCCGTCAGCGTACGGGTCAAACAACATATCCATGGTGACTACAAGTCTAGGCGGTGGGGCTGACACTGATTTCCGGCCTGTGGATGACGCCGGATCCGGCGTCGCAACGCTTGTCCCCGAGAAGCCGGTCCCCGAGAAGCGGGGCCGCGCCGCAATAGCTAGTCCACAGAGCCTGACTCAAGAGCCGCACGCAACTGGTGTACCGCCGTCGCGCCCCCTGCCATGAACCACTCAAGGCCGTTCACGGAGACGCTTCCGGCGGCGCCGCCGGCGGCGAGCACAATTGCTTTCCCCGGAAGCCAGTCCCACTCCGGGCAGCTGTGCTGGAACCAGCAGCCGAGCTCTCCGTCGGCCACGCGCCCGAGGTCGCAGGAGCCGGACCCGAGCATGCGCAGCGTCGCCGCGGAAGTGGCGGCAGCATGCCAGGGCATGGCGCACATGGGGTCCGCCAGCCAGCGGGGGTGGATGTACGTGGCGGCGCCGATGTCGGCGAGCGGGGCCGCGCTGCGGTCCGCGCCGGCCGGCTGGAACGTGGTGAGGGGGGCGCCGTTAAGCGTGGCCGCGCGGCCCGTGCCGCCCAGCCACAGTTTGTCCTCCTCCGGCTGGAAGATGGCACCGAGCAGCACATCGGATTCATCTTTCAGGGCAATCGCCGAGCACCAGTACGTGGATCCGTTCAGGAAGTTGTAGGTGCCGTCCACGGGATCAATGACCCAGGTACGGCCGCTGCTTCCACGGACGGCCGCTCCTTCCTCGCCGAGCACGCCGTCGTTGGGCCGGCAGCGCTGCAGCTGTTCCAGCACGTAGGCTTCGGCGGCATGGTCTGCCGCGGTGACGACGTCGGAAACCGAGGTCTTGCGCTGGGCGTCAAGGCCGCCCTGCCGCATCATCAGCGCCAGCATTCCCGCTTCGCGGACCAGGCCGGATGCCAGCTCAAAATCGTCAAGGTCGGGGCTCAGGTTGGCCGCACTGTGTTTACCCAGCTTGTGTCTTCCAAGTTCTGTCACGGTCCCCAGCCTATCGGCGGCCACCGGCACTGAACAGGCGGCCCCGACCAGGCGGCACATAACAGGCGGCCCGGGGACGTGGCGGTGGCGCAGCCGGCCGGAGCGGACGCGGGCAGCGGTCGTGAATCGCGGGCGATAATGGACGCATGGCCAAGACACCTGCACAGCGGATCAAGAAGCACGGCGCAAAGGCCGCAGTCCCCCAGCACCACCTGCCGCCGGTGATCAACCCCACCACGGCCCGCACGCCGGAGAAGGCGCAGAACAACAGCAACGTGATCCTCATCGCCGGCCTCGTGGCCAGCCTGTTCCTGTTCTGGTACGTTCACCTGCTCACGCTGAACCAGCTCACCCAGCTTTCGGGCGGCCTGCCGATGCCCGATTCGCTCATCGGCGGCTTTGATCCGGGCTTCGCGGAGCAGCTGCGCAGGGCGCTGGACGGCGATGCCCGCGGGCAGCTCAACTACATCCACAAGACCGCGGGCACCTTGTTCCCGCTGATCTTCGGCTTCACCTGGCTCCTCCTGATCGGCACGAATGTGGCGAAGAAGGCACTCCGTTGGGCACTGTGGTCCCTCCCGCTGCTCTTCGTGGTGGCCAGGCTATGGGCCAACGTGGCCATTGACGCGATGGTGTCCGCTCCCACCCTCGACGCCGGGCAGGTCGCCTTGGCGTCATTTCTCACCGTTGCCGGCTGGGTGCTGCTGGTGGTGAGCCTGGCCGCCGGCGGCGCCGCCGTCTTCCTCGGGCGCCGGGCTGCCAAGGAAGCCGCCAAGACCACCTAGGTGGGCCCAGTCCCTTGGACGGCACGGGCCCGCAGGGCCCTGCGCACCGACCGCTCCTGCCGGACGCGCTGGGCAATGACCAGCCCGGCTGCAGCCAGGCCAATGGTGATGGGATAGCCCATCAGCCGCTCCAGTGTGCCCGGCTCGGGGACATGAAGGCCGGTGACGCCCGACGTGACCACGGCCGCCGCGGAGACGCCGCCCGAGGCGAGAATGAACCACCCCAGCGGGGTCTGACGCAGCCACAGACCGCCCAGCAGCAGCAGCGCGAGGGCTCCGGCGCTGAAGTACATCACCGCCCCGGCGACGTGCCAGCCGGAGCCCAGGTCCTCGGGCACAAGACCCACAATGACTGTTCCGGTGCCGGCCGTTCCGGTCAGGACGCGGGCACCCACCGCCGCGAACCACGGCGTCTCGCCGGTGTGGCTGGCCGCCACGCGGACTCCGGGCCGGGCAGCGATCCGCAGCAGTGCCGAACCCAGCAGGAGCGCGCCCAGCAGCATGCCCAGGCCCTGGACCACGAACGAGGCGTTCATGAGGAAGTGCAGCGGCGAGCAGATGCTCCGGTCCTCGTAAATGCCGCAATGGACAGCCCCCAGGTCACTGATGAGCCCCGTCCGCCGGCTGTACGGTTCAGGCCCGGCCCAGGCCCCGATCACTGCGGTCTCCGCGACGAAATACTGCACGACGCTGAGCACCGCCCAGGCCCCGATGTAGTGCCTGGTCGAGGCGGTATCGGGCAGGAAGGTTTCCCGGACGGACGGGGCGTGAGCTGCGGCGGCCATGCCAAGAGCGTAGTACGCGCCGTCACCTTGTATGCTTGTAAGCGTGTCCGAACGGGCCGGCCCCGTGCCGGTTGCGACGGACGCCCGCCCTCGTAGCTCAGTGGATAGAGCACGGCTCTCCTAAAGCCGGTGTCGTTGGTTCGATTCCAATCGAGGGCACTTGAAAGCGCAGCACACATCCGGGCTCCGCGCCTACCTGCTGGGTCCTCCGCTTCCGGACTCCGGCCGTGAGGGACGCTGGTCCGTGGAGCGGACGCTTTTTGATCGCGCCGCCGGGACCCGCGGCACCTTTACCGGCGTCGTGGTTTTTTCTGAGACGGCCGACGGCGGCGGGCTGCGTTTCCATGAAGAGGGCACCGTGCGCTGGCCTGCTTCGGGCGGGGGGATCTTCGCCGGCCCTGCCACGAGGGAGTACCTCCTCAGGCCCACGGAGTCGCCCGACGCCCTGGACATGACGTTCCCCGACGGCCGGCCGTTCCACCGGATGAGCTTCTCCACGGACGCGGGCCAGGACCAGCACTGGTGCGATCCAGACACCTACCGCGTCACGTACTCGCAGCGCGGTCCGGATGAATTCGGCTATGTCTGGGACGTCACGGGCCCCCGCAAGGACCTGCTGCTGGAATCCGTGCTCCGGCGGATCACCGCAACGCACGGCGCCGGGGAGCTAGGCTCGAGGGCGTGAATCCGCGCATCATTGTCTCCGCCGTGTGTGTCTATGACGCCGCCGGCCGGCTCCTCACCGTCCGCAAGCGCGGCACGGACAAGTACATGCATCCCGGTGGCAAGCCCGAGCCCGGCGAGACCGCCGTGCAGGCCGCCGCCCGGGAGCTCGCGGAAGAAGTGGGGATCGTCATTGACCCGCGCGAGCTGAAGCCCATGGGTGTTTGGCTGGCCGACGCCGCCAACGAGGCTGCAACGGAAATCGAGGCCACCGTATTCACGGCCCCCGGGACCTGGGTTGCCCACCCCTCGGCCGAGATCGCCGAAATCCGCTGGCTGGACCTGGCAGCCGAGCTGCCCGCCGACCTCGCGCCGCTGCTCACGGACCACGTCCTCCCGGCGCTGGCCCGGCGTCCACTGACACCGTCATCGAGTAGTGAGATCTCGGCACTTTGACGGTGCCTAAGCGCCGAGATCTCGCCCGTCGATGACGGTCAGAGCTCTGGGACCGCTTCCTCGGCCACTGCGGTGGCCTCGGCGAACTGCGTCCGGTACAGCTCTGCATAGCGGCCGTCGGCGGCGAGCAGTTCCGTATGCGTTCCGCGCTCCACAATCGAGCCGTCCTCCACCACCAGGATCACGTCCGCAGCACGGATCGTGGAAAGCCGGTGGGCAATCACGACGGCGGTACGCCCCTCGAGTGCCGCGCCGAGCGCCGCCTGCACGGCGGCTTCGTTGGTGGAGTCCAGTGCCGCCGTCGCTTCGTCGAGAATGACCACCCGCGGCTGCGCGATCAGCAGCCGGGCGATGGTGAGGCGCTGGCGTTCGCCGCCGGAGAGGCGGTAGCCGCGCTCCCCCACCACGGTGTCCAGCCCGTCCGGCAGCGAGCGGATCATGTATTCGAGCCGTGCCTGTCGCAGCACGTCCCACATGTCCTCCTCGGTGGCGTCGGGCCGGGCCAGCCGCAGGTTGGACGCGACGGATTCGTGGAACAGGTGCCCGTCCTGGGTGACCATGCCAAGGGTGTCCCGCATGGAGTCGAATGTGAGGTCGCGGACGTCCAGCCCGGTTCCGGAACCACGGCCGCCGAGCCGCACGGCGCCGGAGTCGACGTCGTACAGCCGTGAGAGCAGCTGTGCGACGGTGGATTTTCCGGCCCCTGACGAGCCCACGAGCGCCACGGTCTGGCCGGGTTCCACGCGGAAACTGATGCCGTGCAGCACTTCCTCGCCGCCGCGGGTATCCAGTGTGGAGACTTCCTCGAGCGAGGCAAGGGAGACCTTGTCCGCGGACGGGTAGGCGAACCGGACGTCGTCGAACTCCACGGCCACAGGCCCAGGGGGGACGGCAACGGCGTCGGGCTTTTCCTGGATGAGCGGCTTCAGGTCCAGGATTTCGAACACGCGCTCGAAGCTGACCAGGGCGCTCATGATTTCCACGCGGGCGTTGGACAGCGCGGTGAGCGGCGCATAAAGGCGGGTGAGCAGCAGGGCCAGCACAACGACGTCGCCGGGTGCGAGCTGGCGTTCAATCGCGAGCCAGCCGCCGAGGCCGTAGACGAGGGCCAGCGCAAGCGCCGAAACCAGCGTCAGGGCCGTAACGAAGGTGAACTGCAGCATCGCGGTCCGCACACCGATGTCCCGGACCCGGCCCGCACGGAGCGCGAACTCACGGGATTCGTCCGCCGGGCGGCCGAAGAGCTTCACGAGCGTGGCGCCGGGGGCAGAAAATCGTTCCGTCATCTGGGTGCCCATGGCGGCATTGTGTTCCGCCGCTTCGCGGCGGAGATCGGCCAGCTTGGAGCCCATCCGGCGGGCCGGAATCAGGAAGATGGGCAGCAGGACCATGGCCAGCACGGTGACCAGCCAGGAAGTGTTGAGCATGACGATGAGGGTCAGAATGAGGGCCACCACGTTGCTGACCACCCCGGACAGCGTTCCGGCAAACGCGGACTGCGCCCCGATGACGTCGTTATTCAGCCTGCTGACGAGGGCGCCGGTGCGGGTCCGCGTGAAGAAGGCAATGGGCATTTTCTGCACATGGTCGAACACCCGGGTGCGGAGGTCAACGATGACACCTTCCCCGATGGTCGAAGACAGCCAGCGGCTCACCATTCCCAGCGCGGCTTCAGCAACGGCAACCCCGGCGATCAGCCCGGCCAGACGGATCACCTCATCCGTGCCCGCGGACGCGACGATGGCGTTGACGACCTGGCCGGCGAGGACCGGCGTTGCCACCGCCAGGAAAGCCATGACGATGGACACGGCCACGAAGGCAATCAGTTTGCCGCGGTGTGGCCGCGCGAAACCAAGAACGCGCTTCAGCGTCTCCTTGGAGAACGGCTTGGAACCGCTCTTGGCGCGGGTGATGTTGTAAAGCGAGCGCCAGGCCACGCCGTCCATGCTCATAGTTTGTGCTCCATCTTGCCTGTCATAACTTCAGTGACCACGCCGTTGTCCACATTCCAGCGCGCATCGAGCCGGACGTTTTCGAGCAGGCGGCGGTCGTGGGTGACCAGGAGCAGGGCACCGTCGTAGCTTTCCAGCGCCTCCTCCAACTGTTCGATCGCGGGCAAATCCAGGTGGTTGGTGGGTTCGTCCAGGACCAGCAGGTTTACGCCGCGGGCCTGCAGGAGAGCCAGGGCGGCGCGGGTGCGTTCCCCGGGCGACAGTGAATCCACAGTGCGGGACGTGTGGTCCGCCTTGAGTCCGAATTTGGCCAGCAGCGTGCGGACCTCTGCCGGAGTCTGATCGGTCAGCACGGCTTCGACGGCGGTCCCGAGGTTCAGGTGGCCGGCCAGCAGGCCGCGGGCCTGGTCGATTTCGCCGACGGCCACCGAAGCGCCCCTGGAAGCGTCACCGGAATGAGGCTCCTGGATTCCCAGCAGCAGGCGAAGCAGCGTGGACTTGCCCGCGCCGTTTGGCCCGGTGATGCCGATCCGTTCGCCGGCGTTGAGCTGCAGGTTCACGGGGCCCAGTGTGAAACTTCCCTGCCGGACCACCGCGTCGCGGAGTGTGGCCACCACGGAACTGGAGCGCGGCGCCTGGCCGATGCTGAACTGGAGCTGCCATTCCTTCCGCGGCTCCTCCACCGCATCCAGCCGGGCGATGCGCGATTCCATTTGCCGGACCTTCTGCGCCTGCTTTTCCGATGACTCTGTGCTCGCAGCGCGGCGGATCTTGTCATTGTCCGGGCTTTTCTTCATCGCGTTCCGGACGCCCTGTGAGCTCCACTCGCGCTGGGTCCGCGCCCGGGACACCAGGTCCGCCTTGGTGGAGGCAAATTCCTCATAGCGTTCGCGGGCGTGCCGGCGGGCGACGGCGCGCTCCTCGAGGAACGCCTCGTAACCGCCGTCGTACACCGCCACGGAATTCTGGGCGAGGTCCAACTCCACGATGGTGGTCACGCAGCGGGCCAGGAATTCGCGGTCGTGCGACACGAGCACCGCGCCGCCGCGGAGCCCCTGGACGAACGATTCCAGCTTGGCGAGTCCGTCGAGGTCAAGGTCGTTCGTTGGCTCGTCCAGCAGTACGATGTCGAAGCGGCTCAGCAGCAGGGCGGCGAGCGCAACCCGCGCTGCCTGGCCTCCCGACAGGCCGGTCATTTCGGCGTCCGGCCCAATGTCCAGTCCGAGATCGGCGAGGACGGGCGGAATGCGCTCGTCAAGGTCAGCGGCGCCGGAAGCCATCCAGCGGTCGAAGGCCAGGGAATACGCATCGTCGGCGCCGGGCGCTCCTCCGCCGAGAGCCTCTGCGGTGGCTTCCATCTCGGCGGTGGCCTGGGCGCAGCCGGTGCGGCGGGCGATGTAGGCAGCCACGGTTTCACCGGCCATCCGCTCGTGTTCCTGCGGGAGCCATCCCACGAAGGCGTCTGCCGGGGCGAGGCTCACGCTTCCTTCCTGCGGCAAATCCACGCCGGCAAGGAGGCGGAGCAGCGTGGATTTGCCGGCTCCGTTGGCACCGACCACGCCAACAACGTCCCCCGGGGCCACCGTCAGGGAAAGCTTTGAGAAGAGAGTGCGGTGATCATGACCGCCCGCAAGGTCTTTGGCAACAAGGGTTGCAGTCATTAGTCCATCCTCTCACCGCTGCCCGTTTCGGCCAGAGAAATTCCGGCGGGCATGAAAGAACCCGCTGGTCCGGACTTGGGGGGTGTACGGACCAGCGGGTTCGAGAAACTAGCATAGTTGAAGCTGTGGGCTGCGTAAAATCGAGAGTGGCGGCAGCTACTATCGTGCCAATCATTCGTTCAGCAGAGAGCGTTCCATGCCACTCCCCGCCAAAGCGTTCCAGCGCTGGCTACACGGCATCGCACCTGACACCAGCATGGCCGATGTCTCCAGGCTGTCGCAGGTCAAGCGCACCACCCTGGCCCAGCAGCTCGTCCGGGGCAAAGTGGCCGAAGCGACGGTGGTCAGCATCAGCCGGGCCTTCAACGTCAATCCGGTCGCCGCGCTGGCCTATTTTGAGACCTACCGCGATCTTGCCGAACCCCAGGTCCCTCCTACCCCGCAGGAGCTGGTCAGCCAGATTGCCACCGTTGATCTGCTGCGGGCGGTCATTGCACGATCCGCACCGGAAGCCGGATCCGGCGCCGACCCCGGATCGGGCGCGCAGCAGGCCAAGCGGCCGGAACTCGGCCCGGCGCCGCACGTCACCTCCGTGAAGAACTGGGTGGACGCGATTGACGACGGCGAACTCCGCCACCGCGTCTCCGCCGCCACGGGCATCGCACCGCAGAACTATTCGGCCCAGCTCACCGCAAACCGGCTGGCACCCGAGGTGGCCATAGCCACCTCCCGGGCTGCCGGCGTCGGACTGACGGGAGGGCTGGTGGCCACCGGCCTGATCACCGAAGCGGAAGCCGGGTGGGAGCCAGGGGCCCGGCAAGCGGCGCTGGACAGGCTGTCCGACGGCGAACTGGCAGTCCTGGCTGGAGACCGGCTGCAGGCGGTCGGGAAGACACTGCGGCGCCAGGAACAAGACCAAGAACAAACCGAAAAGATCTGGGAGAACCTCGGATGATCGAGATCCTGCAGTGGACCACCCTGATCGCATGCGGCGCTGCGGCGCTGTCCCGGATCCCCAATCTGGTCCGCAAGAAGAACAGATCGCTGTTCTACATTCTGGCGCTGATGACCGTTGCCATCCTGCTCAGCATCAAGGGCCCCTACATGGCCATTGACAGCCTGCTCGGAAACACTAACGTGGCCAACCTGCTCCTGCGCTTCATCATCTTCGCGGCCGTCTACGTCCTGGGCATGCGCATCGCTAAGGGTTTCGGCGACCAGCCCGGCCTCCGGCTCATCCGCGGCCGCCGCGGCACCTTGGTCCTGGGACTGATCTCCGCAGCAATGCTGGTCTTCTTCGCCCTGATGGACAGCGAGGGTTCGTCAGTGGGCCTTGTGGGCGTATATGCCAAGGATGAGCGGAACAGGGCGCTGGTCGAGTACTACGGCGCTGCCGGCCGCGCCTATCCGGCCTATGTTTCCCTAGCCATCCTGCCCGGCCTGCTGCGGGCAGTGCGCGGCACCCTTCCCGCTCTGCTTCGCATCAGTGCCCTGCTGCTTGCCATCGGGGGGATAGCCACCATCCTCAGCCTCTTCTTCCCGGTGATTCCAGCCGCATTGGGGTACCTCACGTTCGTTATCAACTACACCGCCATCCTGTGCTTTGTGGTCGGGCTGACGCTGATCTGGCTGGCCAAGCTCCGGGCGGGCAGGAAGGTCACCGGCGCGCTGTCCGCCCCTGACTGACGGGGCATGCCGGACCACCGTCGAGCGCCCGGCAATCCCACGACGCGAGAATCAAGACCAGGAAACAAACCGAAAGATCTGGGGGAATCGCGGATGACAGAGATCCTGCAATGGACCACCCTGATCGTTTGCGCCGTTGCCACCCTGGTCCGAATTCCGAGCACCCTGCAGGGCCGGAACCGCTCGCTCTTCGTCATCTTCCTTTTGGCCACGGCTGCCGCCGCACTCAGCATGGGACCGTTCTACCTGGCCATCGATCGCGCTGTTGGCGGCATTAACATTGCCAACGTCCTGCTGCGGCTTATCGTTTTTGCCACGCTTTTCCTGGTGGCGCTCCGCGTGAGCAGGGCATTTGGCGCCGCCGACGCATACCGCCTCATCTCCGGGCGATTCGGGCTCGCCATGCTGGGATTGTTTTCCGCGGCCCTGGTCACGATCTTCCTGGCCATGGACTCTTCCGGGTCATCCCTGGGCCTTGCGGAGGTCGGCGGGACAAGTGCCCGCAACGCTGCCCTGCTGCCTTTCTACTGGGCCGTCGCACGTGGTTACCCGGTCTACGTATCGCTGGCACTTCTGCCTTGCCTGCTCCGGGCCGCCAACAGCAGGCTGCCCTCCCTCGTCCGCACGGGGGCGTCCCTGATGGCGGCAGGCGCCGTGGCCACAACGGCAGGACTCGTGCTGGAGTTCACGGGGCCGGCCTTCACCTTGCCGCGGCTCGTGGTCAACAACGGCGCCGTCGTGTTCTATGTGCTGGGGCTTGGAATGGTCTGGCTGGCCCGGGTCCGGGCCACAGGTTTCCGTGCGCCGGGGACGTCATCTACTGAAAGGTAGGGCGGCGGGATTCACAAAATCATTAGACCGTGAGAGAATCATGAATGTGTGAAAGCAGTTGCTGCCTAGCCTTCCGTGAAGACGGGGCCGTGGCGCCTGCCGGAGCGCACATTGGGGGGATGAGTGGTGGCGGGACGTTGGGGACCGCCCCCACTCAGCCTGTTTAAGGGCTGTAGCTGTCCCCCGTAAGATGGCGAAATAAAACAACTTTCCAAGTGCGTTGTGGGGGGTAGTGTCGCGTGTGACCGGCTCCGGCCGCCGTGACAAAGCCCTACGCAGCCAGCAAGAAGAAGGAACCGCCATGAACCGCCTCCACACCCGCCGCAGTGCAATCGCAGCCACGCTCGCAACTCTCGCGCTCGCGCTGTCCGGCTGCGGCGGCTCACAGGCGCCGGCAGCAAGCAGCAGTTCGGATTCGTCGCTGAGTGACGTGAAGTCCAAGGGTGAGATCGTCATTGCCACCGAGGGCACCTACAAGCCCTTCAGCTTCCACGCCGAGGGCGCAGGCGAGCTCACCGGGTTCGACGTCGAAATCGCCAAGGCGGTCGCCGGGAAACTGGGTGTGAAGGCAAAGTTCGAGGAGACCCAGTTCGATGGCATCTTCGCCGGCCTTGATGCCAAGCGCTTCGACACCATCGCGAACGAGATCTCCATCAATGCCGAGCGCAAGGCAAAGTATGACTTCTCCACACCGTACACAGTCTCCACGGGTGTGATCGTGACCAAGGCGGACAACAACAGCATCACGGGTTTCGACAGCCTTAAGGGCAAGACCACCGCACAGTCGCTGACCAGCAACTTCTACAAGCTGGCCGTCGATGCCGGCGCCAACGTCCAGTCCGTGGAGGGCTGGGCCCAGGGCGTGACGCTGGTCCGCCAGGGCCGGGTGGACGCGATCGTCAACGACAAACTCACCTACCTTGACTACGCCAAGACCAACCCGGACGCCGGACTGAAGATCGCCGCCGAAACCAAGGAAAAGTCGGAGAGCGCCTTCGCGTTCCGCAAGGGATCCACCGAACTCACCGCCGCCGTGGACAAGGCAATTGCCGATCTCCGGGCCGACGGCACACTGACCAAGATCTCGGAGAAGTACTTCGGCGCCGACGTCACCAAGTAGATGCCGTTTAACTGGGACCTTGTCTGGAGCTCCTTCGGCCCGATTGTCACCGGGGCCATCACCGGGACCATCCCGCTGACCCTGGCCTCCTTTGCCTTCGGCCTGGCCCTTGCTCTGCTTGTAGCGCTCATGCGGCTCAGCCGGAACCCGGTGGCGTCAGGGGCGGCGAGGTTCTATGTCTCGGTGATCCGCGGGACGCCGCTGCTGGTCCAGCTTTTCGTGATCTTCTACGGCCTGCCCAGCCTCGGCGTAAAGCTCGATCCCTGGCCCAGCGCCATCATCGCCTTTTCACTCAACGTGGGCGGCTATGCGGCCGAGGTGATCCGGGCGGCCATCCTCTCGGTCCCCAAGGGGCAGTGGGAAGCCGGGCACACCATCGGCATGTCACGGGCGCAGGCATTGCGCCGCATCATCCTGCCCCAGGCAGCCAGGGTGTCCGTGCCGCCGCTGTCCAACACTTTCATCTCCCTGGTCAAGGACACCTCGCTGGCCTCGCTGATCCTCGTCACTGAGCTCTTCCGGAATGCCCAGCAGATCGCTGCGTTCAGCCAGGAGTTCATGGCGCTGTACCTTGAGGCCGCACTGGTCTACTGGGTCATCTGCCTGGCGCTGTCCACCGGCCAGTCCGCCCTCGAAAAGAGATTGGACCGCTATGTCGCCCACTAGCCAGCCCGCCCGCGCAGGCGCGCCCCAGCCAAAACCGGTGCTGTCGGTCCGCAACCTGGCCAAGGCCTTCGGCAGCAACGTGGTGCTCCGGGACATCGACCTCGATGTCCGCCGCGGCAACGTGGTGGCCCTCATCGGGCCCTCGGGTTCCGGCAAAACCACTGTGCTCCGTTCGCTGAACGGACTGGAAACGCCCGACGCCGGCACCGTCACCTTCGCGGACACCGCCACCGGCACGGACCTCGCGCTCGACTTCTCCGCCAAGGTTGCCAAGAAGGACATCTCGGACCTCCGCGACCGCAGCGCCATGGTCTTCCAGCACTACAACCTCTTTCCGCACATGACGGTGCTGCAGAATGTCATTGAGGGCCCCGTCCAGGTGCAGAAGCGGAAGAGGGCGGAAGCCGTCGCCGAGGCGGAGAAACTGCTGGCCCGCGTAGGGCTGGCTGACAAGCGTGATGCCTACCCGTTCGAGCTGTCCGGCGGGCAGCAGCAGCGCGTGGGCATTGTGCGTGCCCTGGCCCTGAAGCCCCAGCTTCTGCTGTTCGACGAACCCACCTCGGCCCTGGACCCGGAACTGGTGGGCGAAGTCTTGGGCGTCATCCAGGAGTTGGCCGAGGAGGGCTGGACCATGGTGATCGTCACGCACGAGCTGGCCTTCGCCCGTCAGGTGGCCGACGAAGTCATCTTCATGGACGGCGGAGTGGTGGTGGAGCGGGGCCCGGCGGCAGAGGTGCTGCGGGCGCCGCGCCAGGACCGCACCCGGCAGTTCGTGCGGCGCCTGCTCCACGAATTCTGACCCGTTTGTGACCGCCGCCGGCGCCGCCCCGCTACCGGGTCAACGGGCGAACCTGAGCGTGACCAGCTGGAACGGACGCAGCGTGAGTTCCGCGGATTCCCTGCCGGCCACCACCCCTGGTGCGTCGACTTCCCGCTCGAGCAGATCCACGGCGCGGACGCTTTTGGCCGGAAAGTTGGCGGTGAGCCGTCCGGCGGAGCGTTCACCCAGCGACTCGTAAAGGCGAACGATGACATCTCCCGAGCCGTCCTCCGCCAGCTTCACCGCTTCAACGACCAGTGCCCTGTTGTCCACGGTGACCAGTGGCTCAACGGCATGGCCGCCCGTCATTCTCCGAGGGGCTAGGTTGGCGCGGTATCCTTCCTCGACGGCCTCGGCGATACCTGCGCCGGGCCGGATCCAGACGTCCAGCACATGCCGGCCCCGGTCGGCATTGGGGTCCGGGAACTTGGCCGCGCGCAGCAGCGAGAGCCGGACGGTGGTGGTGGTGCCGCCGTCGTCGTCGTCCCTGATGCTCCTGGCCACATCGTGCCCATACGTGGAGGCATTGGCGATGGCCACGCCATAGCCGGGCTCGGCGACGTGGATCCAGCGCTGGGCGCAGATCTCGAACTTCGCCGCCTCCCAGGACGTGTTCACGTGGGTGGGCCGGAAAACGTGCCCGAACTGGGTCTCGGCGGCTGAACGGTCCGCGCGGAGGTCCAGGGGAAAGCCCAGCTTGAGCAGCTTCTCGCGTTCCTGCCAGTCCACGTCGGTGGAAATGCCCAGCGCGCCGGCGCCGGGCGACAGGGTGATGCGCTGCGTGATGCGCGAGGCTCCGGTGAGGCGCTCAATGACGACGACGGCGTCCCCGCCTTGCTGCTCCAGCGTCACCGAGGCCGCGTCGGTCAGTGACGTGACATTCCGCCGGTAGAACTCGTCGATGTCCCAGGCGTCCCATTCGTTGGGGGTGTCGCGGTGCAGCTCCAGGTGGTTGCCGAACTGGCCCGGGGCGATGGCTTCCCTGCCGCTGGCGTGGTCCCGCAGCGAAGTCAGCAGGCCGTTGGCGTCCAGCACGGCACTGATGATCCCGTTGTCCAGCACGAAGCCGCCGTCCCGGGCGGCAGTCCGAACGGGCGTGCCCAGCTGAACCGGCAGCGCGGCCGCGAGCGCCGGCACCCCGTTGCGCTCATGGGGGCTCGCGTTGAGTAGGAACTCCTCGCTGCCCTCCCCCAGCGCAGCTGCCGCAGCCTTGGCGATGACCGCCTCGAGTCCCCTGGCCACGGCGGCGTAATTCCGTTCGGCGTCCTGGTGCACCCAGGCGATGGAGCTGCCGGGCAGGATGTCGTGGAACTGCTGAAGGAGCACCAGCCGCCACAGCCGCTTCAGCTCAGCCGCAGGATACGCAAAGGAGCCACCGGTGCGGACCGCGGCAGTGGCGCACCACAATTCCGCTTCGCGGAGCAGGTGCTCGCTGCGCCGGTTGCCCTGTTTGGTACGGGCCTGGCTGGTGTAGGTGCCGCGGTGGAGTTCCAGGTACATCTCGCCCACCCAGACCGGCAGCGCCGTGTACTCGGCCTGGGCCTGCTCGAAGAAGCTCCGCGCCGTTCCGATCCGGACCTTGGGCGAGCCCTCCAGGTCCTCGGTGCGGTGGGCGGCGGCAAGCATTTCCCGGGTGGGTCCGCCTCCGCCGTCGCCGTAGCCGAAGGGAACCAGCGAGATGGTGCCGTGGCCATGGTCCCGGTAGTTGCGTTCGGCGTGGGCGAGGTCCCGGCCGCTGAGCTCCGAGTTGTACGTGTCCACGGGCGGGAAATGCGTGAACAGCCTGGTGCCGTCGATCCCCTCCCAGTTAAACGTGTGGTGCGGCATCCGGTTGATCTGGTTCCAGGAGATCTTCTGCGTCAGGAACCACTGGCTGCCGGCGGCCTTGACGATCTGCGGCAGGGCCGCGGAGTAGCCGAAGGAGTCAGGAAGCCAGGCCTCCTGACATTCGATGCCGAACTCGTCCAGGAAAAAGCTCTTTCCTTCGAGGAACTGCCGGGCCATGGCCTCACCGCCGGGCATGTTGGTGTCGGATTCCACCCACATGCCGCCCACGGGAACGAACTGGCCGGACTTCACCTTCTCCCGGATCCGACCGAACAGCTCTGGATAGAACTCCTTGATCCACGCCAGTTGCTGTGCTGAGGAGCAGGAGAACACGAAGTCGGGATCATCATCCATGAGGGCAACCACGTTCGAAAACGTCCGGGCACATTTCCTGATGGTCTCCCTGACCGGCCACAGCCAGGCGGAGTCGATGTGGGCATGGCCCGTTGCGAGCAACTGGTGGGCGGAGGCGTAGGCGGGCCTCGCCAGCACTTCGGCGAGTGCGGCCCGGCCTGCCGATGCGGTTCCGGCGACGTCGTCCGGATCCATGATGTCCAGCATGCGCTCGAGCGCGCGGAGGATCTCGTGCCGCCGGGGCAGCTCCATGGGCAGTTCGTGCATAAGGCCCCTGAGCGTCCAGATGTCCTGTTGCAGCTCCCATACGGGCCGGTTCAGCTCGGCTATGGCAATGCTGCCCAGGCGGTACTGTGGCCGCGTCCCGGCGGTGGCCTTGTCCCCGTAGGGCGTGGCCGCGAAGCTCCAGCCCTGGGCCACGTCCGGGTTGGCAGCTGCCTCCACGTAGAAGTCCACAGCCATCCCGCTGCCCAGGAGCTTGAGCGGAATGTACTGGTTGCGTGGAGAAATTGCCTTAATGATGCTGCCGTCAGGACGCCAGGCGGTTCCTTCGCACTGGAATCCGGGGATCTCGGTAGTGAACCCCAGGTCCACCACCATCTCCACCTCGGTCTCTGGTGCCGTGCCCCAGGAGTCGGGAACCTCGCCTTGGAGCCGCAGCCATTTGGTGCCCCAGGGGCGGCCCCAGGCGGCACCGTGTTCCTGTGGCACGAAGTCCTGGCGCAGGGCCTGCGTCACAGGGACGGGTTCATCCGGAACGTCCCAACTGCTGAGTGCCAGGGGTACACTTCGCGAGTAGATCGCGGGGGTGATCCGCTCCCGCAGGAAGCGGTCGAGGCGGACTTCCGTGATCCGGCGGTCGTCGTGCAATGTATTCCTCTTTAATGCTTTAAGCCGGTGCGTCCTGTGCCGGCTTCCTCGCGGGCCTGGGCGTCACGCAGCTGATGTCCGGGCAGGTTCGCTGCCGTGAAAGAGCGGATCGTGTCCATTCGATGGATAAAATCTACTGCGTCAGAGGGAAATAACCAAGGGTCCGCACCCACTACCGCGGCAGCGGCGCAGGCAGGGAAATCCGCTCGGCACCGGCATAGACGTTAAGGCTGCTCCCCCGGCTGAAACCGGCTAGGGTCACCCCGCTGGACTCCGCGAGCTCGACGGCAAGGCTGGAGGGGGCGCTGACCGCGGCCAGTACCGGAATGCCCGCCAGGGCAGCTTTTTGCACGAGCTCAAAGGACGCACGGCCGGATACCTGGAGCACCGTTCCGGACAGTGGCAGGCGACGCTCGCGCAACCCCCATCCGACGACCTTGTCCACTGCGTTGTGCCGGCCCACGTCCTCGCGCAGGCACAGCAGCCTGGCACCGCCGTCGTCGTCGACACTGAAAAGACCTGCCGCGTGGACTCCGCCGGTGGCGTCAAATACCGTCTGCGCTTCCCTCAGCAGGTCCGGAAGGGAGGCGAGGGTTCCTACCGGGACCGTCAGCTGGTCCTCAGCGGCGCTGAAGTGCGAGGACTTCCGGACCGACTCGATTGAGTCGGTCCCGCAGATCCCGCAGGAACTGGACGTGTACACATGGCGTCCAGTGTCCGGCAACACCACATCCGGCCGGAGCTGGGCTTCCACCACGTTGAAGGTCTGGACGCCGTTTTCATCCTCGCCGGCACAGAACCTCAGCGAGATCAGCTGCTCAGGGCTCCAGATGACGCCCTCGGACACCAGGAACCCTGCCACGAGGTCGAAGTCGTCCCCCGGCGTCCGCATCGTCACGGAGAAGGAAAGACTGCCGAGCCGGATCTCCAGCGGTTCCTCCACTGCCAGGACATCCTCACGGTGCCGCACCGGAAATTCGAGGGAAGCCGGCGAGCCGTCCAGGACGTACCGGTGGATCTTGCGCCGTTGCGTCACGCGTCCCATCGGGTCACCCCGTATGCCAGCCTGTTCATGCCTCCATCATTGCAAGTCAAGGTCAGGGATACCAACGCCGTCCGTTCTGCTTGGAATTCAGTCCAGGAGCGCGCTCCAGTCCACGGGGCCGCTATTCGCCGGCGGCTTGGCCGAGGACCGGTTTCCGGTCTTGCGCGGCGGGGTTTTAGGCTTGGAACCGGCCGACGTGGGCTGAGGGATGGCTGGGCCCCATGGCAGCGCGAACGCAGGGACGGCCTCGCCCAACTGCACGCCGTGGGGCGGAACCACCATGACGCCGTCCGCTGAGGCCAGGCCCCGCATCATGCCAGGGCCGGTGTGCGGCGCAGGCGAGGCCATGCCGTAAAGGAGCCGGAACGGCATGAGCCGGGTCCGGCCGGGGTCGGGATCGATCATCGCTCCACACGGCACTTCCTGCACAGGCGGAATGGCTCCGTGGCCCAGGGCCGCGAGAAGCGGCGCCCCTACCGTAGACAGCGCCATCATGGCAGCGAGCGGGTTTCCGGGCAGCCCCAGCACGAAGCGCCCGTCCGGAAGCTCGGCCAGGACAGCGGGGTGGCCCGGACGCATGGCCACCCCGTCGATCACGAGCCGGCCGCCGAGTTCAGCCACCGCCCGCCTGAAGTGGTCGGTTCCGGATTTCCCGGTGCCTCCGGTGGTGATGACGACGTCGGGGGGAAGGCCTGCCCCTGATGCCTCGCCGGGGAGGCCGTCCGGCTCGGCACCTGGGCCCTCGTCCTCCAGTGCCTCCAGCCATTCGCTGTAACTGTCGCCAATTCTTACCTGCGCGGCGCAGATGCCGCCCAGCATCCCCACCACTGAAGCCAGTTGCGGGCCAAAGGTGTCGCGCACCTTTCCCGGTTCAGGGATGCCGTGATCCACCACCTCGGAGCCCGTCAGCAGCAGCTTCACCACGGGTTTTCCCAAGACCGGCACGTCGTCGTAGCCGGCGAGGGCGGCAAGTGCCAGATGGGCGGGATTCAGCAGGATGCCGGCTTTGACCAGCACCTCGTCGGCTGTGGCTTCCTCCCCTGCCTTGCGGATGTGCTGCCCGTTCCGGGGTTCCCCGGGACGGGCGGTTCCGCCCGCCGCCAGCACGGGCAGACCCTCGTCATCCGTGGATATGACGCCGCTTTCACTGCGCAGCACAGCCTTGGCTCCGGGCGGAAGGAGTCCGCCGGTCACGATGACGCTGGCCTGGTGCGGGGCCAGCCGAAGCCCGGGTTCGGCAAGGATCCAGGGACCGGTGCCGTTGACGGCCCATCCGTCCATGGCCGAGGACGCGTAATGGGGCATGTCCTGCAGCGCCGTGATGTCGGCAGCCAGTGTCCGGCCCAGTGCCTCACGGAGGGGAACCGGGGCAGCCGGGATCGGGGCGGCGCAATCAAAGGCGGCCTGCCGCGCTTCCTCCCAGGTGTGCGCCAGGTGTTTCCCGGGGGCGGCGTCCTTGGCCTCGGCACCGCTTTCGGCGGAATTGTCCGGGGACAGGGTTCCAGTCCCGGAAGTCCCCCGGGAGGGAGTTACGTTTCCGGCGGCGGCGCTGTCCTCGGCGGGGGCGGCGGCCGGCTCCATGGCATCGGCAGTTGGATGTCCGGGGGCGGCGGTCATTCCCCCGGTGTCCCGCTGGGAGCCGGAACGTCTGTGGAGGTGCCCACCGCCGGTGAGACGGAGTCCTCCCCTTGCTCTTCGGCCGCGTACACCTTTGTGACGGAACGGGCGACGTCCATTGCCGCTTTCATGGAGGTGGAATCCGGGGCCTGGCCCGAACCGGACGCAAGACCCGCAGCAAACCCGGCTATGAATGTGGTCAGCGGCGCCGCTGGCCGCACCACCGAGTGGGCGGCCACTCCGGCAAGCGACAGCACTTCATTGACATCCACCTGCACGTCTTCGAGCTCGAAGGCCCGGAGCAGCAGCCGGCACCACTCCTCAAGCGTTTCGTCCTGGCTTTTCATGCCTGCCTCCAAACTCAAACTGCGGCTGCGACGTTCCGGGCCGGGCTCATCGTCCCTGCCCTTCGACTCCTAATGCGGCGGCATCATCCCAGGTATCCACATCATCTGTGGAGCCGGCGGGGACGGTGACAGCCTGTACGTCAAGCCTAGCAAGGAGAGCGAAAACTGACCCGTGATCCAGGGTGTTCCGTGCGGCTGCATCGTCCACGGCGCGTTTTAGCGCAGCCGTGCTGTAAAAGCCGGCCAGCGGCTGGCGGCGTCCGTCTCCGGATGCGGCCATGACGCCATCTTTTCCCTGGGAGGCACGCGCGGCATCTCCGGGGGCCGCAGCCCGGAGAGCGTCCAGAAGAGCATGGACGGCATCTTGCGCGCGCGGCATGTCACACGCGAGGACCAGGGTCAGTGTTGCGGCCTGTGTCTCTGTGCCTTCCAGTCTTCCAGCGGTTCCAGCGTCCGGTGCCGGGTCCGGCCGCTGCAGCCGGTCCAGGCCTGCGGCGATCGCCGCAGCAGGCCCGGCGAAGGGCGGATCCTCGCGGCAGTTCAGCACGCCGGGCGGAAGGTTCGTGTCCGGGCCCACCACCACAATCCGGCGGGCACCACGGGCAGCCGCGATGGACCGGCTAAGGAGGCTCTCGCCGTCGTATGTCAGCTCAGACTTGGGCGAGCCGCCAAGCCGCGAGGAGCGGCCGCCGGCAAGGATTATTGCGTCGAATTCCACATCCCCAGCGTAGTGCCGGGCAGGTTACGCGGCGGTCTCCGGAAGCAGGAACGGATCCCACGCCGGCGTGGGCTTCTCCAGTTCCTTGATCTGCCAGATGGTGCCTACGGGCGGCGCCGGGGCGAACCGCAGCTTCCAGCCCATTTCAGCAGGCGTGTGGTCTCCCTTGACGTTATTACAGCGGAGGCAGGCCGCCACGAGGTTCTCCCATGAATCGGCACCGCCCCGCGATTTTGGCTGGACATGGTCAATGGTGTGGGCTGCCTTGCCGCAGTAGGCACACCGGTGCCCGTCCCTGCGAAGGACGCCACGCCGGCTGACGGCGGTGATCATGTTGTAGCGCGGCCGGATGTAGCGGTTAAGGAGGATCACGGACGGGCGGCCCATGATGTCCTGCGGCCCGACGACAGGATCGTCGCCTTCGGCCACCACGCTAGCTTTTCCAGTGAGCACAAGGACCAGCGCCCGGCGGAAGGTCACAACCGCCAGCGGTTCATATCCAGCATTCAGAACGAGAGTGCGCATGCACATACCTCTTCACGGCCGCACCCGGCAGAGGCGCGAGGGCCGGCTGCCCTCTGCATGTCCGGGCTATGGATCGACACCACAAGAGTAAACACTCAAGGGGCGGATCGGCGAATCGGCGGAATGCACTCTGACGCCGTGTCGGCATGGCAACCGGGCCTACGGGCATGCAAAAGGACCCCTGCCGCAGTGGCAGGGGTCCTTTTCTAAGCCTTGGTAGTCTTAGCCGCCGACGCGGATGAAGACCGGGCCGGAGCCGACGTTTACGCTGAACAGTGCGGTGGTTCCGCCGTTCCAGCCGCCGTGGACAGCCTGGCCGTTGCCGACGTAGACAGCGATGTGGGCCATGCCCATGCCGCCGTTTTCGTAGTAGGCAAGGTCGCCCGGCTGGGCTTCAGCAGCGCTGACGGTGCGGCCGAGGGACAGGTAGCCTGCCGGCCAGCCGTGGTAGTTGATGCCCACGGCGGCCAGGGAGTTGGTGGCCAGCGCGGTGCAGTCCTGTGAAACACCCAGCTGCGCGTAAGCAGCAGCGGCGATCGAAGCGCCCATGCCGCTTCCGGAAGCGGTCTTGGCGGCGGCAGGAGCGGCCGGAGCAGCCTCAACGGCAGCGGCGGTCTTTACTGCCGGAGCAGCCTCGACGGCGGGAGCAGCTTCCTGCACCTGAACGACGGGCTTGGGTGCCTCGACGACGGGAGCGGCCGTGGTGGAAACAGCCGGCTTCTCGTAGGAGATGGCGATGCTGGACGCAGCGGAAATGGTTGCCGGAGCAACGGACTGCACTTCCAGGGCGGAAACAGGAACCGATTCACGCTGAACGTTGGTCTCGGCAGCGTTTGCAGCGATACCGCTGGTCAGGACCAGGCCGGACGCGGCAGCGATAACTGCGGCCTGGCGGCCCATGCCACCGGCGTTGTCGCCGACAGCCTTGGCGATGACAGCCAGCGAGTTGGTCTTGGTGACCTCGGCGCGGTGGCGTGCAATGGTCGCACGTGTAGTCATAAGTTTCTCTCTTTCGTGTTCCACGGACCGCGGTAGCAGGACGTGGCTTAGCGACGCGCCGGCATCTTGGGGGTAAGCCGGCGCGTCCCGAACGGGATTTTTAGCGAAGGGTGAAGAAGGAGGACGTGCCCGTGGCGGACGCAGCGTGCAGGATCGTTCCATCCGAAGGGTTCAGGGCGCTGATCATCATGCCGTTGCCAACGTAGATGCCCACGTGGGCGCCGCCGTTCTGCATGACCAGGTCGCCCGGAGCGGGTGTCGAGGTGGGCTTCATTGCAGTCCAGGCGTTGACGCGGGGAATGCTGATGCCTGCCTGCGCGTAAACCCACTGGGTGAAGCCGGAGCAGTCCCAGCCGTTAGGAGTGGTGCCACCCCAGACGTACGGGTGGCCGATACCGGTGTAGGCAATGGCCGCCAGCCCTGACGTTGCGGCGGCGGAGCCTGCGGCATCCACCAGCTTGCTCGCCTTGGCAGTAACGGTTTTGGCAGTATCGGTCGCACCATTGGCCGCGTCGTCGCTGGACTGCGCGGCCAGAGTCTCGATGACCGGCGCTGCCTCGGTGGTGACGGCAGGACGCTCGAAGGAGACAGTTGCGGTTGGTGCGGCGGTCACAGCAAGCTGCGTGGCCTGGGATCCGGACTCCGTGGAGGCGGAAACACCGATGTTGGTGTCGGCTGCGTTAGCCGGCATGCCAATGCTCAGGATGAGCCCTGAAGCAGCTGCGATAACAGCTGCCTGGCGACCTACTGTGCCGGCATTGGCGCTTACTGCCTTGGACACTGAGTCCAACGGGTTCGTACGAACCGTTTGCGCACGGTGGCGCGCAGAATTGTGGCGTGAAGACACGAAGGTAGCCTCTCCCAATGCCTACGAGGTGAGCTGTCGGATTCGGATGGGAGTCACCCGGCCGCGCCGCTTCCTGGGAAGCTTTGCGACTTAACCCCAAGGCCTTCTTGCGAAGACCAAAATTGGTTCCCCCGCCCCTGCCAGACGATGTCATGCGAACGGACCTTGAGCGGTGGCAGAGTTAGGCAATCCACTCAAAGGCGTCAACTTCGGAAAAGTTGACGCGGTTTAGACGGTACAGCAGTTCGGAGCGAATGTCACATTCAGGTCACGGCATGTCACAAGAATGCGAGAGTTCTCCATCGGTTTTACTTAAAGCCAGCCCAGGGGGTCAACGACTTCTCCGTTGACCATCACCTCGAAGTGGAGGTGGCAGCCCGTCGAGGCGCCGGTGGTCCCGCTGAGAGCGATTACGTCACCGCGGTTGACCTTCTGGCCGACGCGGACACTCGAAGAGGACAGGTGGTTATACGTGGTCTCGAGGCCGTTGCCGTGGTTGATCACAACCCTGTTGCCGCCCCCGTAGGGGTGCCAACCGGCGAAGGTGACCGTGCCGCTGGCCGCGGCGAACACCTGGGTTCCGCACTCGGCGGCAAAGTCCTGGCCCCGGTGAAATTCCCCGGAGCCCCCGGTGATCGGGCTGACGCGGTATCCGAACGGAGACGATTTGACCATGGTGGTCAGGGGCGCACCAAGGCTGCCCGCCGAGGCGGCGCGGGTGATGCTGCCGGCCGACTGTGCACTGAGGAGCTGCTTGAGCTTGCTGTCCGGGTCACCCTGGGTGGAGACGGACGTTCGGCTGAAGTCGATCTTTGCGGCCGCCTCAGCGGACACCTGCGGCTGGACACGGGAGGACAGCGCCGCGGCCCCGCCCTGGTCAGCGGTGGCCATGACCGGACTGGTTGCAGGAACCGTGACTGTCAGCAGGAGGCCTGTGGCAGCCAGTGCGACTCCGGCCTTCTGGCCCACTCCGCTTGCGGCTGCGAAGTCGGTGACCTGGCGGAACGGACTGCGGTGCCTCCGTGCTTCGCGCTGCGCATCCCGCGGACGCTCCCCTGCGAAGACTTCGGCGGCGCGCGGCTCCGCAGCGGGGCCGGCCGCGCGGCGGCGGCCCCGGGCATTCTGCATGGTCAAGAAGTGTTCCTCTCTGGATAGCCTGCGAAGTTAGCTGTCGGATTCGGGTCAGAGAGATCATCGACCCGGTCCGCCGTGACAAGCGTTTCGGCACAGGGGTATCCCGGGAGATTCCATCTGCGGAAAGTGGCTTGCTGCTGCGGACTTCACCCCAAGGCCGTTTTTCAACGGCCGGTTGTGGTTCCCCCGCCTCTGCCAGAAGGTGACTCGTGCGACTGATCCGCTGGCAGAGTTCGGCTCCAGATCAGGTAACGCTTTAGTATCGGCGCTGCTGTTTAACTATAAGTGATTAAAGTGGGCAGTAATAATTCCGTTATCTAAGCTGTGCAAAAGTCGTAGGGCATCCTGCCACCTGATGTCAGACAAATCACGGGCCAGCACGTCAGCTGACACGGACAAACACGTGGGCGGCCACTTCCGGCGGCAGTTCGAGGGCGCCTTCGATCCCCGGCACACGGACCGAGATGTACTCCCCCACGCGTTCGAGGGAAACGGCGGCACCGGGGCGGATCCCGCCTTCATCGAGCTGGACCAGCAGCTCCGGCTCCACCTGGATGGGTTCTGCCAGCCGGCTGACGGTAACGCGCGAATCCGGACCGTAGCCGGGCATGGCGTCCAGCAGGTTCATCACGCCGTCGGTGAAGGCCAGCGAAGGCTCGCCGCCGAGCGCAGCCAGCCCAGGAATCGGGTTGCCGTAGGGCGATTCGGTGGGGTGGCCAAGCATTTCAAAGATCCTGCGCTCCACGCGTTCGCTCATCACGTGCTCCCACCGGCAGGCCTCGTCGTGGACGTAGGCCCAGTCGAGGCCGATGACGTCGGCGAGCAGCCGCTCGGCCAGGCGGTGCTTGCGCATGACCTCCGTGGCCCGTTTGCGGCCTGTTTCTGTCAGCTCCAGGTGACGGTCGCCGGACACTACCACGAGCCCGTCCCGTTCCATCCTGCCGACGGTCTGGGAGACGGTAGGGCCCGAATGGCGGAGGCGTTCGGCGATGCGGGCTCGCAGCGCCACGATGTTCTCTTCTTCAAGCTCCAAAATGGTCCGAAGATACATCTCCGTGGTATCGATCAGATCCGTCATTCAGCTCAGCTCCTCGAGCACAGTACTTGTGTCCGTCCCACCGTACCGCGGGCCCACCGCACAGCGGCCCGGCGTCAAGCTGCCGCGGCCGCAATTCGACGACGGAGCAACACCGGCTCTCCGCCCGTACGTCCAGTGAAAGCTTAGCCTATTTTGAATTACTCCGGATAATTCGGACGAAGCGGGCGACCGGTTTCAATGACCGGACTATGACGGCAGCGTTTCCCGGGATTTCCGGGCTTCGGGCAGAATAAAAGGGGCCTTCATGGCAGACATGACTGCCCGCCGGCCACCTCTTGTCCCCGCCGAACTGCATGTCCATGCCGAAAATTGGAGCCACTGTGAGCGACACCAGCATCACTATCCCAGCAAACCTCCTGCCCAAGGACGGACGGTTCGGCGCCGGGCCCTCCAAGGTCAGGCCCGAGCAGATCGAGGCGCTTTCCGCAGCCGCCACAACGATCCTCGGCACATCCCACCGCCAGGCGCCCGTGAAGAACCTGGTGGGATCTGTCCGCGAGGGCCTCAGCACCTTCTTCCGCGCTCCCGACGGCTACGAAGTGGTTCTGGGCGTGGGCGGTTCGACGGCGTTCTGG
The DNA here is from genome assembly GCF_056395905.1 of Arthrobacter sp. 05T444. Classification (NCBI taxonomy): domain Bacteria; kingdom Bacillati; phylum Actinomycetota; class Actinomycetes; order Micrococcales; family Micrococcaceae; genus Arthrobacter; species Arthrobacter sp. 05T444. The sequence goes on from NZ_JBFTKK010000016.1 coordinate 70,054, forward strand.
GATGTCGCGAGCTTCGGCCTGGTGGACCAGAAGGCCCAGCACCTGTCCTTCGGCGAGTTCGGTTCCAAGTTCGCTTCCGCCACCAACAAGGCGCCGTTCCTTTCCGAATCCTCCATCATCAAATCCGAGCCCGGAACGTGCCCGGCGCCGAAGGCCGAGGCGGGAGTTGACGTCTACGCGTGGCCGCAGAACGAGACGTCCACAGGCGTTGCGGCTCCGGTCAAGCGCGTGGACGGGGCAGACGCCGATGCCCTCGTGCTGGTGGACGCGACCTCCGCCGCAGGCGGGCTGGACGTGGACGTCGCCGAGACCGATGTGTACTACTTCGCACCGCAGAAGAACTTCGCTTCCGACGGCGGCCTGTGGCTTGGCCTATTCTCCCCGGCGGCCCTCGAGCGCGCCGCCCGGATCAAGGCCAGCGGCCGGTGGATCCCGGACTTCCTGGACCTGCAGACCGCGATTGACAACTCCAAGCTGAACCAGACGTACAACACCCCGGCGCTGGCCACCCTGGTGACGCTCGATGCCCAGGTGCAGTGGCTCAACGCCAGCGGCGGCCTCGACTTCGCGGCCGGCCGGACGGCGGACTCCGCGAGCCGCATCTACAAGTGGGCCGAGGCTTCCGATGTCGCCACGCCCTTCGTGGCCAACGCCGCCGAGCGTTCCAACGTCATCGCCACGATCGATTTCGACGACTCCATCGACGCCGCGGCCATCGCCAAGGTGCTGCGCGCCAACGGCATCGTGGACACCGAGCCCTACCGCAAGCTGGGACGCAACCAGCTCCGCATCGCCACCTTCGTGGCAATCGAGCCCGCTGACGTCTCCGCACTGCTGGAATGCATCGACTACGTGGTGGGCGAACTGAAGAAGTAGTCCCCCCAGACCGCGGTGACGCTTACAGCGTCAGCGTTCTACGGCGTCGTCCGGGCTCGTATCCCGGGCGGCGCCGTCCGCCGTTCCGCCACCTTCACCGGTCTTAGTGCCGGTCCGGGCTGTCGGGCGACCGGCCTGGTTCAGCGAGACGAGCCGGATCTGTGGCCGCCCGCGGGGCTGCCGGCTCACACGGATCCGCAGCATTCTGGTGCGGATGATCCACACCAGTCCGATCGCGGCCGCCAGCAGGCCGGAGGCCGCCGCCACCGCCAGCGACCAGCGGGCCCCGGCGACGTTGGCCACCCAGCCCACCAGCGGTGCGCCGATGGGGGTGCCGCCCATGAAGATCGCCATGTACAGGGCCATGACGCGTCCCCTCATCACAGGGTCCGTGGTGGTCTGCACATAGCCATTCGCGCTGGTGAGCATGGTCAGGGCGAAAAGCCCGACGGGCACCAGCGCAACTCCGAACCAGAAGTAGCTCGGGGCGAGGGCGGCGAGCCCGGACGTGACGCCGAAGGCGGCGGCAGCACCGAAGATGATGCGTAGCCTGGGCCTGCTGCGCCGGGCGGACAGCAGGGCACCTGCCACCGAGCCGATGGCCATGATGGAGTTCATGAGGCCGAAGGCGCTGGCGTCCAGGCCGAATTCGGTGCCAACCATCGCAGCGATGAACAGGACGAAGTTGAGTCCCAGCGTTCCCACGATGAAGATGGCCACCAGGACCACCACGATGTCAGGACGGAAACGCACGTAGCGCAGCCCCTCGCGGATCCGGCCTTTGCCGGCCCCGGCGCGGGGCAGGGACCTGAGCGACGCCGTCGGGATTTTTGCCAGGCTGGCCAGCAGCGCAAGGAAGGTGAAGGTGTTGATCAGGAACACCCATCCAGGCCCCACCGCCACTGTCAGGATGCCGGCAACGGCCGGGCCAATCATGCGGGCTACATTGAACGAGGCGCTGTTCAATGCAACGGCGTTCGGCAGGAGGTCGTCCCTGACCAGCTCGGACACGAACGTCTGGCGGACGGGCGCGTCCAGCGCGGAGACCATTCCCAGCATGAGCGCGAACGCGTAGACGTGCCAGAGCTGTGCCGCCCCCAGCACCACCAGGATGCCGAGGCCGGCACTTAGCAAGGCCATGACGGACTGGGTCACGACCAGCAGCTGCTTGCGGTTGTACCGGTCGGCGACGAGCCCTGCCACGGGCGCCAGGAACAGCTGGGGACCAAGCTGGAGCGCCATGGTTACGCCCATCGCGCCGGCGTCATGGGCTGTCAGATGGTCAAAGACGAGCCAGTCCTGGGCGGTCCGCTGCATCCAGGTCCCGATGTTGGAGACGAGGGCGCCGACGAACCAGATGCGGTAGTTGAGGATATGCAGGGATCTGAAGGTGGACATCATTGCCTGCCTTCGGAGTACTCAGTCCCGGATGATCCCAACTGTGCGATCAGCCCCGTCCGCGGCTCTCGGCGTCGTAGCCGGCTTCGGCGTCTGTGGGTGCGTCGTCCGGGTCGGCCTCGGAAGCCTCCGCAGAATTCCCACCGTTAGCCTCGGCAGGTTCATCCTCCGGAGATGCGGCAGGGCCGTCCGCGGAATCCGCCTCGCGGGCAGTCTCGTCCTGGGGCGCGCCCTCTTCAGATGCCTCGTCCTCGCGGGCGTCCTCGGGACGTACCCGCTCGGCCCACGGAACCCATTCCGGGGCCAGGATTGAATCCTCGGAGGGCAACAAGCCCAGCTCATTCACTGTGATCACCTTTGACCGCGAGTTCCGCGTCAGCACGGCATACCACTGCCAGCCGAGGTACCCGGGCAGCCGCGACTCGAAGAGATGCGTCACAAGGCGGTCGCCCTCGGTGCGCGCCGCCAGGTGTTCGCCGATTTCGGATGCCTTCGCGATGCCTTCGATGGCGGTCCGTGCAAGGTCCACGGCAGCGGCCAGCACGGCATCCGGCTTACCGGTGCGCCATGCGGGGACGCCGGCGCGACGCTTGGGCGCCTTTGGCTCCACCTTGGATTCGCCCTGTTCAGGTTCCGGGTTCATGTGGATGCCTAAGCGTCCAGCTCGTCGGCAACCTTGCGCAGGGCGGCCGCGATGGCCTTGCCCTTGTTGCCCTCCGGGTATTTGCCCGCAGAAAGGGTTCCGGACAGGTTATCCAGCACTGTGACGAGGTCCTGAACGAGCGGCGCGAGATCCCTGGCGCTGGGGCGCTTGGCCTTGGCGATGGACGGCGTCTTGTCCAGGACGCGCAGGCCGAGGGCCTGGGCGCCCTTGCGGCCGTCGGCCACGCCGAACTCCACACGGGTGCCGGCCTTCAGTTCGGTGACGCCCTCGGGAAGCGCCGACTTGGGCAGGAACACTTCCTGCCCGTCCTCGCCTGCGAGGAATCCGAATCCCTTGTCCTTGTCATACCACTTGACTTTGCCGGTAGGCACGTAATCAACCTTCTTCGTTCTGGCGTTATATAAGACATGTCCGGCCATCAGCGCATCCGCACGGATGTGCGGGTTCAGGGTGTGACTGCCTGGTCCATGTTGGTCTGTTGCCTCAAGGTTATCCTGACTGGCTTGGGATTCCTGCTTTGAGGCGCGGCCGCGGCCGGACTGTTAGCGTTACGTGCATGATACCCACGCGTTTCCGGCGTCCCCTGATGATCGCCGCAGCGGTCCTGGCAGTGCTTTCCGTGGCCGCCGTGGGAATGGTGATGGCGTTGGCGTTTGGCGGCCAGCCGGCCCCTCCCTGGATAACTTCCGCCGCCCTTTACGGACTTCCGGTGGCCTTCGTCCTGATGTTCGTCCTGGTGATCGACGGAGTTACCGCCCGCCGCCGGGCAGGAAACGGCGGCGGGCGGTAACGTTGGACTGATGTCCCTTATTCGTGCGCTAAGCAAGGAACTGGAGGCACGCAGCGACGAGTCGCTGCGGGCTCTTTTCGCTGCGCGGCCGGATTTGATTTCGCCCGGTGTTCCGGATTTTGCGGCCCTGGCAGCACGCGCGAGCGCACGGGTCAGCGTGCAGCGGGCGCTGGAGCGCCTGAACCGGCCACAGATGCAGGTGCTGGAGACCCTTCATCTGTGCACGAACACCGATACCGGGCACAGCGCCTCGGCCACGGGCGTCAGGAAACTGATCGCCGGCTCAACGGTGGCCGCCGTTGAGCGGATCCTGCTCTCGCTCCAGGAGTTGGCCCTGGTCCACCGGGCCGAGCCCCCTCACAGCGCCGGCCCCTCCGCGCACCGGCAACGGTTCTACCTGCCGGTGGGCAGCCTGAAGGACGTGGTTGGAATCTATCCGGCCGGGCTGGGCCGCAGTTACACCGAGCTGGTCCGGCTGCAGCCCGCCTTCGCCCAGCGCGTGGTCCATCTGGTGGCCGAACTGCACCGCAGCGGCGCCGAAATCCAGCCGGCAACCACACCGATGGAGGCCGCGCTGGCGCTGCAGCACTGGACATCCTCCCCGGAGGCCCTGCGTGCCATCCTCGCCGAGGCACCGGAACGCACGACGGCGTTGCTCGCCCGGTTCAGCAACTGGGCCATGGGTGCCGTCCCCCAGGCGCAGCGGAAAGCGTCCGTCACCGCTGAGGGTCCCGACGTCGGGCCTGTTGACTGGCTGCTGGCCCGGGGTCTGCTGGTGCCGCTGGATGCCGCGCACGTGGAACTTCCGCACAGCGTCGGCATGTCGCTCCGCGGCGGCGCGGTGATTGATGATTTTTCGCTGACTCCCCCCCGGCCGACGCTGGGAACAACCACTGGGTCCCTACGCCGAAACGCCGCACTGGGAGCGATCGCCGAAACCCTGCGGCTTACCGGAGAGCTGCTCCACGCGATCAGGGAACAGCCGCTGGCCACGCTGCGGAGCGGCGGAGTGGGCATCCGCGAAATGCGCAGGCTTGCCGACTCGTTGCGGGTGGACCAGCATATTGCCGCCGTGCTGCTGGAGTTCTGTGCGCTGTCGGGGCTGGTCCGGCTGGACGTGGACAGCTCCTGCTGGGTGCAGCCGCCCCAGCTGGAATGGCTGAGCCTCCCCCGGCAGGAACAGTGGCTATGGCTTGTCAACGCGTGGCTGGCCAGCGAAAGGGCTCCGTCCCTGGTGGGGCAGCCCACCAGCGGCCCGCCGGCCGGCCCGCCAAACCACCGGACGCCCACTGGAACCGTAGTCAACGCACTGTCCGCTGAGGCGCAGCGGTCCGACGCGCCCGTTGTCCGCAAACGAATCCTGGAAATACTGCAGGAGCTGACGCTCGAGGCCGAAGCGCCCGATGGCACCGCTCCCGTCCTTAACGCCGATGCCGTGCTGCAGCGCGCCGAATGGTCCCAGCCCCGCATGGCGCGGCGCTTCAGCTCGCTGATCCGGGGAGTCCTGGCAGAGGCGGAGATGCTCGGGCTGGTCGGTTCCGGTGCCCTCAGCCAGCTGGGAGCCGCCATCGCAGCCGACGCGCCGGACGACGCCATGGACATCCTCGGCGAACACCTGCCTGCCGCGCTCAACCACGTCCTGCTGCAGGCCGACCTGACCGCCGTCGCTCCCGGGTATCTGACGCCCGAATTGAGCGAACAGCTGCAGCGGATGGCAGATGCCGAGGGACAGGGCCCGGCCACCATCTACCGCTTCTCGGTGCAGTCCATCCGGCGGGCCCTGGACTCGGGGCAGGATGCCGCGGCCATCCTGGAATTTCTCCGCCGGCATTCGGCCACCGCTGTACCGCAGCCGCTGGAGTACCTCGTGGAGGATACCGCCCAGCGGCACGGCAAACTGCGGGTTGGCGCCGCCGCCAGCTTCATCCAGAGCGACGACGAAGCGGCCCTTTTGGAGCTGGCCGGTGAAGCCGCGGCGGCCTCCCTGAACCTGGTCCGGATCGCCCCCACGGTCCTGGTGTCGCATGCATCGCCCCGGCAGACCGCTTTGGTGTTGCGCGGGCTGGGACTGTCGCCCGCCGTCGAAGAGCCGGAATCCGCCGTCGTCCGGTTTAACCGCACCACACCGGTTGCGGGCGCAGGCGCCCGTCCGGTGTACAGCGCGCCGCGGACGGCGCCGCCGGACGCCGACATTGCGGCGCAGCTGGCGGTGCTCCGCAGCCGCGCGGCCGTGGCAGGCTCCAACGGCCACCATTCCAGTGCGGCCCTCAACGGCGGAGAGGAAGCAACGCAGCTGGGACTGGAAACACTGCGGAAGGCCATCCGGCTCAAGCAGCGCGTGACCATGAACGTGGTGGACAGCCTGGGGAATGCCAAGCTGGAAACGGTTGTTCCGGTGTCTGTAACCGGCGGACGGGTCCGGGTTTTCGACCCTGCCAAGGACACCGAGCGAGTGCTGTCCATCCACCGGATCATCGACATCGAAGCTACAGAGGAAATGCACCAGTGAAGGTTTTCGCCGCATGAATGACGGCCCGCTGATTGTCCAAAGCGACAAAACCATCCTCCTCGAAGTGGATCACGAGCAGGCCACCGAGGCCAGGCACGCCATCGCGGCCTTTGCCGAGCTGGAGCGCGCGCCGGAGCACATGCACAGCTACCGGCTGACCCCGCTGGGGCTTTGGAACGCACGGGCTGCGGGGCTGGATGCCGAGAAGGTGCTGGACACCCTGCTCAAGTACTCCCGCTTCCCAGTGCCGCACTCGCTCCTGATCGACATCGAAGAAACCATGTCCCGCTACGGCCGGCTCCGGCTTGAGAAGGATCCGCAACACGGGCTGGTGATGCGCACCAGCGACTACCCGGTGCTCGAGGAGGTCAGCCGGGCCAAGAAGATCCAGCCGCTGCTGGGTCCGCGCATTGACGGCGAGACCGTAGTCGTCCACTCCTCGCAGCGCGGCCAGCTGAAACAGCTCCTGCTTAAGATCGGCTGGCCGGCGGAGGACCTGGCGGGGTACGTCGACGGCACGCCCCACCCCATCATGCTCAACGAGTCCGGCTGGAAGCTGCGGCCGTACCAGCAACTGGCGGCGGAGAACTTCTGGGCCGGCGGCAGCGGTGTTGTGGTGCTCCCCTGCGGTGCCGGCAAAACCCTGGTGGGCGCCGCGGCGATGGCCACGAGCTCCACCACCACCCTCATCCTCGTCACCAACACCGTCTCCGCGAGGCAGTGGAAGGACGAGCTCCTCAAGCGGACCTCGCTCACGGAAGATGAAATAGGCGAGTATTCGGGGGCGGTCAAGGAAGTCCGGCCAGTCACGATCGCCACGTACCAGGTGCTGACGACGAAACGCGGCGGCCTCTATCCGCATCTGGAGCTTGTGGACGGCCACGACTGGGGTCTGATCATTTACGACGAAGTCCATCTGCTCCCAGCACCGATCTTCCGGATGACGGCGGACCTCCAGGCCCGCCGCCGGCTGGGGCTGACTGCCACGCTGGTGCGTGAGGACGGCCGTGAAGGCGAGGTGTTCAGCCTCATCGGCCCCAAGCGCTATGACGCGCCGTGGAAGGACATCGAGGCCCAGGGCTATATTGCCCCGGCGGACTGCGTCGAGGTCCGCGTGGACCTCCCCCGCGATGAACGCGTCGCCTACGCCATGGCCGACGACGCGGACAAGTACCGGCTGTGCGCCACGTCCGAAACGAAGACCCAGGTGGCGGAGCAGCTGGTGGAAAAGCACCGCGGCGAGCAGGTGCTGGTGATCGGCCAGTACATCGACCAGCTGGATGAGCTCGGCGAGCGCCTGGGCGCTCCGGTCATCAAGGGCGAGACATCCGTCAAGGAGCGCCAGAAGCTCTTCGCGGCTTTCCGCGCGGGCGACGTCCAGACGCTCGTGGTCTCCAAGGTGGCCAACTTTTCCATCGATCTCCCGGAGGCGTCAGTGGCCATCCAGGTCTCCGGTTCCTTCGGGTCGCGGCAGGAGGAGGCCCAGCGGCTCGGCCGGCTGCTGCGCCCCAAGCAGGACGGCAGGGCGGCGCGTTTCTATTCGCTGGTGGCCAGGGACACCCTGGACCAGGACTTCGCCGCCAAACGCCAGCGGTTCCTGGCCGAACAGGGCTATGCCTACCGGATCATGGACGCGAAGGACGCGGGCGCGGTGGGCTAGCCACAACCAACACACAACTTTCATTCAGAAAACTCCCAGTTTCTGGGAGCATCATGGGAGATATGAAAAAGAACGGTGCCGAAGCAAAGCTCCTCGTGGTCGATGATGAACCGAACATCCGCGAGCTGCTGTCCACGTCGCTGCGCTTCGCAGGGTTTGAGGTGGTGTCTGCGGGCAACGGGCGCGACGCCCTGGCCGCAGCAGAAGCCCATACCCCCGACCTTGCGGTGCTCGATGTGATGCTTCCGGATATGGACGGGTTCACCGTGACGCGCCGGCTCCGTGCCGCGGGCAAACACTTCCCGGTCCTGTTCCTCACCGCCAAAGACGACACCGAGGACAAAGTCACCGGACTCACGGTGGGCGGTGACGACTACGTCACCAAGCCGTTCAGCCTCGACGAAGTGGTGGCCCGGATCCGTGCAGTGCTCCGCCGCACCCAGCCGATGCTCGACGACGACGAAGCTGTCATCCGCGTGGACGACCTCGAGCTCGACGACGACGCCCACGAGGTGCGCCGCGGCGGGACGGTGATTGAGCTGTCCCCCACCGAGTTCAAGCTTTTGCGGTACCTGATGCTCAATCCGAACCGGGTGCTCTCCAAGGCACAGATCCTGGACCACGTCTGGGAATACGACTTCAACGGCGATGCCTCGATCGTGGAGTCCTACATCTCGTACCTGCGCCGCAAGGTGGACATCGATCCCGAAGCCCCGGCCCTCATCCAGACCAAGCGGGGTGTGGGGTACGTGCTCCGGACAGCAGAAAAGCGCTGATCTTGCTCGAACGTTGGAAGTCCGCCACCCTCCGGTCCCAGCTGGTGGCCATCATGATGGCTCTCATGCTGGTGGCACTCGCCGTGACCGGAGTCGGCACACTGACGTTGTTGCGCAGCTTTCTTGAGGGGCAGGTGGACGACAAGCTCCGGGCCGCCGTCGAGTCCGCCGAGCAGCAGCGGTCCTTCAGCCAGCTCATTGTGCCCAACCCGGTGATCCCCACCGATTACACGGTCACGGTCTATTATCCGGGAGCCGCGGGGCGCAACCTCGATGGAAAGACTCAGGAGCGCCCGGACATCGACCACATCACAATTGATGAGGCCCGGCTGCGGGGGTTCAAGCCGTACCAGGTCCGCGGTACGGACGGTGCAAACTGGCGGGTGGTCGCCGTCAGCATCCTGGACAGCAACCAGCAGAGGGCAGTGGTGGTTGTGGGGCTGCCGCTTTCGCCGGTGGACGAAGTGCTGCGCCATGCCACGCTGGTTGTGGTGGGCGTTGGCCTGTTGACCCTGATCCTCGCCTTCTTCATCGCGTCCTGGATGGTAACCAGGTCGTTCAGGCCACTCGCCCGGGTGGAGAAAACTGCCGCCGCGATCGCGGCCGGTGACTTGTCGCGCCGTGTGGCCGTGGGTAATCCGGCCACGGAGGTGGGCCGCCTCGGACGTTCGCTGAATGCCATGCTGGCCCACATCGAGGCCGCCTTTGCCGCCCGGATGGCATCCGAGGACCGGATGCGGCGCTTCGCGGCGGATGCTTCCCATGAGCTGCGCACTCCGCTGGTGACCATCAGGGGCTATTCCGAGCTCTACCGGCACGGGGCGCTGCAAACTGACGAGGACGTGTCGACTGCCATGGGCAGGATCGAGAGCGAAGCCAAACGGATGGGCTCCATGGTGGAGGACCTGCTCCTGCTTGCCCGGCTGGACGAGCAGCGGCCCCTGCAGGAGAAGCCCGTTGACCTGCAGCTCATCGCCCACGATGCCGTGGTGGACACGCAGGCGAGCGACCGGGACCGCACGATCACCCTGACCGGGCTCGACGGTGGAAACGCCGCGCCGGCACCCGTGCTCGGCGACGAGTTGAAGCTGCGTCAGGTGGTGGGCAACCTGGTGGGAAATGCACTGCGGTACACGCCCGAGGGAACGCCGATAGAGCTTGCCGTGGGTGTGCGAAATGACGAGGACGGTGCGCCGCTGTCTGTCCTCGAAGTCCGGGACCACGGACCCGGTATTCCTGAAAGCGAAGCGCCGAAGGTCTTCGAGCGCTTCTACCGGTCAGACACCTCACGCACGCGGGAAACCGGCGGCAGCGGCCTTGGCCTTGCCATCGTGGCGGCCATCATCGGTTCGCACGGCGGCTCTGTGCGGGTGGAAACCACCGACGGCGGCGGCGCAACCCTGGCGGTCAGCCTCCCGCTCCGGGATGACTCGGAGGACGGCCACCGCGGGGACGGAGCCAGCGAGGACCTGGGCAGCCATAACGATGGGCAGGACCGCGGCAGCCAGGACGACGGGCAGGTTATCCACATATAGGAACCGGCTGTGGTGCGGGCTGCCGTCATGTTCGTAGGCTCGACTCAGCGGACCGGGAGACCGGCCGCTTCTTCCAATACCGGTCCGCGAACCCCGGTTCCGCGCACGTCGAGAGGCCACAGCTATGAGCATCATTTCCGTCGATACCGAACTCCTCCAGGTGAAGTCAGCCAACGTGAAAGCGACAGTTGACCGCATCAGCGCCGACGTCCAGGCGATGAAGCGTGGCCTGGATGAACTCCAAGCCACGTGGCGCGGTTCGGCCGCCACGAACTTCCAGGCGCTCGTCACCGAGTGGACCCTGACGCAGGGAAAGGTGGAGGCGTCCTTGGCGTCCATCAACCTCGCGCTCTCGTCCGCTGCTGCCACCTACGCCCAGGCCGAACAGGGCAACGCCCAGCGCTTCAGCTGAGACGCCCGTCAGGGCGTGGCAGGTCGTCGTGGACCCGTCAGGCCTCCGGGGTGCCCTGGTGGAAGCGGAGGCGCCATTGTCCGCCATCGAGGACCCACAAGGAGCTGCGGAGGGCCGCGCCGGCGCGGGAGTGGCTCCGGTAGGTGAGCAGGATGGTGTCCGCGCCGATCCGGTCGGCACTAATCACCTCCAGCTCGGTCGGACCGCCCGGGCTTTCCTCGAGCGACATCATCATGGCATCGCGGGTCCAAATCCGGCCGGAGCTGCCGATCTCCGTGAACTCCGGATGCAGAAGAACGCCGGTCCGCCCAATGTCGCTGCGCACATCCGGGCGGAGGAGTTCGCGCTCAAGCGCCTCCACGGATTCCTCCGGGCTGGGGCTGCCGGGGGCCGCGGCAAAGGCATCCGCATCCAGTTCACTGAAGAGATCCGGCTCGCTGGCGGCGGACAGACCCATGCCAGCCACGTCGCCGCGGGCTTGCCTTCGGAGGTCCGGTCCGGAGATGTCCTGGCCGCCGAAAAGGTCCAGTTCGTCGGCCTCGTCCGGTCCGGTACGGTCCGGTCGCGTGCGGTCCGGTTCCGTGCTGGCGGGCCCGTCGGTGCTGGCGCCGACGTTCGGCTGGGCGCCGGCGTTCGGCTGGGCGCCTGCCCGGGCCTCCTCTGCGCCGAGCGCCGGCGCTCCGCGGAAGCCGGGCCCGGAGCGTGCGGCCACTCCCTGCTGGAAGGCCACGGCCACGGCCCGGGCGCGCTCGTCGGCCGCTTCGTTCAGGTCATGGCCGGCGTGGCCCTTGACCCATTCGAAGGTGTACTTCCGCCCTGCGAGTTCCTTGTCGATCTCCTTCAGGAGGTCCACGTTCAGCACCGGCTTTCCGTCGGCCTTACGCCATCCCTTGCGCTTCCAGCCCGGCATCCATTTGGTCACCGAGTTGATGACGTACTGGCTGTCGCACAGGATCCGGAGGTCCTCCTGGGGAATGTGGGCCGTAGCGCGGAACAGGTCCAGCACAGCCATCAGCTCGCCCTGGTTGTTCGTTCCGTGCGGCCACCCTCCGGCGCGCCAGCAATCGTCGTTCACGTACCAGGCCCATCCGGCCGGGCCGGGATTTCCTAAAGCCGAACCGTCGGCCGCTGCTGTAATCGTCACGAATCCATCCTGCCAGACCCTGCCGACACTGAATTTCACGCACCGTTCGCGGGCTGCCGGGCCGTTGCGCCGTCAACGGCGTTAACGACAGCGGCGGCCCCACCCGAAGGTGGGGCCGCTGCTGCTCTTACGCGTTATTCAGCGATGGGAAGGCCGGGGGTTAGAAACCGCCCATGCCGCCCATGTCGTCGCCGCCGCCCATGGCCGGAGCGTTCTTCTCCGGCTTGTCGGCTACTACTGCCTCGGTGGTGAGGAACAGGCCGGCAATGGAAGCCGCGTTCTGCAGGGCAGAGCGGGTTACCTTGACCGGGTCGTTGATGCCGGCAGCCAGCAGGTCGACGTACTCGCCGGTTGCAGCGTTCAGGCCGTGGCCTGCGGGCAGGCCGCGGACCTTGTCGACCACAACGCCGGGCTCAAGGCCTGCGTTGAAGGCGATCTGCTTCAGCGGAGCGTCGATGGCAACGCGGACGATGTTCGCACCGGTTGCTTCGTCGCCGGTCAGGTTCAGGTTGGCGAATGCCTTGAGGCCTGCCTGGATGAGCGCAACGCCACCGCCGGCCACGATGCCCTCTTCAACAGCAGCCTTCGCGTTGCGGACGGCGTCCTCGATGCGGTGCTTGCGTTCCTTGAGCTCAACCTCGGTTGCGGCACCGGCCTTGATGACTGCAACGCCGCCGGCCAGCTTGGCCAGGCGCTCCTGCAGCTTCTCGCGGTCGTAGTCCGAATCGGAGTTTTCGATCTCGGCACGGATCTGGGAGACGCGTCCGGCGATCTGGTCGGCGTCGCCGGCACCTTCGACGATGGTGGTCTCGTCCTTGGTGACAACAACCTTGCGGGCGCGGCCCAGGAGCTCGAGGCCGGCGGTCTCCAGCTTCAGGCCGACTTCCTCGGCGATGACCTGGCCACCGGTGAGGATGGCGATGTCGGCGAGCTGCGCCTTGCGGCGGTCACCGAAGCCCGGAGCCTTGACGGCGACGGACTTGAACGTGCCGCGGATCTTGTTGACGATCAGCGTGGCCAGAGCCTCGCCCTCGATGTCTTCGGCGATGATCAGCAGCGGCTTGCTGGACTGCATGACCTTTTCGAGGACAGCAACCAGTTCCTTGACGTTGGAGATCTTGGAGTTGACGATCAGGATATAGGGGTCCTCCAGGACCGTTTCCTGGCGTTCGGTGTCCGTGACGAAGTACGCGGAGATGTAGCCCTTGTCGAAGCGCATGCCTTCGGTGAGCTCCAGCTCCAGGCCGAAGGTGTTGGACTCCTCGACGGTGATGACACCTTCCTTGCCGACCTTGTCCAGGGCCTCGGCAATGAGAGCACCGATTTCGTCGTCACCGGCGGAGATGGAGGCCGTAGCGGCGATCTCTTCCTTGGTTTCGATTTCCTTGGCGTTGTCCAGCAGTTCGCGGGTTACCGCTTCAACTGCCTTCTCGATGCCGCGCTTGAGGGACAGCGGGTCAGCGCCGGCCGCGACGTTGCGCAGGCCTTCCTTGACCAGTGCCTGTGCCAGCACGGTAGCCGTGGTGGTGCCGTCGCCAGCGACGTCATCCGTCTTCTTGGCAACTTCCTTGACCAGCTCGGCGCCGATCTTCTCGTAAGGGTCGTCCAGCTCGATCTCCTTGGCGATGGAAACACCATCGTTGGTGATCGTGGGGGCGCCCCACTTCTTTTCGAGGACGACGTTGCGTCCACGCGGGCCGAGGGTGACCTTGACGGCGTCGGCGAGGATGTTCAGACCCCGCTCAAGACCGCGGCGTGCCTCTTCATCAAATGCAATGATCTTGGCCATAACGGCAGTAGTCCTTTCGGGACAGTCGTTAAGAATGAACCTCGCTGCGGTGCCCGCGACGGACGATCTTTCCTGCAGGCCTCTGTATGCCGGCAGTACGGATCTCACCCCAACCAGGTGTTTCTTTCGCTCCATGCACGGCCGCCGGCCTCGCTGACGGCCTAAACCGGGCGATGCCTTAGCAGTCGATACGCAGGAGTGCTAATCAATAATTAGCACTCCCCCGGGGAGAGTGCAAGCAGTAGGCGCGAAATTCCGGGAGCTTGCGTGCCCGCTTCGCTCCCAGCGATTAATCAGCGGTCCGGCTGGCCGTTTCACTCCCGGTGAGTTTCGCCTTGTTGTCAGCGCCGTAGGTGAACACCATGTAGTTGGCCACTGTGACCTCGCCGTCCGCATCGAACCGGACCGGCCCCGACTCGCCGTCGTAGTCAACCGCGGTTCCGGCTTTGACAGCGGCGAGGCAATCCTTGTACGTCCTGCATGCGGACGGCTTGCCGGCGGGTTGTGTTGCCGCGCCGGAGGCGCCTCCCGAGACGGAGATCAGCTTCGCGGCCACCGATGCACCGGCGTCGTCATCGGCGGCGGCAGCGGCAAGGGCCGCAAGGTTCACCGCGTCGTAGGTTTCCGCGGCGTAGGTCATGTCCTTGAGGCCTGCGTCCACCGCCACGAGTTCACCCTGCAGGTGCGCGGAGGGGAAGACTCCGGGGACGATCCCGTGGGCCCCGTCCAGCGCCTTGGAGGCAAGGTCCGAACCGTACTGCTTGAAGGCGCCGTCGGCCAGGACCAGCTTCTTTCCTGACAGCCCGGCATTGTTGAGTTCGGCAATGGCGCCCTGTGCATCTTCACGGGCAACCACGACGACGGCGTCCGGGGCGGCATCGCGGGCAGCCGCTGCCGCTTTCTGGGAGTCGCCCGGTTTGAAGCCAGCCACTGTCACAGGATCCAGCCCTGCGCTCTTCGCGGCTGCCGCCACGGCCGCCGACACTTCCGTGCCATAGGCGCCGTCCTCGTGGACCACAGCGATGCTCTTGGCGCCGCCGTCCTTGGCCAGCTTCACCAGCACGGCTGCCTGCGCAATGTCGGCGGCCGCGGTACGGAAGTAGTATCCGCCGCTCTTGTAGGTGTTCAGCTGCCAGGCAGTGTTGGCGGGTGAAATGAGCGCCACCTTTGCCTTGGACAGCACGTCGATGGCGGCCGGAGCGTGGCTCGAATCGGTGGGGCCGATCACCACGTCCGCTTTCGCGTCCACGAGTTCCCGCGCCTGGGCGGCGGTGTCAGCGCTGACTTTTTCCGGCAGCAGCTCCACGGGCTTGCCCTTGTGGCCGCCGGCGGCGTTGATCTCTTGGATGGCGAGTTTGGCGGCCGCCAGCTGTGCACCGTTCAGGAACGCCTGACCGCCGGTGTTGTCCAGGATCAGCCCGATCCGCAAGGTGCCGTCGCCGCTGGCCTCGACAGATGCTGTCCGGGCATTTCCGGCTGATCCGGAGCACGCACTCAGCGCCACAACGGCTGCAGCACCCCAGGCGGCGGCGCGGGCGGATGGCCAGCTGCCGGTCCGCCGTCGGGCTGTCACGGGGGCAAGGCTGCGGGCGGCGGGGAACACCACTATGCGGGCCGGACGCTTTCCGCCTGGGGGCCTTTTTCGCCTTCGCCGACCTCAAGTTCAACGCGCTGGCCCTCATCGAGCGCGCGGTAGCCATCACCCTGAATGGCAGACCAGTGCACGAAGACGTCATCGCCCGAGCCGTCAACTGTAATGAAGCCGTAGCCCTTTTCGGCGTTGAACCACTTCACGGTTCCCAATGCCATGATCTCCACACTTTCAGATTGCTTCCGTAAGGCCCACCTCAGCGTGTGCCGTGAATTACGCTTCGAAGCCTGAAATCACTCTATCCACTGGGGCCCGCCAGGAGGCAGACATACAGCCGGAACCGGAGGCAATAGTTATTCAGGCGTAACTCAAATCGTCACTGGAATCCGGGGCCGAGCACCACGGCAACGGGGGTCTGGAACTCTGCACTTTCCACGAACGTCGTGATGTTCAGCAGGGCCCCGATGGCCTCGGCGCTGGCCTTGTGCGCCGCATCTGAGTAGAAGATGACCGACTGCTGCTGGGGCGCGCCCTGCCAGTTGGCCACCTGGCCCAGGGCCCAGCCGTCGGCCTGGACCGTGGCGCCCACCCGGCCCGCGAGTCCGGACGTCAGCGTGCCGTTGTAGACCGAAACGGGGAGGGTTTTGTCCACAGTTGACCCGAGAGCCTGGGCCGCTGCAGGAGCTGTGGCAGAGGGCGATGATGACGGGGTGGCGGAGGGCGAAGCGGCGTTCGAGGCGCCGGACGCCTTCACCGCCGTGGACGGCTTGGCTGAGGAAGTCGCTGACGGCGTCGACGACGGGGCGCCTGCGGCGTTGGCTGACGACGGGCTAGCAGCGGCCTGGAACCCAAGTTGCGGCAGCAGGAGGAACGCGACCAGGCCGACGGCAAGGGCGCCGATCCCCACGCTCAGGATGGGCCACAAACGCGGGCGGGACGGCGCCGAAACGGCACGGTGTACGCCCTGCCGGGAAGAGGCTTCAGGGACCCTGTCGAATTCGTCCCGAGCATAATTGGTCATGGTAAAGCGACGTCCTTGTTGGTCTTCTGCCGGCGGTTCGGCACTAACGATTACGCGTCAGACCCCAGGCGGCGTGCAGTGCGGGCCCGCTGACGTGACGTACGTAGTCTACGCAATCTCTTCACCAGCATGGGGTCGTGGGCCAGCCCAGTCTCAGTATCGATCAGTGCATTGAGGATCTGGTAGTAGTGCGTCGCTGAGAGGTCGAACAGTTCGCGGATGGCCTGTTCCTTGGCGCCGGCGTACTTCCACCACTGCCGTTCCAGCGCCAGCATCTGCTGCTCACGCTCACTCAGCGGCGAGTCCCGTAACTGGAAGTCATCCAGCAGCGAGCCGCGCCGCGGTCCGGTGTTCTGCGCCTGGTCCGCCTGCGGGTTCGGCGCCGCATGCTGTTCTGCGAGATGGTCCTGCAACGGCTCCGCCACTGCATCCTCCTTCGCTGAATCCGGTAAAAGTCCACCACCCATGTTACGGACGAATAACAGCGTTGTCATTTACGCCGTGTGACGTGGGTGGCGCAGAGGGCGGCTGCTGGGAGAATGGGTGCTGTGACTGAACCTGAACCCTTGTTTGAGCTGGGGGCAGCCGAGACGGAGACCCTTGGCTTCGCCGAGATGGCCGGGATGCCCCTGATTGAACTTATGGCTCCTGACTGGGCCGGGGCGCTGGCCGCGGTGGAGGGTGAGCTGAGGTCGGTGCTGTCCTTCCTGGCCGGTGAGGTGGCGGCGGGGCATGCGGTGCTGCCGACGCCGTCGAACGTCCTCAGGGCTTTCCGCCAGCCTCTGGCGGATGTGCGGGTGCTGATTGTGGGCCAGGATCCGTACCCCACGCCGGGCCACGCAGTGGGCCTGGCCTTCTCCGTGGACGGCCGGACACGGCCCATCCCCCGCAGCCTGGCGAACATCTACAAGGAACTTGAATCCGACCTGGGGCTTCCGGCAAGGGTCCACGGCGACCTCGGTGCGTGGGCCGGCCAGGGCGTGCTGCTGCTCAACAGGGTCCTGAGCGTGCGCGGGGGCGCCGCCGGCTCACACCGCGGAAAAGGCTGGGAATCCATCACGACGGCGGCGGTCACCGCCGTGCTTGCGCGTCGGACGGCTGATGGCGGCAGGCTCCCGCTGGTAGCGGTGCTTTGGGGAAAGGACGCCGAAGGCGTGCGCCCCCTGCTCGGCGACACCCCGGTGGTGGCCAGCGTCCACCCCAGCCCGTTGTCTGCATCCCGCGGGTTTTTCGGCTCCAGGCCCTTCAGCCGGGCCAATGAATTATTGCAGGAGCAGGGCGACGGCGGAGTTGACTGGGAACTGCCCGTTCTGTGACGCCCCGATGCAGCCGGGCAGGCTACTTAGCCTACGCTTACTTTCATGACTTCTGTTCCAGCCGCGACGTCCGCCACGCGGAAATCCCGCCCCCAGATCAACCTGACCGTCATCAGGCGCGAGCAGCTTTCCGCGCACATGGTGCGGATTGTGGCGGGCGGCGACGGGTTCGCGGATTATGTGAACAACGGCTTCGTGGACAGGTACGTCAAGATTGCCTTCCCGCAGCCGGGCGTGGAATATCCGCAGCCGCTGGATCTGTGGGCCGTCCGCGAAACGATGCCGCGGGAGCAGTGGCCACACACCCGGACCTACACGGTCCGGTGGGTGGACGAGGCTGCACGTGAGCTGGCCATCGACTTCGTCATCCACGGTGACGAAGGGCTGGCAGGTCCCTGGGCCGCTTCCGCCCAGTCCGGCGACAGCATCATCTTCACCGGCCCGGGAGGCGGCTACAACCCGGATCCCGCGGCCGACTGGCATCTGCTGGCCGGCGACGAGGCGGCTCTGCCCGCGGTGGCCGCCGTCATCGAATCCCTGCCGTCGGACGCCCGCGGGCTCGCGTTCCTGGAGGTGGAGTCCGACGCCGACATCCAGGCGATTGCCGCCCCCGCGGCCCTCCAGCTGGTCTGGCTTCCACGCGAAGGCGTCCCCGCCGGGGGCAGCGAACTGCTGGTCAACGCCGTGCGGAATGCCCAGTGGCCCGACGGCCGGGTGGATGTCTTTGCGCACGGCGAACGGGGCTACATGAAGGGCCTGCGAGAGGTGCTGTTCCGGGAACGCGGGCTGGAGCGCAGCCAGGTGTCTCTGTCCGGCTACTGGGCCAAGGGCCGGGTGGAGGACGACTTCCAGGCCGAGAAAAAGCTGCCGATCGGGAAGATCTAGCGGCGCTAGCGGCGCCGTGCCCGCCGTCGTTCGTTGCTCGCCAGGCTCCGGGTCAGCGGCCTGGCCAAGGTGTCGCCGAGCACAATCCCGCCGGCAACGCCGAGCACAATCGCCCCGGCGTTGAGCATGCCGCCGGCACCGAGCAGGATCTCCGATTCCTCAATCGTCAGCACATACATCGAGCGGAAGATGGTGAGCCCGGGCAGGAGAATCAGTGCCGCCGGAACGGCGACCACCAGCTGGGGTGCGCCCATTTTCAGCGCCACCACGCGGGCCAGCAGCCCAATGACCACGGCTGCCAGCGCCGGGGCAAAACGGGGACCAATGCCGATGGCTTCTCCCCAGATAAGGACAAGGTGGCCCACCACGCCCACGGCCGCCGTCGGGAGCAGCAGCTTCCAGGCCGTCTGCTCCGTGATGCCGATGGCCACGACGGCAATCGCCACCAAGACGACCTGTACCCACAACACATACGCGGGAGGGAACGTCTCGGTCACATTGATGGTCTCCATGCCGGTCATGTCACCGACCACAAACGCGACGGCAATCCCGGCAACAAGCGCGCCGAAAGTCAGCATGGTGGACAGGAACCGGCCGGCCGCCGTGACGGGGAAGCCATTGATCGCATCCTGGACCGAAGACACGAGGCGCCCGGTGGGCAGCAACAGCAGGATGCCGCCCACCACCACGATGGCCGGCGCGATCTGGATCCCTGCCAAGGGGCCGAACCGCCACAGGAGCAGCGCGACAAAGGTGACCACGAAGGAACAGGCGGCCGTGATGAAGAAGTCAGGCACCCGCCACCGGCCCAGCTGCCGTGCCAGCAGGCTGATCAGCAGGTTCGAGCCGAAGGCAATGGCGGACGCTCCCGGTCCGCCGCCCAGCACCCCGACGAAAACCGCGGAAAAGACGCCGAACGCCACCGTGACCATCCAGCGGGGAAAAGGCTTGGGGCTGCGGATGATCTCGTCGAGCCGGCGGATAGCCTCGTCCCTGCCGACGCCGCCGGCCACGATGTCAGTCACCAGCTGGTGGACCTTGGCCAGCCCCGCGTAGTTGTTGGTCCACGAGCGGACCACCCGCAGAAGGGCGATGGGCGTCTGTTCCTTGGGCGCGTAGTTGATGGCCACCGACTGGTTGGTGATGTCCACTTCGATGTTCTTCAGGCCCAGCGCCGCAGTGACCGCGATGATGCTGGTCTCCACTTCGAGGGCACCGGCCCCATACCGGAACATTGATTCGGCCAGGTGCAGGGCGAAGTCCATGGTCTTCCGGGCCGAGGTGTCAACGCCGCTGACCTGGATCATCGGGTTGGCGTAGGGGCTCCCGGCGAGCCGGTCCACGATGCTCAGCGGCGCCGTCGGCGGGTTTTCCCCCTGGACCAGCCGGCGGAGCATGCGCTTGGCCGCCGCATTCTGGTGCAGCTGGGAAGGCGAGAGCGGTTCCGTCTTGGGCAGTCCGTCGGTATGCGGCCTGTTGGCTCCGCGGGGTTGTTTGGTCATTCCGGCCTCCCTCCGTGCAGTGCCGCTGATCTGGGCATAATTGGCTGTCTTAGTAAAATTGCTGTCCGGTCCGGCGGGTATACACCTGCCGCGCCACCCGCTCGCCCGCGGCCATCCACGCCCTGTATTTCAGTGGGCTGATGACCTGGTCGTAGCAGCCCACGAAGTCGGTGACGGTCTTGCTGAAGCTGGTCTTGAACAGGCCGAGTCCGTGGAACGGGTTGGACTTGTCCTTGAGCTTGTCACTCGGCGGGGTGCCACAGAAGTCGTATTCCGTGCAGCCAAGTTCCTTGACCTGATTGATCGCTGTCCACTGCACCAGGTGCGAATCGCCGTACTGGCTGCGTTTCTGGAGGGAGCCGCCGTCCTTGTAGGTGCCCTTGCGGCCGTAGTTGATCACGAAGGCGCCCACTGAGGGCGCGCCGTTCTCGTAGACGAACAGGAGCCTGCCCTGGCCGCGCTTGATGAAATTGGTCCAGAACTGGCTGTAGTACTCGTACTCCCGGACCCGGACCTGGGACTTCGCCTCGACCGTCGTGGTCATCAGCCCGTACATGGCGCGGAAATTCTCCTCGGTGGGCTCCACGTTCCGCACCTCGACGCCCTCACGCAGGGCGCGGCGTACCGCGTTGCGGCCACGTGAGTGCAGGTTCCGGAGCAGCTGGTTCTCTTCGGGGGAAATATCCAGGAGCGCGGTGGAGTCGTTGGGCTGCAGGTTGTGGGTCTTGACCAGCCCCGCCCCTTCGATGGCCTGACGGGCTGAGTCGGTGAGCACGATGTCCGGTTCGATCTTGATGGCGAAAACGCCGAGCCGCGCCCTCTTGACGAAGTCCGCGTTGGCCCTGGCGATACCGGAAATATCCTCGACGTCGGCCACGTCGGGCCCCTTGATGAGGTACCAGAGTTTACCCAGCACCGGAAAGGTCTTTTCCAGGACCAGGTTGTAGCTCGTGTAGTCGGCTGTTTCGTAGACGAGGTGGAGGGGTTTCCAGCCGAAGTGCTGTTTGACGTCGGCGAAGGCCTCCGACTGCAGCAGGTTTCCGCCGTTCGGATTCGCGGTGACGTGGGAATCCCAGTTGGCGACCTCCTCGGAGGAGGCAAAGCGGGCAGTGAATTCTCGCAAGTGTGCCGTGTCCAATCTTCGCGTACGTGTCTGCAGCTGGTGCCCGGTGAGGCAGCCTCAAGTCTATCCGCCGTGTCTGGCTGCGGGCTTGATACACCCGGGCGCCGCCCTGCTCAGAGCCGTATTTGCGCCGTGTCCGTGAGCAACATCGCATTGCTGTCCGGGCGTGGCCCATTCGGACTGGCAATGAAGCGGTCGGCGTCTTCCAGCTGCGTGAGCGGCATTCCGGACAACGCTGAAATCTGCCGCACGGGCACCTGGAAGGTCCGGAAGGGCCCAAGGGGCGGGGGCTCGTCCGCCAGCAGCCGTTCCGTGATGGCCCGGGCCAGCTCCTCCTTTCCCAGCAGGGGCGACTGATCGAGCAGGAATCCCGCGGCGGCCAGCTGTCCCTCCATGGTCCAGACGGCGATCTTCCAGAATTTACGGGGTATCTGCACTCCCCTGTACGGCAGATCGTCATCTGCCAGGACCGGGCCGGTGAAAACGCTGATCCTGGCGTCGTACTGTTCCGCGTGGTTGAGCACATGGTCCTCAAGGCCCCGCCACAGTTCCACTCCCTGGTTGAAGTCCGAGGCCTGGGGAGCGGCGTTGGAGTAGGTGAACGTGTCCTGGTTGGCCGTCCGCGCCGTGGTTTCATCGCCCCACACGGGGTCAAGGCGCCGGACCAGATGCCCGCGGTCCAGGTCATTATTCTGGTAAACCTCGGGGCCGGCCTGCACGTTCCGCGGAACCCTGGTGTCAAAATGCCAGATTCCCTCACGGGCCAGCGGCACGAGTTCGCTCCCGTTGATATTGACGGCGGCCACTACGGCCAGTCTGCGCGCAGCTCGAAGCCGGATGGAGAAGTGCGTGTAGTCCAGGAGGATGGTGGAACCGGCGGGTGCGGGCAGTTCGACAGAGACCCGCAGAAAGTCGGGAACATATCCGCCGCCGCCAGTGCTCAACATAGCTCAATGGTGGCACCCGGGACTGACACTGTGGAGTGCTCGAACGGTGCGGCGCTGCCCGGATGCGGCGGGTGCGGCTGGTGCGGCCGAATCCTCGGGCGAAGGCTCCCTTGACTCTGGCTCTTCCCGTGGCAAGTGTTGAACCATGGCGACGAAAGACCACGGACCGGTTGCCCCCGAGCGCCGCGATCCGCACGGCCGCAGGGGAACAACCGTCCAGCTGGCCGCGCTCCTGCTGTTCCTGGCTGGCTCCGCGCTGGTGGCCCTCCTCGGTTCACAGGCCACCATCACCAACGTCGACGGCTGGTACGCCTCGGCCAGCAAGGCGCCGTGGTCCCCACCCAACTGGGTGTTCGGACCCGTGTGGACGCTGCTCTACACCGCCATGGCGGTGGCCGCGTGGCTCGTCTGGCGCCGCCAGGCTCCCCCGGCCCGGTCAACCGGAACTCAGATCCCCGCAACCCGGACAGCGCTCACCGTGTACGGCGTTCAGCTGGCCCTGAACCTGGCATGGACGCCCGTGTTCTTCGGTCTCTATCCGGCGCTAGGCACGGCCGCGCTCTGGCTGGCACTGGCGATCATCCTCGCCCTCGCCCTGGCTGTGGCCGCGACAGTGCTGTGCTTCGGCCCGATCAGCCGCGCCGCCGGATTGCTGATGCTGCCCTACCTGTCGTGGGTAGTCTTCGCCGCGAGCCTGAACCTCTGGGCAGCCGTCAACAACTAACTGCTCAGCACTCCACCACGTTGACGGCGAGTCCGCCCATGGCCGTTTCCTTGTATTTGGAGCTCATGTCCCGGCCGGTCTCCCGCATGGTAACGATCACTTCGTCGAGGGACACCCGGTGCGAGCCGTCGCCCCAGAGCGCCATCTTGGCGGCGTTGATGGCCTTCGCTGCCGCGATCGCACCACGACGTCGTCGCGGTCCTGCTGCGTGGCCTGGTCCATGCCCGGGGCGAAGTGCAGCGCGTAGTACAGCACAGCCGGGATGATGCCCGCGGCCCCGTTCGTGGGCGCAGTCACCACSCKGCCGCCGGAGGCGTTTTCCTCGTTCACGGCCAGGGCAATCAGGTTGACCCATTCCTGCCAGTACTTCGGGTCCCGGAAGCCGGGATCATGGTCCCGGCTTTCCTTCAGGAGCCGCTCGTGCCAGTCGGGAGCACGACGGCGGACCTTCAACCCGCCGGGCAGCAGCCCCTCGCGCTTGAGGCTGGTCTCCACGCAGCCCTCCATCACCGAGTAGATGTGAAGAAGCCCTTCGCGGAT
>NZ_JBFTKK010000017.1:0-91351 GCF_056395905.1 Arthrobacter sp. 05T444
CAACGCGGCCCTGAAGGAGGCGGCCGGCAAGGCGCTCCCGCAGGACGTCATCGACCGGTCCCTGAAGAACATCGTGTTCACCGTTGACCCGCTGGCCGGAGCCTTCAACAAGCTGCTGCAGGACGGCGTGGACGCCGGCACCACCAAACTGGCCGACCTCAACGGCATCTTCGACCTCACCACGCTGAACGGCGTCACCGGGCAAAAGACCTCCGCGGCCGGACTCGGCAAGGACTGACCCTCAGGCCAGACCGGCAGTTCCAGTTCAATACAATCCAGTTCAATACAAAGAGGAGATCCGGCGGGAACATTCCCGCCGGATCTCCTCGCTGTTTGTGCTGCACCAGGGGTGAACCAGTCCGCCTGCTGTTCTGAATTCTGCGCCTACAGCGCGCCCTGAAGTTCGTCGAGGACGTAGGACGCCTCGTGGGCCTTCAGCAGATAATGGAAGACAATCGCCGCGGGCGCCGCCTGACTGCCGGTGTATTCCGCCGCCGTCCACGGTCCCCCGGCCACAGCCCCCGCCCAGGCATGGGCCTCGTCCCAGTGGACACCGGCCGGACCGCGCTCGGAAACAAGACGCAGGGCCACCGAAAATCCCACCTCAGCAGGGCCGCCCGAAGCCTGCCGCTGGGCAAAGCCCACGATGTCCACTGACACACCCGGCGTGGTCAAGGACGGCCGGGGCGCCATGGCCGTGGCGGCGCCGTCCAGGCCGCCGGTACCGATGTCCTGACAGGTCAAGGCACACACCTGGTCGCGGAACACAGTCAGTTCCTCGCTGCACTGTGCGCGGATCCTGCGAGCCAAAGCGGTGATCATCGGGACTCCGTTCTTGTCTGTACTTGTGGACCAAACCAACCACTCGGACGGTTAGTCCACAATGCACAAGGACACGGACGGACTCAGGACGCAACACGGCTTAACGAACGGCAGTATGGCGTAAAGAAACGCAGGGCGCAGGCCACCGGCGCAGGCAGCCGGCGGCCGGGATCTAGAGGCGCATTCGTGCCACGAAGCGGAACCTGTCGCCCCGGAAAACCGACCGGGTCCACTCAACAGGACTGCCCTCCGGGTTGAAGCCGAGCCGGTGCACCAGCAGCATCGGGGCCCCCATTTCGACATCCAGCAGCCGGACCTCATCGGGGCCGGCGAGCTTGGTCTCCACCGTGTCCTCCACTTCAATGATGCGGATTCCGTAGTCCTCGCTTAAGGCGGAATACAGCGATCCCCGGGTCTCCACGTTGTGCGCAAGGTCCGGCAGCGCTCCGGCGAGGAAGGCTGTTTCGTGGGCGAGCGGTTCGCCGTTGACCAGCCTGATGCGCTCGACGCGATGGACATCGGTCCCGGGATCCACTCCCAGTCTCCGGGCGGTGACGGGATCGGCGGCCACCGTGCTCATATCCAGGATTTTGGCCGACGCCGTGAGCCCCTGACTCGCCGCGTCGTCGGAAAACGAGGTGAGCTGGCGGACATGCGTGACTTTCGGCGGCGCGACAAAGGTGCCCCGCCCCTGTGTTCGGTCGAGGCGGCCCTCGGCCACGAGTTCCCCGATCGCCTGGCGGACCGTGGTGCGGGACGTCGAGTACTGCTCGGCCAACGCCCGCTCCGTGGGAATCAAGGTGCCCGGGGCTGCGTCCTCGATGAGCGCGAGGATCTGCTCCTTGAGCACGTAGTACTTGGGCAGCGCAGCGGCGTGGGTCTCCATGACTGCGATATTACCTATTGACAGGAAAATTGGTCTACGCCAAAATGGAGAAAATTGGTTTATACCAATTCAGGCACTCGCTTAATGAGAACCCAAACCCCTCCCCTAGGCAGACAAGGACCCAAAGATGTCGTTCCTGCAAGACCTTCGCCAGACGCCCCGTCTGGGCCTCCTGGTCGGCGGCACCGCCGCCACCATCGGGATCATTTACGGCTACGATCTTTCAAATATCGCCGGCGCCCTGCTCTTCATCACCAAGGAATTCCAGCTCTCCACGAGCCAGCAGGAACTGGTGACCACCGCCGTCGTCGTCGGTGAAGTCCTCGGCGCTGTACTGGGCGGCTGGCTCGCCAACCTCTTTGGCCGCAAGGCGTGCATGGTGGGAGTCGCCGGCGCCTATGCCGCCTTCGCCATCCTGAGCGCATTGTCTGCGGACGTCCCCATGCTGCTCATTGCCCGGCTCCTGCTGGGCCTGACGATCGGCATTTCCGTGGTGGTGGTGCCCGTGTTCGTGGCCGAATCCGCGCCCCCGAAGGTCCGGGGCGCCCTGCTCGTCGCCTACCAGGTGGCCACCGTCATCGGCATCATCGTCGGATACCTGGCGGCCTATGCCTTGTCCGCCACCGAAAACTGGCGCCTGATGCTGGGCCTGGCGGCCGTCCCTGCGGCAGCGGTCCTCGCCGTCACGCTCCGGCTCCCTGACACCGCCCGCTGGTACATGATGCGCGGACGCACCGAGGATGCCCGCCGCACACTGTCCTCCATCGAACCGCACACCGACGTGGACGCCGAACTGGCCGACATGCAGCGCGCCATCGGCGACGAACGCGGCGGAGGCCTGCGGGAAATGCTGCGCTCCCCGTACCTCAAGGCCACAGTCTTCGTGGTCGGGCTGGGCTTCTTCATCCAGATCACCGGCATCAACGCCGTGGTCTACTACAGCCCGCGGATCTTCGAAGCGATGGGCTTCACGGGCAACGCCGCCCTGCTTTTGCTCCCTGCCCTGGTCCAGGCCGCCTCGCTGGTTGCCGTCTTCGTGTCGCTGTCCCTGGTGGACAAGGTGGGGCGGCGGCCCATTCTCCTCGGCGGCATCGCGATGATGATCGTCGCCAACATCATTCTCGTTGCCGTCTTCATGGCGGGCCGCGACTTCGGCGGAGCCCTGACCGTCATCGGATTCCTGGGCGTCCTCCTGTTCACCGTCGGCTTTACGTTCGGATTCGGCGCGCTGGTCTGGGTCTACGCCGGGGAATCGTTCCCGGCACGCCTGCGGTCCCTGGGCGCCAGCGCCATGCTGACCTCCGACCTCGTGGCCAACGTCATCGTCGCAGCGTTCTTCCTCACGATGCTGCAGCGCCTGGGCGGAGCCGGGACCTTCGCCGTGTTCGGCGCCCTCGCCGTCGCCGGGTTCATCTTCGTGCACCGCCTCGCACCGGAAACCAAGGGCCGAAACCTCGAAGAAATCCGGCACTACTGGGAAAACGGCGCCCGCTGGCCGGAGCAGACCGGCAGCAAGCCGGCGGCCAAGTAATGCCCCGCGTCCTCGGCCTGGATATCGGGGGCTCTAAGACCCACGCCATCCTGGCGGGCAA
Organism: Arthrobacter sp. 05T444; assembly: GCF_056395905.1. Classification (NCBI taxonomy): domain Bacteria; kingdom Bacillati; phylum Actinomycetota; class Actinomycetes; order Micrococcales; family Micrococcaceae; genus Arthrobacter; species Arthrobacter sp. 05T444. Next base: position 3,301 of record NZ_JBFTKK010000017.1, read on the forward strand.
CGCTGTCAATGACAACGCCGACGACGGCGGGCAGGCTGTCGTCGAGTGCACCGGCGGCAGCGCGAACATCACCTCAGTCGGAGAGCCGGCGGCTTCCGCCGCACTGGACGGCCTCGCCCGCCGGCTCGGCGCCGGAAACCCTGACGGCCACGGAATCCACACCGTCTGCGCCGGCGCTGCCGGGGCAGACACTCCCGAGAGCCGGGACCGGCTCGCGGCCATGCTCTCGCGAAGGTTCCCGGAAGCCCGGATCCAGGTGGTCCACGACACCCGCATCATCCTCGCAGCGGAAAGCCTGGACGCCGGCACGGTCCTGATCTCCGGCACCGGTTCCGCCGCCTGGGCACAGAGCGCGGACGGCCGCGAAGCCAGGGCGGGCGGCTGGGGGTACCTGCTGGGCGACGAAGGAAGCGGCTACGCCGTCACCCGCAGCGCCGTTCGCAACGTACTCACTGAACACGACGCGGGCAAGCCTCCCGGGCCGCTGTCGGTGCGCATCCTGAAACGGACCGGCGCCGCCGAACCCCTGGCGCTGCTGGACCTCTTCTACCGCAACCCGGAACGCCGGTATTGGGCCGGCCTTGCCGGCACAGTGTTCGACGTGGCTGCCATGGGGGACGTGGCCGCCAACGCCATCGCCGAGGACGCCGCCCGGCAACTGGCAGCCTTGGCCGTCGCCGTCAACGAGCGGCTGGGCGGCCTTCCGGGATCCGATGGTCACGGGTCCGGCGCTCCCGGATCAGCAGGTCCACCCGTCCTCCTGGCCGGCGGGATGCTGGTCAACCAGCCGCTCCTGGCCGGCCGTGTCCGGGCGTTTCTGGAAGGACGCGGGCTGACCGACGTCAGGGTCCTGGACCGCGCCCCCGCCTGGGGCGCCGTGAAGCTGGCCCAGGAACTGGCCAACTCCACCGGCGCCGGCATGCCCCACCGTTCGAACCATTCCATCCACTCTCCGGCCTAAAACCATCGCTTCACCATCCATTCGATCAACAGGAGATCCCATGACACCGCCGAACATCACTTTGCCCGCAGCCGGTTCCACCCTTCAGGCGCCGGGGGCGCTGATGGCAGCTGAAATCCTCGAGCAGCCCGACGCCCTCACCCGCCAGCTCGACGTCGGCCGCGCCGACATCCGGCGTCTTGCCGCCACACTTCGCGCCTCAGACGTCCGTTACGTCCTGCTGGCCGCCCGGGGCACGAGCGATCACGCGGCCCTGTACGCGAAGTACCTCATCGAAACGGTGCTGGGGCTGCCCGCCGGGCTGGCCTCGCCGTCGAGCCTCACCGTGTACGGCGCTGAACCGAAGATGAACGGCGTCCTCTGGCTGGCGGTCAGCCAGTCGGGCGGGTCCCCCGACCTGGTGGACTCCACCGCCGCCGCGGCGCGCGGCGGCGCCGTCACCGTGGCCGTGACCAACGCGCCGTCGTCGCCACTGGCGGGTGCCGCCCAGCACCATGTGGACATTCTGGCAGGGCCGGAACGTGCCGTGGCCGCCACCAAGAGCTACACGTCCCAGCTGCTGGCGCTCTGGCTGCTCATCGATGCCTGGGCCGGCGGGGAAGGGGCCGACGCGTCGGTCCTGCCCGGCCACGCCGCCGACGTCCTCGCCGGACCGGAGATACTTGAGGTGGCAGACCGCTACCGGTTCGTCAATCACATCATCACCACGGGGCGCGGTTTCTCCTATCCCACGGCACGAGAGGCGGCGTTGAAACTCATGGAGACGTCCTACCTGGCAGCCCATGCCTTCTCCGGAGCGGACCTCCTGCACGGGCCGTTCGCGATGATTGACGAGGACCGCCCCGTCATCGCCATCGCTTCGCCCGGCGCCGGCGGCCGTGCCCTGCAGCCGGTGCTGGAACGGCTGGCTGAGCGCGGGGCAGACGTCTGCGTTGTCGGCGACCCCGCCGCAGCCCGGCCACTGAACCATCTGGTGCCCCTGCCGGCGGTGCACGAGCAGCTTGCTCCAATCCTTGAAATCCTGCCATTGCAGCGCCTGGCCCACGCCATGGCCGCTGCCCGCCACCGCGACCCCGACGCACCCCGGGGGCTGCGTAAAATCACGGAAACCTGGTGAGTACCACGCTCATTTCCGCAGCCCGTGTCATCGCACCCGGCGCGGTCCTCGAGCCTGGCTGGGTGGAAACCCGGTCCGGCCAGATCAGCGCGGTAGGTGCCGGGTCCCCTCCCCGCGAACCCGACGCAAGCTTTCCGGAAGGGACTGTGGCACCGGGCTTCATTGACGCCCACATTCACGGCGGCGGCGGCTTCAGCTTCAACGATCCGGACCCCGCCGCAGCAGCCGTCAAGATCGCCGCAGTACACCTGGAGCACGGCACCACCACGCTGATGGCAAGTCTCGTCACTGCGCCTTTGGCAGAGCTTAAGACGGCTGTTGCCGCCCTGGCGGGCCTGGTGGAGGATGGCGTGCTGGCCGGAATCCACCTCGAAGGACCCTGGCTCAGCCCCTCCCACCGCGGCGCGCACACCAAAGACCTGCTGCAGTTGCCGGACCCGGCCAGCATCGACCGGCTGATGCTGGCCGGCCGGGGCACGGTACGGATGGTAACGGTGGCACCCGAGCTTGAAGGGGGTCTGGCGGCGATCCGGCAGATCACCGGCCACGGCGCAGTCGCAGCAATCGGCCACACCGGTGCCGGCTATGACCTTGCCCGCCAGGCGATCGCCGCAGGGGCCACAGTGGGGACCCATGTGTTCAACGCCATGCGGCCCTTGCACCACCGTGAACCCGGGCCCGCACTGGCACTGCTGGAAGACCCGAACGTCTTTGCAGAGGTGATTGCGGACGGCGTGCACCTGCACCCGTCGCTGGTCCGCTTCATCTCGGGAAGCCCTGCCCGGGCAGTCTTCGTCACCGATGCGATGGCGGCGGCCTGTGCTTCTGAGGGGACGTACCAGCTTGGCGGGCTTGAAGTCCATGTCGCCAACGGCGAGGCGCGGCTGGCCAGCAACGGCGCCATCGCCGGCAGCGTGCTGACGCTGGACGCCGCCATCCGGCACGCGGTAAACCATGCCGGCCTCCCGCTCGCCGACGCGGTCCGCGCGGCAACCCAGAATCCGGCGGACATGCTGGGGCTCTCCGACGTCGGCCGTCTTGAACCGGGCAGGCGCGCGGACCTGGTGGTGCTCGATGAGGGCCTCAAGGTTGCCGCGACCATGAAGTCCGGCACCTGGTGCCGGCCCGCCGCTCCCGTCAGGCGCCGCCGTTCCGGACGTGCTGGATGAGCGCGTCGAGGATCGGCACCTGGCCTTTTACCAGCTTGGTGCGGGCGTCGGGCTCTGTGGCCCATTTGGCGTCGTCGATCTCCGGGAAGCTGCGGACTGTGCCGGATCCCTTCGGCCATTCCAGCGAAAAGGTGTTGCTCACGATTTCCCCGGGCGCGAAGTCGGACTCGGCTGTAAAGACGGTGACGACCTTGCCCGAGGGTTGCCGGAAGGAGCCCAGCTGGATGTAATCGGCGGAGGGTGGAGGCGCGCCCATCTCCTCGGCGAACTCACGCTTCGCCGCCACCATCGGGTCCTCGTCCTCGAGGTACTCGCCCTTGGGAATTGACCAGGCGTGCGCATCCTTATGGGCCCAGAACGGGCCGCCCATGTGGGCTATCCAGAACTCTAATTCGGATCTGGCCGTCCGCCGGTACAGCAGAATGCCTGCGCTCCAGACCGTCATTGGCTAACCGCGGTCAGTCGTTCTCAGCTCCCTGGTTCAGGACCTGGAAGTCCGGGCCGAGGTTCACTTCGACTTCCGAACCGCTGTTCAGCTGGATCTCCACTTCATAGGCAGAGCCGGGGTCGCGGCCGCCCTCCACGTCGGTAACCGTGCCCGGCCCCACCTTGGCCAGGGCGGCCTGGATCGCCTTGTCGCGGTCGGTCTGGCTCAGCGGGCTCTGGGTGCCTCCGGTCGTGGCCTTGTCATCGTCGAAGGGGTTCCCGGCCGCCGCTGCAACCGTTGCTCCTCCAAGGGCTGCTGCAGCCAGCGCCCCGCCGACAATCCACGCTGTTCTTTTGCGCATGGCAAAGACTCCTCTCACGCTTTTTTCCAGTGTGCGCCCGATCCACGGCATGCACAACGACGGCTTTGTTGCTCAACGGCTGTAGACGCCGGTGATCGTCGCCGAACCGAGCAGGTGTTTCGCCAACTCAGTTCCCAGGCTCGCCGGCCGCGCACCCGCCCGGGTGTCGAGGTCCTCCACACCCAGCGCATAGACCGTGACAATGTAACGGTGCGGGCCGTGCCCGGGCGGCGGCGCGGCACCAAGGTAGCCCCGGAATCCGGCGTCATTCTTCAACTGCACCACGCCGTCCGGAAGCTGCTGTCCGCCCTCGGCCCCTGCCCCCTCCCGCAGCGAGGTGACGTCCGCCGGAAGGTTAAGAACGGCCCAGTGCCAGAACCCGCCGGCACCCGGTGCGTCCGGATCGAACACGGTAACGGCGTAGCTTCTGGTCCCTTCGGGCGCCCCGCTCCAGCTCAGCTGCGGCGATTCATCCTGCCCGCCGGCGTGCATCCTGCCGCTGCGTTGGGCGGGCGGCAGTGTTTCACCGTTCCGGAATGATTCGCTGCTGAGCCCGAACGACGGTACGTCCGGCAGGTCTGAAAATGGACCGGAGGATGTCATGGCTGCCTTTCAGATGGTGGGAACTTCTGCTTCCTCTGCTGCTTCTTCGATGCGGTTGAGTTCCGCCCTGGTGGGCGGGTTGGCGCCGGCACGGGACACCGTTACGGCGGCGGCGCGGCTCGCGTGGGCCAGGAGCGCAGCGAGGCCCTCGGCCGGCAAAGCCCGCAGGTCCGCCCGGTTCTGGGCGCCGTCCAGTCCGCGGTCCACCACCCCGGAGAGCAGCGCCGCCATGAAGGAGTCACCTGCCCCGACGGTGTCCGCCACTTCCACCTTGGGCGCAGCGAACTCAGTTTCACCTGCCGCCGTGATGCCCCACGGTCCGGCCGCACCGCGCGTCACCACCACCATGGCCGGCCCTTCCGAGCCGCCCAGCGACAGCCAGCGGCGGGCGGAATCAAGCACGTCCGCACCAGGGTACAGCCACGCGAGATCCTCGTCGGACGCCTTGACGATGTCTGAGAGGGTCACGAATTTCTCCGCCTGGCGGCGGGCGTAGTCTGCGTCGGTGATGATGCTGGGCCGGCAGTTGGGGTCGAAGCTGATGGTCGCCGCCGGGTGGGAATGTTCGACGGCGGCCAGTACGTCAGCGGCGCCCGGCGCCAGCATGGTGGCAATGGAGCCGGTGTGCAGCAGGGTGGTGCCCTGCAGCATGAAGGGCAGGCGCTCCGCGAGGCCGGGAAGCTCCCAGGCGAGGTCGAACGTGTAGGTGGCCGCGCCGTCGTCGTCCACTAAGGCGGTGGCCACGCTGGTGGGCAGGGAATCCGGGGTCTGCGGGAGCATGACGGAGCTGGCCTTCAGGTGCGCAGCGACGGATTCGCCGTAGGCGTCGCGGCCGTAGCGGCCGACGAACTGCACGGGATGGCCCAGGCGGGCGAGCCCCACGGCGACGTTGAGCGGGCTGCCGCCCACGTGGGCTTCGATTCCGGAGGTGCGCTGGACCACGTCAACGAGGCCCTCGCCTATAACTGTGAGCATGGTCATACTCTGCCAGAGAACGCCGCCCGGCGCTCTGTCCGTCCGGGCACAAACAGCGCGGCGGACTGTTGGGCCCGCCGCGCTGTTGCGGTCACTGGCTGTCTAGGACTTCTTCTTTCCCGGCAGCGCGAGTTTGAAGACCTTGGCCCACGAGGAACCCACCTGCTTGAGCAGCGGTCCCGTGGTGTACGGCAGGCCGTAGCGCTTGCAGATTTCCTGCACCTTCGGGGCAACCTCGCCGTACCGGTTGGACGGCAGGTCCGGGAAAAGGTGGTGCTCGATCTGGTGGGACAGGTTTCCGGTCATGAGGTGCATGAACTTGGAGCCGGAGATGTTGGCCGAGCCGATCATCTGCCGGACGTACCAGTCGCCGCGGGTCTCGCCTTCCACCATTTCCTCGGTGAACGTGTCCGCCCCTTCGGGGAAGTGGCCGCAGAAGATCACCGCATGGGCCCAAACATTGCGGACGGCATTGGCGGTCAGCGTGCCGTACAGCGCCTGCTTGCCCGAGCCGGTCAGCATGGCGACGGCCGGAGTGGCGGCGTAGTCCTTGGTGAACTGTGTGACTACCTTGCGGCCCAGGGCCTTGAGGTCACGCTGCATGGCCTCCTTGGTCTTCTTGCCCTCCTGGTAGTCCACCAGCTCGAGGTCGTAGATGGCGATTCCCCATTCGAAGATGGGAGCCAGGATGGCGTTGTACAGGGGGTTGCCGAGGTTGTGCGGCTTCCACGGCTGGTCGGCGTCCATGCGCAGGAGGTTGTATCCGACGTCGTTGTCCCTGCCCACCACGTTGGTCCAGCGGTGGTGGAGGTCGTTGTGGGTGTGCTGCCACGAACGGGCCGGGGTCACGAAGTCCCACTCCCAGGTGGTGGAGTGGATGTCGGGATCGCGCATCCAGTCCCACTGTCCGTGCAGGATGTTGTGGCCGATCTCCATATTTTCCAGGATCTTGGCGACGCTCAACAGCGTGGTGCCAGTGATCCAGGCGGCCTTGTTGCGGCCCATCAGGAGGGCTGCCCGGCCGGAGATTTCCAGGCCCCGCTGGACCTTGATAACGCGCCGGATGTAGGCGGCGTCGGACGCACCGCGCTTGGCGAGGACCTCATCCTTGATGGCGTCCAGCTCGCGGCCGAGCTCGGCCACCTGCTCGTCGGTAAGGTGAGCGGCCGCGGGCGGTCGCACGAGCGGGCTCCCCGACGTGGCCAGGGCTCCGGGACGGGGTTTGGCCGTCGGCCCGTTGATCGACGTCGATTCTGCGGCTGTGCGGTCAGATATTGCTGTCATGCTTTGTTGCTCCTCAGATCTCGAGGTTAACGGGCCCGGCGGCTGCCGAGACACACGTCTGGATTAGTTGGCCCGGCTCACCATGGACCTCGCCGGTGCGAAGGTCGCGGACGTGGCCGGCGCGCAGCGGCGTGAGGCAGCTGTGGCAGATGCCCATGCGGCAGCCGCTGGGCATGAGGACGCCGGCGTCTTCGCCCACATCCAGCAGCGGGGTGTTCCCGTCCGCCTCCACTTCGCGGTCGGAGGCTTCAAAGGTGACCAGTCCGCCGTCGTGCCCGGCCCCGCCCAGCAGGCTGGTGTTGAAGCGTTCGATGATCAGGTTGATAGGGTCTGCCGCAAACGGTCCCGGCGCCGCCTCCACGTGGGCGGCCGCTTCGGCGGACCACAGCGCCTCGGCGTCGTCCAGGAAGCCCTCGGGGCCGCACGCATAGGCGGCGCGCTGGCGCCAGTCCGGGCAGAGGTCCTCCAGCTGGGCGGGGGATCCGAAGTCCATGCGGCCGCGTTCGCCGGTGTACCAGTGGGTGACGCGGAAGTTGGGGAACTGGTCCGCGAGTTCGGAGAGCTCCTCATGGAAGATGCTGTCCTGCGGGGTCCGGGCCGAGTGGATAAGCACGACGTCGGCATCCGGGCGGTGCGGCACCAAGGTGCGGATCATGGACATGACGGGGGTGATACCGCTCCCCGCGGTGAGCATCAGCAGCGGCCGCGGGTGCTCCGGCAGGACAAAGTCGCCCTGCGGCGGCGCCAGGAACAGCACATCTCCGGGACGCGTGGTCCGGACCAGGACGCCGGACACCGCGCCCACGTCACTCACGGTGATGGCAGGGTCCTGCCCGGCGGGAGCGCTGAGCGAGTAGGAGCGCCAGTGGCGCACGCCGTCGAGTTCCACGCCGATCCGGGCCCACTGGCCGGCCTTATGGGCCTTCCAGCCGCGCCCGGGACGGAAGTGGATGGTGGCAGAGTCCGCCGTTTCCGGCACAACTTTGGTGACGACGCCGCGCAGCTGGCGGGCCGAAAAGACTGGATTAAAAAGCGCGAGAATATCCTCCGGCGCCAACGGGGTGGTCAAAACAGACGCGGCGCGCGCCAATTTACGGAGCCGAATCATGCTGTCCACCACCTGTTGGATTCACCCATTTGTATCTCCTAGTGAAACCGGTGATCGTAATATACAAAACTACCTCAACCCCCGCTATAAGAGTCCCGCAAGCCGGTGCCACTAGCAACCGGGCCGCCGGAACGTGAAAATTTACCCATCAGACATAAATAGTAAGTGTACTTACCGCGCGACGCTCAAGGCCCAGCAGAACCTATTGGCAGGGCTGGTACGCCGCCTCCAGAGTGCTGCTTTGCGATCTACCCCCTGGCTCTGCAACGAACAGACATCGGCGGAGTTCCCGCTCTCTGTCGGATGACCCTCTGCGCGTCATGGCGAAGCCCGGCCGCCGGGATGCGTTGCGCATCAGGTACCGGGGGCCGGGCTTCTGCCTGGACGTGCGTTGAGTCAGTCCTTTTGGACGGTCCGCGTCCGGACTGTCCGTGTCCGGACCAGGGCCGTCGCGCCCGCACCCAGCCCGAGTGCTCCTGCGGTGAGGCCAAGGATGCCGAAGGTGTTGTCCGGAGCGGGCGTGACCGGCGCGGTTGCGGATGCGGCGGTGGTGTCGACGACGGCCTCTGCCGGGGCATGCTCGTCGGCTGCCGCGGTGGTGACGAAGGAGGGAACGGGATGGTTGGGTTCGGCCTGGCCGGGGGTTTCGGCCTCGTTCCAGTTGACGACGGTTCCGTCGGAGTACGCCTGTGCTACCGGCAGCGACACGGTGGTGCCCGCAGAGGGGAGCCGGCCAACGGAGATGGAGAAGGTCTGGTATTCGTGCTGCCCGAGCTGATGGGCGGCGTCCGCGGTCCAGGTGACAGTGGAGGCGGCCTTGGTGATCGTGGCCCCTTCCACGGTGACGGGTGCGGGGAGCTTCGCTTCGGCAACTTTGGCCGACCAGCCGTCCAGGGGCTTGACCGAAACCGACGTGAAGGGCGTGCCCGTGGGGAGGGTGACGGTGAGTTTGGTGGTCTTGGCCGCCTCGGATTCGTTGGGAACCTTGAAGGTCAGCTGGGAGAATCCGCCGGCGGAGGTGGACTCCGGATCGACGTGGACGTGGGCGGAGGCGGCACCGACGCCCAAGGCCATGAGGCCGGCTGCGGCGGCGAGGACGGTGACGGTTTTCAGGGCGCGCGGGGTTGCGGTGTTCATGACAAAGCCTTTCGGGGGTGCTGCCGCTCTCGGACGGAGGACAGCGCGGTGATGGGTGAAGGGAGTCTGCGTCCCGTGCACCCAGCCCCCGTTTTCGAAAGGTCAGGGCAGAGCGCACGGGGCGGCCGCGGGCGGCCCCCGGAGGCTGTTGGTCCGCAGGTTCCGCCAAGGCGCGGGCACGAAGGGCCGGCCTGCGGCCAGGGTCCGTTGGCGGACGGGAATGACCACCGAGGGTTGGGGCAGCTGCACGAGGGGGCGGAGCCAGGCCAGGAGTAACCAGAGTGCCACCTCGCCCCGGCGCAGCAGCCAGGCGGTCACCAGCAGTGCGAAGACGTGGCAGGCGAGCATGGGCGGCGAGTCGGAACCAATGCCGAGGTGAAGCGGCATGGAAGCCGGCCCGGCGGCAGGGCACCCCATGACCATGGCCTGTCCGTGATGTGACATTTGGCCAGCGAGCGACGGCAGGCAAACCGCCGGGGCTGAAAAGGAGGTGAAGGCGTCGTGGAGCAGCAGTTGCCCGGCTCCCAGCACGCCCAGCAGGGTCAGGAAAGAAAGCTCCCGCGCCGCAAGCCACGCCACAGGTATCAGCAGGAGCGCGGCCAGAACGGCAACGGTCCCGGGAGCGGGAAGCGCGCCGCCGCCGAGGACATGCCCCGCGGCGGCCACGGACATCGTCGCGGCCGTGATGAGGACCGCACGGAAGAGGCGCAGTGAATGACGTAGTTCCATCCGCGTCTCCTCCCCTGGGTCCACAACGGTATGACAAGGCTGACGGTAGGCAGGTCAGCGTGGAAAAACCTTGGACGGCTGATGGCCATTCGTTCCGGTGACCGCCCCGGATTGGTGGTTCGCAAAGCTTGTGCGGGCCGTACACTGGGGCGGAAATACTCCCTGATGACAGAGGATGGTGCGCCATGGGTTTCCAGCATTGGAGGAAGCGGGTGCGCGTCCCTGTTGGCGGCCTCGTCCTTGCGGCGCTGGTGGCGCTCCTGTCGTTGGCCCCGCTGACGCCGGCTGCCGCGCACGATGTGATCGAGGCGGCGGAGCCCGCTGACGGATCCGTTGTTGCGGCGGTCCCGGCGGCGGTCCGGCTGACGCTCAACAATCCGCCGATCGCGCTGGGTTCAGAGATCCTGGTCAAGGACGAAAGCGGGACGAGCCAATCCGACGGCCCGGTGGTCATCGTGGACAACCACGTCGACCAGGCGGTGAAGCCCGGCGCGCCGGCTGGCCGGTACACGGTCGTGTGGCGTGTGGTGTCCTCGGATTCACATCCGATCGAGGGACGTTTCAGTTTCACGGCAGGACGCACGAACAGCACCGCGCAGCCCGGAACCGCGGAACTGTCCTCACCCTCCGCCGCTGCCCGGAAACCCGGCGAGGCAACAGGCTTTCCGTGGATCCCGGCCGCGGGGGGAACGGTGCTCGCCGCCGGGCTGCTCGTCACAGGCTTGTACGTGCGTCGTCGCCTGACCGGCAACGACACCGCTGAAGAGCCGTAGGCCCCCGGAGCGGTGCAGCGTCATGATTGCCGTCCGGCGCGGCCCCTGAAACGGGTCTGGCAGTAGAATTTGTGCCACCGCTGCTGTGACCGTTGATCTTCCGGAAAGGACCGCCGATGATGCCCCGTGCCTCGTTCCGGCTTTTCCGCACCGGGCTGATCGGGTCAATCGTCCTAGGTTTCGCGGCCGGTGGGCACCTGGGCGGCGGGGGCCTGCTTCCGCAACCGGCCATCCTGGCGGCTTTGTGTGCCGTGACCATGGTCCCGGTGGCTGCGCTGACCCGATTCCGGCTGTCGTTTCCGGTACTGACCGGCCTCCTCGGCGCCGGACAGCTCTGGCTTCACTGGGCCTTCAACACCCTGTCCGCCGCGTCGCCCCCGGCCGGGGTTCCACAGGCTCTTCTTGCCGGCCACGCCGCGCACCCGGGGACATCCCTGGTCCACGAGACGTTGATGGCCACGCCGATCCATTCGTCCGCGCCCGACGGCTTCATGTTTGCCGTCCACACTGTGGCGACGCTGGGCGCCGCGCTTCTCCTGGCCCGCGGCGAACAGGCCCTCGGGATCCTGGCCTCCTGGCTGCGCCCGTTGCTGCGGCCGCCCGAACCTGCCGCCATCGTTCCGGCCAGGATTCCCGGGCCCTGCACGGTGACCGCCATCCTTCGCCCGGCTCGCCTTGGGCTGCGGCTGCCCACCCGGCGGGGTCCTCCCGTGTTCGCGCCCGCCGCCTAGAGCCAGCCCCTTTCATCCACGGACAGGGGCCGACGGCGGCGCTTCGCCGCTGTCCCGGGCCGCCGCACCGGCCGCCCGTTCCTGATCCGTTTTTACTTGTGAAAGGCACTCCCGCCATGAAGACCTCCGTTCGCCGTACCCTCAAGACTGCTGCCGCCACCACCATGGCCGCAGGACTCCTGGCCGCCGGCGCCGCCGCCGCCACAGCGCACGTCACCGTCGATCCGTCCGCGACCGCCGAGGGCGGATTCACCAAGCTGACCTTCAGCGTCCCGAACGAGTCCCCCACCGCCAAGACCAACCGGCTCGAGGTCAAGCTCCCCACAGATACGCCGCTGACCTCGGTGTCGGTCAAGCCCATGGACGGCTGGAAGGCCCAGGTCATCACCGCCAGCCTGCCCAAACCGGTGAAGGTGGACGGGGCCACCATAACCAAGGCACCCTCAAGCGTCGTCTGGACTGCCGACACTGCACACCAGATCGGGCAGAACGAATTCCAGACCTTCACCCTTTCCGTGGGCAGGCTTCCCGGCGCCGGAACCACCGTGACCTTGCCTGCCGTGCAGGGCTACACCGACGGGACCACCGTCAACTGGTCCGACAAGGCAGAGGCCGCACACGATCACACCGCGACGGCCTCCTCAACGCCGGCGACAGAGGAGCAAGAGTCCCACCCGGCGCCGTCCTTTGTCACGACAGCAGGCGAAACGGCTGAGACGGCACATTCAGCCACCGAGGCCTCGTCAACGACTCCTGCCGCGGCAACATCGTCCAACGGCGGCGACGTCGCCGGCTGGGTCGGACTCGCCGCCGGACTGATCGGCCTCGCCGCCGGCGGGACCGCCCTGGCCCGCACGCGGACTGCCAGGACCAGCTGACCCGCTGACCCGCGCCGGCACTGCCCGCCGGCAATCGCTTCAACGAAACCGCCGCTGGCCTCGCCGGCGGCGGTTTCGCTTCCAGAAAGCGGTTCACCGCTGCACCTAAAGTCCGAGCAGCTCCTGCACGAGTTCCCGGCATTTCCGGTAGGACGAGGCCTTCGGGTCGATCAGCGCGAAGTGGTCGCCCGGGACTTTCACCACCTGGACCGGTGCCCCCGCGGCTCGGGCCGCCGCGGCATAGGCTTCGGACTGGCTCATCGGAACGGTGTCGTCGTCAAGGCCATGGACCGCGTAGACCGGCACGTCCAGCGGAACCGCGCTCATGGGGTCCGCATATTTGTGGCGCTTGGGATACTTTCCGGCCGAGCCGCCCATCAGGTTGGTCACAGCCCCGTTGCTGAGATCAAGCCAGTCGGCCTGGGCGAGGTTGAGCAGCCCGGACTGGCTGACCACTCCCGTCAGATGCACGGCCTCGCCATTGAGGTTCCGCAGGACCTGCCGGTCAGCGTCCGGGGTGCCAAGTCCTGCCAGCCGGTCCCGGCCGGCGGCCCAGACGGCGAGGTGGCCGCCGGCGGAGTGCCCCAGCGCCACCACGCGGCCAAGGTCAAGTCCGTGCTCGTCCGCGATTCCGCGGAGTTTGTCGATCCCCGCCAGCACGTCCTCGAAGGTGTGGGGCCAGCCGCCGCCGTTGCCTGCCCGGCGGTATTCCAGGTTCCAGGCCGCCATCCCGTGGGCCGCAAGGTCCTTGGCCAGTGGCTCGCCCAGCTCGGCACCGTACTGCGAGCGCCAGTAGCCGCCATGGATGACCACCACCACGCCGCGGAATGCCGGACGCCTGGGGTTCCGGGACGAGGACGGCGGCGGCGTTTCCGGCAGGAAGAGCTCGCCCCATTGGCTGGGGTGGTCACCGTACTGGTACTTCTGCCGCTTCACTGCATCCTCCTTGGGTCCCGGTGGGCAGGAGGCGACCAGCGCCTCCGGCGTCACCACTGCCGCGGTGCCCGGCAGTCCATGGGAAAGCGGGGTCCGACGGCGCACATCAGCCATGTGCCGAGCCTACAGTGACGCCGCTCCCGGCGCGCGGAAGGGTGAGCCGCCCGGCCGTCCGCGCGTTGAAGACCGCCGACAACCTGACCGACGACGGCAGCAGCGGGTGGTGTCACACCTGCGACTGTCGCACGCCCTTGATAGTTTGGGAGCATGGCAAGCAACTGGGATCGCCTGGACGTCAGTCAGCGCGACTCCGTGCAGGAAAACGTGGAACTCTATGAGCGCGTCCGGCCTGCCCTGAAGCTTGTCACCCGCGAGGTCCTGCTGACTCTCCGGACCATGCTTAAGGACACCGAGGTCACGCCGCTGTTCGTCACCGGCCGCACCAAGACCGTGGAGTCCTTCCGGGAAAAAATCTCGCGGACTGAGGAGTCCCTGGAGCCGGATGGCCCGAGGGTGCTGAAGTTCCCCGATCCGTTCCGCACGCTCAATGACATGGTGGGCGTCCGCGTCATCACCAAGCTGCCCACGGAAAACGCCGTGGTGGCCAACCTCATCAAACGGCAGCGCCAGCTGTTCGACTGCCGCGGCGACCGCGAGAAGGACATCGGCTCCATTGAGTCCGGGACCTACGGCTACTCCAGCCGCCACCTGATCCTGCGGACCATCCAGAACGAGGCCGTCAAGGAGTACCAGCACGTCTTAAACTCCGAAGCACAGCCCAACGGCAGCTACTTCTTCGAATGCCAGATCCGCACGGTGTTTGCGCACGCGTGGAGCGAGATCGAGCATGACATCCGCTTCAAGGCCGAGGACCCCCGGGCATGGACTCCGCATTTCGACCGCCAGTTCACGGCCACGGCCGCCATGCTGGAAACCGTCGAGAGCGCCTTCGCGGACCTGCATGAACGCTACGAGGAGGTCCGCGGCTACTGGGATCTGGAGGGTGAGGGCGCGGCGCAGCTCACGCCCAACCGCATCCGCGACGTCTGGCGTACGCTGCTGCCGCACGTAGACCGAAAAGTGGATGACGACTGGGGCTGGGCCGCCGAACTCATGGCAGCCCACGGCCTGAACCAGACGGTCCAGCTCGCCGGCCTCCTCAGCGCCAACCGCATCACTGAGGTCCGCAAGGCCCTGGACCACCGCTACTCCCCCGGCCCGGACCGGCTGCTGGATGACCTCCTCCTCTGGCAGTACGGCACCAAACACATTGACCTCACTGCAGAGGCGCCCGACGCCGTTCCACACCCGCGGCGCGACAGCCTCCTGCGGCGGCTGAAACAGATCGAGCGCTACCGCCAGACCAAGAAGTAGGGACCCATGAAACCCGAACAGCTCCAGTCCGTCCGGGCAACACTCCGCTCCCCGCGCCGCCTCAAAACCGAGGCGCTGGCAGGCCTCGTGGTGGCCCTCGCCCTGATCCCTGAGGCCATCGCCTTCTCGGTGATCGCCGGGGTGGATCCCCGGATCGGCCTGTTCGCCTCCTTCACCATGGCCGTGACCATCTCCTTCGTGGGCGGCCGGCCCGCCATGATCTCGGCAGCCACGGGTGCCGTGGCCCTGGTGATCGCCCCGCTGATGCGAAGCCACGGGCTGGACTACCTGATTTCCGCAGTGATCCTGGCCGGCGTGTTCCAGATCCTGCTGGCTGCCCTCGGCGTCACACGGCTCATGCGCTTCATCCCCCGCTCCGTGATGGTGGGGTTCGTCAACGCGCTGGCCATCCTCGTATTCATGGCCCAGCTGCCTGAACTCATCGGTGTCCCGTGGCTCGTTTATCCGCTGGTGGCAGCGGGGCTTCTGATCGTCGTCGGCCTTCCCCGAATCACGACGGCGGTGCCGTCGCCGCTGGTGGCGATCGTGCTGCTCACCGTCGTCACCGTCCTTACCGGCATCGAAGTCCCCGCCGTCCAGGACAAGGGGCAGCTGCCGGAAAGCCTCCCCTCGGTATTCATCCCCAACGTTCCCCTGACCTGGGAGACGCTCCAGGTGGTCGCGCCCTTTGCACTGTCCATGGCGCTCGTGGGACTGCTGGAATCACTCATGACAGCCAAGTTCGTGGATGACATCACGGACACTCGCTCCAACAAGACCCGTGAATCCTGGGGGCAGGGCGTGGCTAACATCCTCACCGGTTTCCTGGGCGGCATGGGCGGCTGTGCCGTGATCGGCCAGACCATGATCAACGTGAAGAGCTCCGGTGCGCGGAGCCGGATCTCCACCTTCCTGGCCGGCGTCTTCCTGCTGGTGCTGGTGGTGGTGTTGGGCGACGTCGTGGGGCTGATCCCCATGGCCGCCCTGGTGGCCGTCATGATTTTCGTTTCGGCTATCACCTTCGACTGGCACTCGGTGGCTCCGGAGACCCTGAAGCGCATGCCGAGGTCCGAGACCGCTGTCATGGTGATTACCGTGGCCACCGTGGTGGCGACGCACAACCTGGCGATCGGCGTCGGCGTCGGGGTGCTCGCGGCGATGGCCATGTTCGCCCGGCGCGTGGCCCACTTCGCCACCGTTGAACGGACCGAGGTGGAGCTGAACGGCAGGACCGTGGCCACGTACACCGTAGACGGCGAACTGTTCTTCGCCTCCTCCAACGACCTCTACACGCAGTTCGACTACGCCCAGGACGCCGAGCCGCGCATCTCCGGAGTGGTCATCGACCTGCACGCCTCGCACCTCTGGGACGCCTCCACCGTCGCCGTACTGGACGCGGTGACGGAGAAGTACCGGCGCCACGGCCGGGAGGTTGAGCTGATCGGCCTGAACTCTGCCAGCATCCAGATGCGCGAAAGGCTGGCCGGTAAACTCAACGCCGGGCACTAATGCATACAGCCCAAAAATCCCGCACATAACAGCGTGTCGTTACCTTAATGTGACTTTCGGCGTTCGCTCGCGTACCGTTGAAACCGTGCCTTCCTCACCGAGGAGGGCGCTCCCGCGCTGATTGCCTAACTCTGCCGCAGCCCGGGATCCTCTCGAAGACCATGTCCGGCAGAGACGGGGAAACCAATTTTCGGCCTGTTTCTACGGGCCTTGGGGTGAAGCCGCACAGTTCCTGATTCCGTTCAGGCGCGCGGCCGGGTGTCTCCCATCCGAATCCGACAGCTCACCTCGCAGGCATCGGGAGAGGCTCCTTCATGTCGTCACGCACTACCCCTGCCCGCCGCACAGCGGCCAGCCGTTCAAACCGCTTCGCTTCCGTCTCCCGCGCTGTCACGGCCAACGCCGGAGGACTGGGACGCCAGGCCGCCGTCATCCTCGCAGCATCGGGACTTGCCTTCACCGGCAGCATGGCAGCGAACGCCGCCAGCGCCCCGGCCCAGAAGAACGCGGCCCCGGCCGCGGCCCCCGAAGCCGTCAGCCACGTACAAGCGCCGCTGAGCGCGGACGCCAGCGTCAAGATCGACTTCGAGCGCCCCGCCGTGAAGTCCACCCCGGCACCCGTGGTGGAAGCGCCCGTGGTTGAAGCACCGGCCCCCGCAACCCCCGCTGCTGCCCCGGCACCTGCTGCCGCTCCGATTGCTGCACCTGTTGCCGCTCCGGCACCGAAAATCGCGCCGGCTCCGAAGATCACCGTCCAGGCCGCCCCGGCCCCCGCAAAGGCTCCTGCTCACGCAGCAGCAGCCGGCAGCGTGAACGCCTCGATGGTCTCGGCGGCCTACGCACAGCTGGGGATCACCCAGGACTGCACCGCGATGGTGGAGAAGGCCCTGGGCGCTTCCGGCATTCCGGTGGGCGACCTCGCTCCGATGCAGTTCATGAACTACGGATCCGTCGTCTCCACCCCCCAGCCCGGAGACATGGTTGTGCAGTCCGGCCACGTGGGAATCTTCGTCGGCGGAGGCAAGGTCCTCAGCGGCGGCATGAACGGTGTCAACGAGACCGTGGTGCACCCGCTGTCCTGGCTGACAGCCACGGGTCCGGTCACCTTCGTGCGAGCCCACGCCTAACAGCCCGCATTCGCTGTGCGCATCACCGCGCACTCCAGCCGCGCGCTGCAACGAGCCGCGCGCTGCAACGAGCCGCGCGCTGGAACGAGCCGCGCGCTGGAACGAGCCGCGCGCTGGAACGAGCCGCGCGCTGGAACGAGCCGGTGTTCCGCTGCCTTGGGGGCAGCGGTGCACCGGCTCTTTCGTGCTCGGCGGGCCCGCCCCACTTAGCCCTGCACGCTGCGGTTGCGCCCCCGGGACTTTGCCTCGTACAGCGCGGCATCGGCGGCGGCGATCGGCTGGTCCAGGCTTGCCGTTCCGGCTTCGATCAGCGCGATGCCGTAACTGACCGTGGGCATCCTGGGCACATCGGGCAGGGCGCCGTCGGCGAGCCGACGGCTGATCTCCGCCGTGATGGTCTCGGCGCGGTAGGGGCTTGCCCCCGGTACCACCAGGATGAACTCCTCGCCGCCATACCTGCCCACGATGTCAGTTGAGCGGACGGTCGCGCGGCAGGCGTCGGCGAAGGCCCGAAGCGCCAGATCGCCGGCCGCGTGGCCGTAGGTGTCATTGATGGATTTGAAGTGATCAAGGTCCGCCAGGATCAGCGATCCAAAGCTCTCGGTCAGCGGGCTGCGGCGCAACTGCTTGGCTGCTCTGTCCAGGAACGCAGAACGGTTGAGAAGGCCCGTGAGGCCGTCCTGGGTGGCGACGGTTCGCAGCGCCCGCGTCTGCTGTTCGGTACTGAGCCCGGCCATGCTGAACGAAACCACCGCCAGGAGCACCATGGTGACAAGCGTGGTTATGGCGGACCCGAAGTAGGCGACAAACGTTGGGCTGTTCGGGCCCTCGGCGATAAACACGACCAGCCGGCCCAGGTAGAACGCCGACACGCCCGCAGCCACGATGGCCATGGGTATACGGACCCTTGAATAGCCCGGCTCCAAGCGCCACAGTTCGCGTGCCGTGAGGCCGATCATCAGGGACATCGACGCCAGGAAAACGGCGCCGCCGGACCAGATGTTCGAACCGGGGTGATCAACAGCGGAAGCTATTCCCGCGGAGACGGGCACGGCGGTGAGGAGCCAGAAGTTGTATCCCGGCGTTCGCAGCGAACGCGCGCCTGCCCAGGCACTGGACGCACCGGCAACGAGCAGGATATTCCCCAACGTATTGGCCCACCACTGCTGGGGCGTGCCGTTGAGGAGAAAGCAGGCGGAACCCGAGAGAAACAGCAGCAAGGCGAGGCACCACCACCCGCTGTACGGGGAGCGCGTACTGCGGAAAGCCGAGAAGTAAAACAAGAGACCCAGGGCCAGAGCCATCACGGCAAAGGCAACCCGCAGTGTTGCCGTGTCGAGCACCATGCCGCATCTCCCCCGAATCCCCATTCATTGCTGACCCAGTATCGCACCGCTGAAGGCTCAACTATCAGGACGCTTACCAAAATTTTTGTAAGCGCCGACACATTTGTCTGACATCTGTTCACGAATTTCCCCGACGCGCAATTCAGTGTCAGCATTATTGGATGCTTGAGGCAACAACAAAACCCGAAACCGCTCCGCTCGCCGCTCCGCTCGCCGCTGACGCCGCCGTCGAGCCCCTGAACCCGGCGCTGGCCGCGGAGGCGAAGATTGCCCGCGTCGCCGTGACCGTTTTCCCCCTGCTGGTGCTCGCCGCCGGCGTGGCGGGCTTCCTTCTCCCCGGTGCGTTCAAACCGCTTGGCCCCGGCGTTCCTTACCTGCTGGGCATCATCATGTTCTGCATGGGCCTGACGCTCACGCCGCCGGATTTCGCGGCGGTGGCCAAGCGGCCTTGGGCGGTGGTGCTCGGCATCGTTGCCCACTACGTGATCATGCCCGGAGCGGGCTGGCTGATCGCACAGCTGCTTCACTTGGAGCCCGCGCTTGCCGTGGGCCTGATCCTGGTGGGTTGCGCACCCTCCGGCACGGCTTCCAACGTGATGGCGTTCCTGGCCAAGGGCGATGTTGCGCTCTCAGTGGCCGTCGCCAGCGTTTCGACGCTCATCGCCCCGATCGTCACTCCGGTGCTGGTGCTCTTCCTCGCCGGATCGTTCCTGAGCATCGACGCCGGGGGCATGGTTCTCGACATCGTCAAGACGGTTTTGTTGCCGGTCATCGCCGGGCTGCTGGCGCGGCTGTTCCTCAAGAACCTGGTCGCAAAGGCACTGCCGGCACTTCCGTGGGCGTCCGCCGTCGTAATTTCCCTGATTGTGGCAGTGGTAGTGGCTGGCAGCGCCAGCAAGATCGTGGCCGCCGGGGGCATTGTGTTCCTCGCCGTGGTTCTGCATAACGGCTTCGGGCTGGGGCTGGGACACCTCGCCGGGAAGCTGGGGCGCCTGGACGACAAGGCCCGCAGGGCGCTGGCTTTCGAGGTGGGCATGCAGAACTCGGGCCTGGCTGCAACGCTCGCCACCGCTCACTTCAGCCCGCTGGCGGCGCTGCCGTCGGCCGTCTTCTCGCTGTGGCACAACATCTCCGGTGCGATCGTGGCCGCGTGGCTCGCCCGGAAGCCGCTGCGCGATTCCTAGAGGCGAAACGGACGCTTAAGCAGACGCCGCCAAGTGCGGACGGTTCCCGGGATCCGCGGCGGGTTTGCGAAGCGCCTTCAGCGCCCCTGCCCAGGCGACCACCTGGCCGAAAAGCCTTTCCAGGTTCTTTTCCGCCATCTCCGAGGGCGTGAAGGTCCGGTAGTTCTCAAATTCCGTGGCCAGCGGCAGCGCTACCTGGGCGCGGACGTCGGCCATCTGGAGTTCAGCAGCCACGCCCCGCAGGTGCTCCACGGCGCGGATTCCACCCGCGCTGCCGTAGCTGACGAAGCCGGCCGCCTTGTTGTTCCATTCCTCGTAGACGTAGTCCAGGGCGTTCTTGAGCGCACCGGGAATCGAGTGGTTGTATTCGCCGGTCACGAAGATGTAGCCGTCAAACCGGGTCACTGCGTCTGCCCACGCTTTGGTGTGCTCCTGGTCGTGGTGGCCCAGGGACGGCGGGAGCGGTTCGTCGAGCAGCGGGAGGTCGTAGTCGGCCACGTCAAGGAGTTCGAACCGGGCGTCAGTGCGTTTGGCGGCGCGCGCCATGACCCAGTCCGCCACCGGCTTTCCCAGCCGGCCCGGCCGGGTGCTTCCAAGAACGATCGCGATCCTTGTCATGGCAGGTCTCCCCTCCGGAACTGTTTGCTTGCCACATTGACTAAACAAATGGCCGGGGGCGGTTCTTCCCGGGGCTTCCTCCCGACGCTGGGCAGCGCGGTGACCTCCGGGGATATTGACGTCCGCGGACGGCGCTGGCAACGTCGTTACCACCGGCCACGGGGAAGCGGCCGGTTTCGTAGAGGCGGTCGGTCCTGGGGAGGCGGTGCAATACAGATGACCGATGGGGCGGATGCGGGAATCCGGGTGGTGCCCGCCAATGAAACGCCTTGGGATGACCTTCAGGCGGTCATGGGCCAACGCGGCGAGGCCTCCAGATGCCAATGCCAGTGGTTCAAAATCCGGGACAAGGACTGGCGCTCAGTTCCCGTCGAGGAACGCTCCCGGCGGCTCCGCGCGCAGACCGGCTGCGGAAGTCCAGAGAAACTTGCCACGACCGGGCTCGTCGCCTACCTCGGCGGCGAACCCGCCGGCTGGTGCGCGGTGGAGCCCCGCCCGGCATATGTGCGCCTGCTCCGGATGCGCGTCCCGTGGGCAGACCGGACCGAAGACAAAAACGACGACGCCGTCTGGGCCGTGACCTGCTTCGTCACCCGCACCGGCTTCCGGCGCCGCGGCATCAGCCGCGCACTGGCGAATGCCGCCGTCGACTTCGCCCGCGAGCGCGGCGCCCGTGCGATCGAAGGCTATCCGATGATCACCCAGCCGGGGCAGGAGTTCAGCTGGGGCGAGCTCTACGTCGGCAGCCGAAGCATCTTCGCCGAGGCCGGATTCACCGAGGTCAGCAGGCCCACCCCCCCCCGGCGGGTAGTGATGCGGATCGACTTCTAGCTTTCCGGCTGGTGCCCGCCGGCGTAGGCTTCGCCTTCGGCCCCCCGGTCAAGTAAGGCGAAGCCCATGCCCGGAAGCACCAATAGCTAGACGTAGCTCGGCTGCTCCAGGCTCCGGAACTCAGAGCCTTGGAAGACCAGCGGATCGCCGCTGTTGTCCCGGACCGATGTTCCGTGGACGCGAAGCAGGACAACCGAGTGGTCGCCGGCCGGGACTTCGCTTTCCACCGAGCAGTCGAGCCAGAGCCCGGCGTCGTTCAGGAATACTGCCCCCGGCCCGGTGGTGGTGATGTCGACGCCGGCGAAGCGCTCCGCCGATTTCGACGCAATCTGGCGGCAGACGTCGCGCTGGGAGGCAGCGAGCACCGAGACTCCGATCCGTCCGCCTGCCCGGACAAGCGGCCAGGTGCGGGAGCTGTTCTGCACGGCAAACATCACCAGCGGCGGGTCCAATGACACGCCCACGGTGAAGGTCGACGCCACAATTCCCTGCGGAGCCCCGTCCACGAGGGTGCACAACGCCGCTACGGCTGACGGGACGTGGCCGAAGGCTTCGCGCAGCGAGGACGGGTCCAGATCACGCTTCAAAGGCTCACGGTTCAAGGGCTCACGATTCAGAAACAAGGAGTTCTCTTCCCGTCAGTTCGGATAGGTCAACGGCTTCCGCGAAGGTGTTCGCCGGCCGGGCCAGCCCGTAGTGTTCACGGAGCGTGCGCCCGGTGTACTTGCGCCGGAACAGCCCGCGTGCGCGCAGGATGGGGATGACGTGGTCCACGAAGGCGTCCAGCCCGGAGGGAAGCACCGGCGGCATGATGTTGAACCCGTCCGCCGCGCCCTTCTCGAACCATTCCTGGATCGCGTCGGCCACCTGCTCCGGCGTGCCGGAGAACGTGCGGTGGCCGCGGCCGCCGCCAAGCCTCCCAATGAGCTGGCGGACGGTCAGCCGCTCCCGCCGCGCAAGCTCCACGATCAGCGTGTACCGGCTCTTGGCCCCCTCGATCTCATCCTCCGAGGGGAGGTCTTCCGGCAGCTGGGCGTCCAGCGGGAGGGACTCCGGAGAAACCCTCAGGACGCCTGCCAGCTGCTTCCGCGCGTGCTCGGGGTGGATGAGCTCGTCGAGCTGGCGTTCCAGCCGTCGTGCTTCCTGCTCGGTGGAGCCGATGATGGGGACGATGCCCGGCAGGATCTTGATCGTCTCCGGGTCCCTTCCCACGGCGGCGGTCTTCCTTTTCAGGTCCGCATAGAACCGCTGGGCTTCCGCCAGCGTCTGCTGCGCTGTGAAGACTGCCTCGGCGTAGCGGGCCGCGAAGTCCTTTCCGTCCTCTGAGGAACCGGCCTGGACGATCAGCGGATGGCCCTGCGGCGGACGGGGCGCGTCCAGCGGTCCCTGGATCCGGAAGTACCGGCCGGTATGGTTCACGGCATGGACACGGTAGCTGTCCGCCCAGACGCCGGCTGCCTTGTCCCCTACCGGCGCCTCGTCCTCCCAGCTGTCCCAGAGCTTCCGCGCAACGTCCAGGAATTCGGCCGCCCTCTCGTAGCGT
Organism: Arthrobacter sp. 05T444; assembly: GCF_056395905.1. Taxonomy (NCBI): domain Bacteria; kingdom Bacillati; phylum Actinomycetota; class Actinomycetes; order Micrococcales; family Micrococcaceae; genus Arthrobacter; species Arthrobacter sp. 05T444. The sequence goes on from NZ_JBFTKK010000017.1 coordinate 26,022, forward strand.
CGCCAGTGCGCCGGCTGGTCTTCCAGCGAGAAGTTCCGCGCGGCGGCCTCGCCGGCTGTGGTCACCACGTTCCAGCCGGCCCGGCCGCCGCTGATGTGGTCCAGTGAGGCAAATCGCCGGGCCAGGTTGTAAGGATCGTTGTAGGTGGTGGAGGCGGTGGCGATCAGCCCGATCCGGTCCGTGACGGCCGCGATGGCGCTGAGCAGCAGCGTGGGCTCGAGCGTGCCGTAGGGTCGCTGGCCAACATCACCATGGAGCACCGGCGAATCGGCGAAGAAGATTGAATCGAACGTTCCGCGCTCGGCAGTCCGGGCCAGCTGCTGGAAGTGCGCCACCTGCGTGCCCGCGAAGCTGTCGCTTTCCGGGAGCCGCCACGATGCCTCGTGGTGTCCGGTGCTCATGAGGAACGCGTTCAGGTGCAGCTGGCGTCCGCCGTCGGCGTCGCGCTTGGATGGTTTTGTCATGGCTTGGTTCCTTTTCGAAGAGTCTGACGCCGCTCAGGCGGCCTGGGATCCGACGGCGGTGCGCCAGCGGGAAAAATGACGTTCGACGGCGACCAGCAGGTAGTTGACCAGCAGGCCGAGCAGCGAAACGGTCAGGATCCCCGCATACATGTCCGGGATGAGGAAGCTCATCTGCGAATTCACGATCAGGTAGCCCAGGCCGGCCTTGGCACCCACCATTTCGGCCGCGATGAGCACCAGGATGGAGGATGTCCCGGCCATCCGGATGCCCGTGAAGATGGTGGGCACGGCAGAGGGCAGGATGACCTTCTGGAAGAGCTGGAAGTTGGACAGCCCGAGGGACCGGGCGGCGCGGATGAGCAGCGGATCCACGGTCCGCACGCCGGCGATGGTGTTCAGCAGCACCGGGAAGAATGCGGCGTAGGCCACGATGCTGATCTTTGATATTTCCCCGATCCCCAGGAGCAGTGTGAAGACCGGCAGCAGCGCCAGCGCGGCCGTGTTCCGGAAGACTTCCAGCAGGGGATTCAGAAACTGGTCCAGCGACCGGTACCAGGCGACCAGCAGGCCAAGGGCCACGGCTGCCACCACGGCGATGCCGAAGCCGCTGGCCGAGCGGGTGAGGCTCGCTGCCAGGTGGTTCTGCAGCTGTCCGTTCTCGACGAGGCGGGCCAGGGCCTGAAGCACCACATGCAGCGGCGGAAGGAATACGCGTGTCGAGGCGGGCGCCAGGTAGATGGGGCCAAGTTCCCAGAGCAGCAGGAACAGGATGATGGCGCCGGAGCCCCAGATGCCCCGGCCAGCGCGTCTGGCACCTGAGCGGAACCGGGCTGCGCCGGTATTCGGAGCCCAGGAACGCGGCTTGATTCCCCGTCTTTTGGTCGCCGGGGACGGGGCCGGCGCGGCAAGGGTGTTTGGATCTTTTGTCAGTGTCGGAGTGCTCATCATGCTGCCTTTCCGGTGGAGACGTTCCTTGCTTCGTCCGGCGCTGAGCCGTCCGGCTGGATCTTGGCGTGCCCGGCTTCCTGTGCCCGCCGGACTTCGTCGTGAAGCAGCGACCAGACCTTGTGCCGGTGCTCAACGAACGCTGCGTTGGAGCGGACATCCTCATCTCCGGACCGGTCTCCGACGTCGATGTCAACGATCTGCTTGAGCCGGCCAGGCCGGGAACTGAGCACCGCCACGCGTTGTCCCAGGTAAACGGCTTCGTCAATGCCATGGGTGATGAAAATGATGGTCTTGCCGGTGGTGGCCCAGATGCGCAGCAGTTCCGTCTGAAGCTGCTCGCGCGTCTGTGCGTCCAGTGCCGCGAACGGCTCGTCCATGAGCAGGACGTCCGGCTCATAGGCCAGGCTGCGTGCGATGGCCACCCGCTGTTTCATCCCGCCGGAGAGCTCATGGGGGTACCGGTCCTCAAAACCACCCAGGCCTACGAGGTCCAGATATTCGCGGGCCTTTTCTGCACGCTCCTTGCGGCTGTAGCGCTTGCCGTCGCTGCCCGTTCCTTCAAGCCCGAAGGATACATTCGCTGCCGCCGTGCGCCACGGGAAGAGTGCGTACTGCTGGAAGACGACGGCGCGGTCCCGGCCCGGTCCCGTGACTTCCCTGCCGTCCACGAGGACTCTGCCGGTGTCCGGTTTGGTCAGGCCGGCAAGGAGGTCAAGGAGTGTGGTTTTGCCGGAGCCGCTCGGGCCTACGAGGGTAATGAATTCGCCGGCGGACACGTCCAGGGAGATTCCGTCGAGTGCCGTCAGGACGGACCCCTCGGGGTTCTCCTTGGTCGGCCGGACAGTGAATTTCTTGGTGATGTTCTCGAGGCTTATTTTCGGTGGGGGGCCGGTACCGGAGGTCATGTCGGGGGTTCCCTTCAGCAGGTCGTCTGAGATTCGTGATGGTGCCGGTGGTTGGCTTCTGTCCACCATCAGAACAGAGATGAATGCGCGCCTGAAGGGCCTGTTCACGCGGGGAAACCGGGCGTAATGCGCTTCCGCCCGGAGCCGTCCGGGCGGTCACGGGCCGGGGCGGACACACAGGGCAACAGTCCGTAAGAAGGGCGACGCGCAGCGACTTCTGAGCCGCTGAGTTCGGGCGCTCCGGCCCGCCAAGGGGCCATTGTGACGCCGGGACTAAGTACCGCTACGGCATGTGACAGGAGCCGTCGTAAAACGCGCCACCCCGGGGCTGGCTGGGCAAGGGAGGCGCCCAACGTTGATTGTTACGCGGCAGCGTCGAGGCACAGCGTCAGCTTGAGCGCGGACGAACACTTGAGGCCCCGTTCGCGCCTAGGTGCGGGCGATCCGGGAGGAGAAGGCGTCGACGGCGGACGGAACCGCACGGTAAACGTCCAGTGAGGTGCCGCGCAGCGTCAGCCGTCGCGGTGCTGCGACACGGACGCCGTCGGGCGGTGCGTTCCCCACCAACCGGTCCACGAGCATGGCGACGGCCCGTTCGGGAATCGATTCCGAACCCGCGGCGGATGACGCCTGCTGGGCAGCGCCGGGAACCAGAACATCAAAACCGGCCGGCTGCATTGCCGTCGAAATGACGACTTGCGCGACTCCTCGCCTGGCCAACTCCGTGACGGTGCCGTCCTCACGGGCGTCCCGCGGCAGGCCCGCCACAATGATCCCGTCCGCGCAGCCCGCGAGCATGAACTGCCGCCACGCCTCGCCGAGCATGATGACCGACTGGTAACCGTGCTTCGGGAGGATGGCCGAGGCAGCCGTGGCCAGCGCACGGTCCGGAGGCCATTCCAGGTCACCGACGGCAATGGCGATCACGTCGGTCCGGCCCAGCCGCATCCCGCGGGCCGCTTTGTTGGCCACGTAGCCCAGGCCGGCTGCGGCGGCGAGTACACGGTCCTGGGTTGGTTGGCTGATCCTGGTGGTGCCGCCGTGTCTTCCGGACAGCACGTAGGACACAGTGGTCAGGGAAACCCCGGCCTTGTTGGCAACGTCGCGGATAGTGGGGTTCGATCCAAGCTTCATTTTGCGGCCGTCATTTGTGCGGGTGGTCGGTAATGGGTGCGAGCTGTTCCGGATCCCACTCCGGCTCGATGGCCATGTCCACACCGGTTCCCGTCGTGGACCTCGGGCCCACTGTAACGGTGGACGCCGCCGCGTGGGCCGGCCGTGCGATGCCGGTACGGACACTTTGGACGATTTCATCGCCCAGGAGCGGTCCCGTGTAGCTGATGCTGAGCTGTCCGTCCTTAATGGCGGTGTCATAGTTCCCCAGCGCGTCGGAGACGATTCCCTCCCTGTCCACGGCCGCCGACAATGCCGTGGGGTTGGCGGAGCCCACGCTGAACCGGAGGTCGTGGACCAGGGCCGGGAGGACGAAGAAGTTGTTGACGCCAAGTTTCCCGGTGCCCTCTTGGGTGGCGCGGTTCACGATCGCGCGGCCGTCGTCGAGCGTGGCTGTGGCGGGGAGTGCCACGATGACTTCGGGCACCACCTGCTGGAGCACCGCGGGCTCGAGCACGTCCGGGGAGATGTTGGAAAGCTTGGTGTTCCCCGCGGCCGCTTCCAGCTTCTTGCGGATGCCCGCGACGTCGGCGTCCAGCTCTGAGTGGACGGCGATCACCACGCGGCGGCGCACCATCAGCCCGTCATTGCTGACCACCGGCCGGCCGTTGCCCAGGTCCTGCCCCTCCTCCGCCTGGGCCAGCACCTGGTCTGCTGCGGCGGCCGCAGACGAAGAGGCGGCTGGGGCCGGGGTGGCTGAGGGGCTGGACTGGACCCCGCCGGTGCAACCGCTGAGCGAGAGGGACAGCAGCACTGCCGGGGCGATGAGGAGAATTCGGTTCATGTCACGTTCCTGCCGGGTAGGCGGCCTTGTACTTTGATGCGTAGGACCCTTCGGGCTTCGTTTCCCAGACGGGCTTGTCGGCGTTGATGGGGTCGTTGTTCCTGAGGTCTCCGACCGCGAACTGGACCATCATGTCGTGGTCCTCGTGGACCAGGTTGTGGCAGTGGACCATGTAGCGGCCGCCCAGGTGTTTGCCGGTGTCGAACTGCATCAGCACGGTGACCGATTCGTTCTCGCCCGCATAGAACACGTCCTTGGGACCGCCTTCCCAGGCGAACGGCTTGCCGCCGTTCGTGTTCCGGCCGATGATCTTTCCGTCGATCAGGTGGATGTGGACCGGGTGGAACCAGCCGCCTGATTCGTTGACGATGGTCCACTGCTCCACCTGCATGCGCTGTGGGTTCGCGAAACAGCGGGTGAAGTTGGACTTCTCCACGGTGTCCCACGTTTCGCCGTTGATGGTCCACTCTCCGCCCTTGCGCTGAACCCGCAGGATTCTCTTGGCCACGGCCATGTCGGGGGTCAGTGCCATGGTTTCGATCCCGCCCGCGGCCTTTGTGGGGTGTGCGCCGATGTCCAGCGTCGAGGGGATGGCGCTGATGCTCCTGGATCCTGCCGGGGAAGGGGAGTTGGCCACGACCTGGAACTTCATCACCTTGCCGGTGTTGGCGAAGTTCACGTTGTTCTTGTTGCTCAGGTTCCGCAGCTCCACGGTCTGCCCGGGCTTGTACTTCCGGAAGTCGATGAGCACCTCGTACCGCTCGGCAGTGCCCTGCCGCCACGACGGAACCGCCTGGACCTTCGGCGTCATCCCGGCGTCGGTGCCCACCACGTAGAACGGATCACCGGTGGACAGGGCGAACCGGTAGGACCGGGTGATCGAGCCTACCAGGAAGCGGAAGCGATAGATCCTGGGCTTGACCTTCATGGTGGGCCACGGCACGCCGTTGACCGTGATGATGTCGCCCCACAGCCCGGCATGGCCGTTGTCGTTGTAGCCGAGGGAACCGTCCGCGTTCAGCATCACGTCAGAGACCAGGATCGGCACGTCGAACTCGCCCTGCGGCAGCTGCGCCTGCTCATATTTGTCCGACAGGGCGTAGATGGCCGCGATGCCGGAGTACACACCCTGCGCGGTGAGCATGTGGTTGTGATCGTGGTACCAGAGCGTCCGGGCAGCCTGCCAGTTCGGGTAGTGGTAGTTCTTCACCTTGCCCGGAGCCGTGCGGTCATTGGCATACCCGTCATACTGCGGCAGCGAGGCCGAGCCATGGAGGTGGGTGACGGTGTTGAACGGCTCCGTGTACAGCAGGCCTTGCGCCGGCAGGCGGTTGCTGATCCGCACCTCGGTCCGGGTGCCCTGAGGAACGCGGATCGTCGGGCCTGGAAACGTCCCGTTATAGCCGGCAATCGTGGTGGAGAGTCCCGGGGCTATCTGGGCCTTGCCCAGCTTTTGCGACAGGGAATACTTCGCGAAGAGCTGGCCGCTGGGGTCCCTGCCGGTCGAGTAGGGGAGCAACTCGGGAGGCCGGCGGAACGTTGCAGTGTACGGAACCGGCGTGTTGCTCGCCGAGAGCCTGCTGGGAGTGGTGATCGGCGTCGATCCCGCATCGTCCGCGCCGCCCTTTGCCGGCACACCGGCCAGGGCGGCGCCGCCGTTGGTCCCGGTGAGGGCAACAGCGCCGCCAAGCATGCTCAGTTTCAGCACGTCTCTCCGTGTTGCCATGACTTCCTCCAAGAATTGTGCGGTGTTCGAAGGAACACCGGCCGCGAGTTTCCTGCACAACTGCCTGTGGTGTGGAACACAGCCATCGTGCGCCAACGGACTTCTGAAAACCTTGGGGGAGGAATTCGGTGTGCAGGCGTGCCCACCCGAATTGGTGGTTTAGATTGGGGACATCCGCTGGCGCGGACAAAGCCGTGCGGCAATGCCGCGCATTTATTTGGGGGATTAATTGACGCTTTTTCCATCGCACCGGGCTCCGTCACGCCGCGCTCCGTCGCACCGGGCGCGGCGGCTGGCCACTTTCATCGCTGCCGCCGTGGTCACCATCCTGGCGGCGGCCAACGTTCCCGCCGCCCAGTCCGCTACGGTCCCCGCGGCCCAGGTATACGCAGCCCAGGTTTACAACGCCTGCTCCCGGCTCACCGCAGGGCAGGTGCAGTTCAACACGTACGGCGCCCCGCGTGTCACGTTTGCCACCGCCACGGACCGGAACCGCACCCAGGTGGCGATTACCAGCTGCGTGAAAACAGCATCCGGGTACAGCACTGAATGGCAAACCACAGGATTCGCAGGCATCAACGGCTTTTCCGCACCTGGAAAGGCGTGGGAAGACACCAACCGCTCACCCACAGGGTCCTTTACCGTCACCGAGGCCCTGGGACGGCGGAATCCGGGCACGGCTTTGAGGTACCGCACCATCAAACCGTCCTCGCGCTGGGGCGGCGAGCGCGGGAGTACTTACAACCAGTATTTTGAAGGCGCCGGCGGGCCGGCCGACGAAAACCTGTGGACCTTCATGAACCAGGGCTACTACGAGCAGGCCGCGGTGATTAATTACAACCGCCTTCCCGATGCCTCCACCATCCAGGGAGCCTCGTACGCCATCTTCTTCCACGCCGGCAACGTTCCGTCGGCTGGCTGTATCTCCACCACCCTCTCCACCGTGACCCGTCTCCTCCGGACCAGCCGGCCCGGGGACCGAATCGTCATGGGCGCGGTGGGCGACGTTTTCCGTTCCGCGTCAAGGACAGGGCCCTCGGACACTGCCGGCAAGTCGCTTGCCTCTATCCACAGCAGCTCCGATGTTCTGGCCGTGGCATCGGATGGAACCTTGTGGAACTACCCCGCCCTGGGCAATGGCGGCCTCGGCCAGCGCGCGGCCATCGGCAAAGGGTGGGGATCCGCGCGCTCCGTCTCAAAGATTGACTGGAACCGTGACGGCACCCTGGACCTGCTGGCGCAGTGGCCCAACGGAACGCTGACCGTTTACCCCGGCCGGCCGGCTGGCGGTTTCGGCGCCGCGTTTACCGCCGGGGCCGGCGGGTGGCAGCAGCTGACCATCACGGCCGGGACCTGGGACACCTCACGAAGGTATCCGGGTGTTCTGGCGCGCGACGTCGCGGGCAAGCTGTGGCTATACGACAACCCCGCAGGCCGCGGGCTTGGCACCCGGCGCCTGGTAGGCAGCGGATGGGGCAACGTTTCCAACTTCACCATCGCGGACTGGGACAACAACGGCCGCCCGGATCTGCTGGCCTCCGGCCGGGACGGGATTCTCCGCCTCTACCGCCAGGACGGGAGGGGCAACTTCCTGAGCGAAGCCCGCCCGCAAATCGGCACCGGCTGGAGCGCCCGCAGCATCACCGCCAATTACAGTTTTCAGGGAGCCGGCACCCGCGGCCTGACCGTTTTGTTCCACGACGGCGCGCTGCGCTACTACCCGCTGGGCCAGGGCCGGTGGGGAGCACCGGGCACCATCGGGACAGGCTGGGGCGGCATCCGCACGCTCGTCCGCTGATGCGTGCGGCTACCCGATCATTGCCAGCACCGCTCCCGCGGTGACCACCCCGCCCGCTTCGGCACGGATGCCGGTCACCGTTCCGTCGCGGTGCGCCGCGATCCGGGTTTCCATCTTCATCGCTTCAAGAACGACGACGGCGTCCCCCGCCGAAACTTCGTCGCCCGGCTCTACGAGCCACTTCACCACGGTCCCGGCCATGTCGGCGCGCAGCTCCCCAGGGTCGGCGGCATCCGTGCCCGAACGGTCAGCACCGCCGCCGGACCCCGAACCAATCGAAACCCCGGCCGGAAGCGCCCCACCGGACAGTGCCCCACCGGACAGTGTCCGGGCAGAAAGTGCCCAGCCGTCCAACAAATCCGCCGGCAGGCCCACCGCCATGCGGCGGCCGTCCACCTCCACGGTGATGGTGCGGCGTTCGCCGTCGGGCGCTGTGGTGCTGTAGCCCGGATCGGCCGGGATCCGGTCCGCGAAGTCGGTCTCTATCCAGCGGGTATGAATGCCCAGGCCGGTTTCGGAGGTGAAGTCCGGGGACTCGAGGACCGCCCGGTGGAACGGCAGCACGGTGGACACGCCGGTGATGCGGATTTCCGCGAGAGCGCGGCGGGCCCGGCGCAGCGCCTGCTGGCGGTCCGCGCCCGTGACGATCAGCTTGGCCAGCAGGGAGTCGAACTGCGGCGCGACGAACGAGCCGGAGCGGACGCCGGTGTCCAGGCGGATGCCCGGACCGGTGGGACCGGAGAACTCGGCAATGGTTCCGGGTGACGGCAGGAAGCCGCGGCCCACATCCTCGGCGTTGAGCCGGAACTCAAAGGAATGGCCGCGCGGTGCCGGGTCCTCGGAGTAACGCAGGCGTTCTCCCGCCGCGATCCGGAACTGCTCCTGGACCAGGTCGATCCCGGTAGTTTCCTCGGTGATCGGATGCTCCACCTGCAGGCGGGTGTTGACTTCGAGGAACGCCACGGTGCCGTCCGTGGCCACGAGGAATTCCACTGTCCCGGCGCCGGAATAGCCGGCTTCCCGGCAGACTGCCTTGGCGGCGTCGTAAATCTGCTTCCGCTGGTCACCGCTGAGGAACGGCGCAGGGGCCTCCTCTACCAGCTTCTGGTGCCGCCGCTGGAGGGAGCAGTCGCGGGTTCCTACGACGACCACGTTGCCGTGGGTATCCGCCAGGACCTGCGCCTCGACGTGGCGGGGACGGTCCAGGTAGCGCTCCACGAAGCATTCACCCCGACCGAACGCGGCGACGGCTTCCCGGACCGCAGAGTCGAAGGCTTCCTCCACTTCGTCCAGGGCGCGGACCACCTTCATGCCGCGCCCTCCGCCGCCGAAGGCTGCCTTGATGGCGATCGGCAGGCCGTGTTCTTCGGCAAAGGCGCGCGCTTCCGCGGCCGAGTCCACCGGACCGTCGCTGCCGGCCACGAGCGGCGCACCGGCGCGGACGGCCGTCTCCCGGGCGGTGATCTTGTTGCCAAGCAGCAAGATGGCCTCCGGCGTCGGGCCGATCCACGTCAGTCCGGCATCCAGGACTGCCTGGGCGAAGTCGGCGTTCTCAGAGAGGAAGCCGTAGCCGGGATGGATGGCGTCCGCGCCGGACTGGGCGGCAGCGGCGAGCAGCTTGGGGATGTTCAGGTAAGTGTCCGCGGGCGAGTTCCCGCCCAAGGCGTACGCCTCGTCCGCGGCGGCGACGTGCACTGCGTCAGCGTCGACGTCCGCGTAGACGGCGACGGAGCCCAGTTGGGCGTCGTCGCAGGCCCGGGCAATCCGGACGGCGATTTCTCCGCGGTTGGCGATCAGGACCTTGCGCATCAGTTACTCGCTTTTCGTTCGGAAGTGGTTTCGGGGGCCGCTGCGGCGGCTGGGATCTCGGCGGAAGGGGAAACGCGGGCTGGAACGTCTTTAGCAGGAGCCCAGCGGAAGCGGATCTTGCCGCCAATCGGGATCTGGGCTGCGATGTCGAGCTGGTGATCCACCACGACGGCGATCACCGGGTAGCCGCCGGTGATTGGATGGTCGGCGAGGAAGAGTACGGGCAGGCCCTCCGGCGGGACCTGAAGGGCTCCGGCAACGGTGCCCTCACTGGGGAGTTCGCCTGCGCGGCTGCGCTGCAGCGGCGTGCCGTTCAGGCGCATGCCCACCCGGTTGGACTGCGGCTTCACCTCCCACTCCTGGCCGGCAAAAGACGCCAGCGCCTCCTGATCGAACCAGTCGGCGCGCGGTCCGGGGACGACGTCGAGCACGGTCACCCCGGTGCCCGGGAACTCCGGCTGCAGCTCGGGGGTCCCGACGACGCCGGATTCGGTCTCGCCACCGGCGGCAAGGACCTGGCCGGCGGCAAGCGGCGCCGGGCCGATGCCGGACATGGTGTCGGTGGAACGGCTGCCCAGCACGGGCGCTACGTCCACTCCTCCGCGGACGGCGAGGTAGCTGCGGAAACCACTCTCCGGCGCGCCGATGGTCAGGGTCTCGCCGTCGAGCAAGGCGAAGGGGGTGGCTACCGGAACCGAGCGCCGGACGGTCCCGGAATCCTCGTCTGAAGCAGAGTCGTCCGAAGCAGAGTCAACGGTCAGTTCCGACGGCGCGCCGGCGACGGCGAGGACCTGGTCCCCGACGGCCGTCACCGTGAGTCCGCCGGCGACAGTCTCAACGGCAGCGGCCGACGGCGCGTTCCCCACGAGGCGGTTGGCCCGCCGCAGCGAGGCCCGGTCCAGCGCTCCGGCGGCGGAAACCCCCAGTGCGGAGTGGCCGTAGCGGCCGAGATCCTGGATCAGGCTGTAAAGTCCCGGAGAAACGATCTGCAGGCCGGATGGAACGTCCTGCGGCTCCGCCGCGGCAACGGTAACGGCTTCATCAGCCAGTGTTACTGCGTCCCGGACGGCACGGAACTGCACCCGGTGGCCGGGGCTCGCCAGCGCGGGCTGTTCACGGTCCAGGTCCCACATTTTCGCGCCGGTGCGGCCGATGAGCTGCCAGCCGCCCGGGGACCGGCGCGGGTACACGGCGGAGTAGTTGCCGGCCAGGGCCACCGAGCCGGCGGGAACGGCGGTGCGCGGTGAGCTGCGGCGGGGCACTTCGAGGACCTGGTTCTCCCCCACCATGTAGCCGAAGCCAGGGGCGAAGCCGGCGAAGGCCACAGTCCAGATCTGCCCGGTGTGAGCGGCTATCACGCCGTCCGCTCCGAGGCCGGTCAGCTCCCCCACTTCGGTGAGGTCTTCGCCGTCGTACACAGTGTCAATGACCACCAGGTCGCCGTCCCGCTGGGGCGGCGCGGTGAGGTCGAGTTGCAGCAGCAGCGCGGCGATGCGTCGTGCAGCTGCCGGCGAATCCGCCGTCAGCAGGACCGTCTCGGCCGCGGCCAGAACGTCCTGCTGGCCCGGCAGCGGGTTCTCCAGAAGCAGTGCCTGCAGGGCGAGGACGTCCCGGGTGCCGGAGAGTTCGGCGAGCACCGCCCGGGTCCCCACCGCACGCACGGACCTGACCTTCTGAACGGCCGCCTTTTGTGCTGCCACTGTTTCCATAGCCGCTTCCATCGTTGCCGGTGCCGTGAATGGGATCTGAGCCACTTAGGCGCGCGATTCCTGCAGCAGCCGTTCTTCCTCGGCCGTCTGCGGGTTCCGGCCGAGCGCCAGGCCGATGACGGTGACCACGGACGCCACCAGCAGGTACACCGCGATCAGTAGCCAGTCGCCGGACGCTGCGTAGAGGGCGGTGAAGATCAACGGTGCCACGGCGCCGCCGATCACTCCGGCCAGCGTGTAGGCCAGCGAGCTGCCGGCGTAGCGCAGCCGGGCCGGGAACTGCTCGGTGATGTACGCCGCCTGCGGGCCGTACATGAACGCGTGGAAGGCCAGGCCGATCACGACGCCGAAGGTGAGCATCAGGACGGACCTGCCCTGGATCATCAGGAAGAACAGCGGGGTGTAAGCAGCGGTTCCGACTGCGGCAATTCCGTAGACGAGGCGGCGGTTGAAGCGGTCCGTGAGGGCCCCGGCTGCGGGAATAAGTACCAGCTGGAAGGCGGAACCGATCAGGATGGCGCCGAGGACATTGCCGGTGGTCATGCCCAGTTCCTTGGTGGCGTAGACCGCCACGAAGACGGTGAAGAGGGCGTAGAGAACATCGGGGCAGACCCGGGACAGGGCGGCCGCGACCAGGGCACGCGGTTCCTTGGTGAAGACCTCCTTGATGGGGGCCTTGGGCTGTTCACCGTGGGCAAGGATGGCCTTGAAGACCGGGGTTTCCTCGAGCTTGAGCCTGATGAGCAGGCCGAAGACCACGAGGAGTGCGGAGGCCAGGAAAGCGACGCGCCAGCCCCAGGAAAGGAAGGCCTCGTTGCTGAGGGTCGCTGCCAGCACGGCCAGGACTCCGTTGGCCATCAGGTTGCCGGCCGGCGGGCCGATCTGCGCGGCCGAAGACCAGAAGCCGCGCTTGTGGGCATCGCCGAACTCGCTGGAGAGCAGGACGGCTCCGCCCCATTCGCCGCCGACGCCGATGCCCTGGGCCAGTCGCAGCAGCACCAGGATGACCGGGGCGGCGACGCCGATGACCGAGTAGTCAGGCAGCGCACCGATCAGCACCGTGGCTGCGCCGATCAGCATGAGGGTAACTACCAGGACTTGCTTGCGGCCGATCTTGTCGCCGAGCCGGCCGAAGATCACACCGCCGATGGGGCGGGCGAGGTAGCCGACGGCGAACGCCGAGAAGGAAAGGAGCAGCCCGACGAACTCGTCATTGCCGGGGAAGAAGATCTTGGGGAAGACGAGGGCGGAAGCCACCGAATAGATGGCGAAGTCGTAGTACTCAAGGGACGTGCCGGTGAGGCTGGCGACGTAGGCCTTGAGTGCTCCGGGCGGCATCCTCTTGGTTTGCGGCTTCTTTGCCGGGGACGGCGTTCCGGGTGTGGACCCGGCCGGTGATGGGTTTGAGGCGGTCATTAGATACTCCGGGGTTGGGGTGTTGGAGTGCTTGGAAGGGTTATTCGGCCATGCTGCGGCAGGCAGGCCGGGCGGTCAGGCAAAGGCGGCGACGGTGACGCCTGCTGCGGTCAGGGCTGACTTCACGGCTGTGGCCATGGCAACGGCTCCGGGGGAATCGCCGTGCACACAGATGCTTTCTGCGCGGATTTTCAGGACGGAACCGTCCACGGTGCGGACGGCGGAATCAGTGGCCATCTGTAGGACATGTTCCGCCACTTCTGCGGGATCATCAAGGACAGATCCTGGCAGGGAGCGGGACACGAGCGTGCCGTCCGGGTTGTATGCCCGGTCGGCGAAGGCTTCCGGGACGGCACGCAGGCCGGCGGCTTCCGCCAGGCGGAGCACCTCCGAGCCGGGAAGCCCCAGAATGGGCAGCTGGGCGTCCACCGATTTCACAGCGTCGACCACGGCCTGTGCCTGCGCCGTGTGGTGGACGATCGCGTTGTAGAGCCCGCCGTGCGGTTTAACGTACTGGACGCGCGTGCCCTCCGCCGCGGCCAGCGCCTGCAGCGCGCCGATCTGGTAGACGACGTCGTCCGCGAGCTCGTTGGGCGCTATGTCCAGAAAGCGGCGGCCAAAACCGGCAAGATCGCGGTAGCCCACATGTGCGCCGATGACGACGCCGGCGGCGGCCGCCTGCCGGCAGGTCTTCCGAATAACGCTGGGATCACCGGCGTGGAAGCCGCAGGCCACGTTGGCGCTCGTGACGGAGCGGAACATCGCCTGGTCATCGCCCAGGGTCCACCGCCCGAATGATTCTCCGACGTCGCTGTTCAGGTCGATCTTCGTCATTGTGATCCTCGTCTCATAGAAGCCTGAGTTCTAGGATGCACCACTTTGAGGAATTGTTCAACAATCCAACGATTAAACGATGTGGCAATCGTGTAAATTCAAGGCATGACGAGCCCAGCCCGCAACGCCCGGAGTGCCTCCGCCCCAGCCGCTGCAGGCAACGGCGCATCGCTTGCCGGGGCACGCCTTCGGGTAGCCGTGCCCTCGGTGGCGGAGCGGGTTGCCCAGGAGCTGCGGCACCAACTTGCCGAAGGGCTGCTGCTGCCTGGCGCCAGGCTCACGGAAGCCGCGCTGGCCGAGGATCTAGGCGTTTCACGCAACACTGTCCGTGAGGCCTTCGCCGAGCTGGCCAGCGAGCGGCTCCTGGTCCGGCATCCCAACCGCGGTGTGTTCGTGGCGAGTCTTGGCGCCGGTGACATCCACGACGTCTACACCGTCCGCCGCGCCATCGAGGTAAGCACCATCCGGAACGGGGGCACCACGGAGCAGATTGCGGCCGTGCGCGCCGCTGTGGAAGAGGGCAAGAAAGCCGCGGCCGCGAATGACAATGAGGGGCTCGGCAGCGCCAACCAGCATTTCCACCGCGCCATTGTGGCCATGGCCGGAAGCCGGCGCCTGGACACAATCATGTCCCAGGTGCTCGCCGAGATGCGCCTGTTCTTCCACAAGGCCACGGTGGACGCCGAGTTCTACAGCGGATACCTGAAGGACAACGAGCAGATCTGCGCCGCGTTGGAAGCCGGGGACGGTGAGCGCGCGTCAGAGCTGATGCTGGCGTACCTTGACCGGTCCGAGGCCCAGCAGGTCGCCATTCACGGCGTCTGAGAGCGCTGAGAGCGCAGGTGCTTGGCTAGCGCTTGCCCTTTTTCCGCGAGCCGCGGCCGCGGCCCTTGTCCGGGTTGGGGGCGTAGCGCTGGGCCACCTTGGGCTTCTTGGCGCCGGTGCCGCGGCGGTCCGGCTTGGGTTCCTTCTTCGGCTTCTCCTGCTGGGCGGACGGCTGCCGGGAGCTCTGGGCTGTGCGCCCGCGGACAATGCCGATGAACTCCTCAATCACCTCGTCCGTGGCATCGCTGGGCCACGCCAAGGCAATTTCGGTGCCGGGCGCCCCTGTGAGCCGGCGGGCCACGGTGTCCTTGACGTTGAAGTGCCTGGCCACGGACATGGGCAGGATGAGCAGGCCCGCCCCCGACGCCACCACCTGCAGGGCAGCTTCCGGCCCGCCGAGCCCGTCGGCGTCGAGGAAGGTCTCCTCCGCGAGGTCCTCCAGTGCCACTTCCTCGAACACCGAGATCTCATGGCCCTTGGGTGCCACCACCACCGGCTGTTCTTCATACAGCGGAATGACATTCAGGCCCTCGCGGTCCACGGGCAGCCGCACAAAACTGAGGTCGGCAGAACCGTCGCGCAGCACGGAAAGCTGCGTGCCGCCGTCGGACATGAAGCCGCGCAACGGAACATGCGGCATCCGCTCTTCCCAGCGGCGGATCCACTTTCCCGGCGTGACGCCGGCGACGTACGCGAAGCGAAGCTCCCGCTGGCCGGGTTCTGGCGGGGCGGGGGCTAATGTGGATTCATCTTCAGCGGGCACACGTTCACAGTACCGCCCGCGCTCAGTACCGCCAGTGCAGTACCGCCGGAGCTCAGTACCGCCAGTGCCCCGCGCGGTGCCCGCTCTCGGTTCACCGTTGGTCCCCTTCCGGTACGCAGCCAGATACCCTTGAAGCATGACCTCTGCTAACTCCCAGTCCATGAAGCCGGCCACCGTTGCCAAGAAGCTTGGCATCTACCTGCCCGCAACACCCCAGGAGTTCCAGGATTCAACCATCACGCGCGCCGATTTCGCAGAACTCCAGGCGAACCCGCCGGAGTGGCTGGCCGAGCTGCGCCGCAACGGCCCGCACCCCCGCCCGGTGGTGGCGCAGAAGCTGAATGTCTCGATCAGCGGACTGGCCCGCGGCGGCGTCGAAGAGGCCCTGACGACGGCGGAAATCACCGCGCTGCTGCAGGCTCCCCCCGCGTGGCTGGTCGCCGAGCGCTCCACCCACGCCGCGGTGCGCGCCGAGGCTCAGCGCGTCAAAGACGAGGCTTCCAAGAAAGACGCCAAGAAGGCGCGCCAGGCCTAGCTGGAGCTTCCGGCAGCACGAAAGCTGCCGTAACCCTTGCGATAACCCGGACTCCTGATCCCCCATCCCGAGGGGACGCGAGCGCGGCTGGGGGGCCTTGCCCCCCAGCCGGCCTGCCGCCCACAGAAGCCAGACGGGGCGCGGCCAAACCATCTGCCGCCGCGACGAACGGCCCCGCTCATCCGGTCCGCTCCCCCACCATTTGGGGGCCCAAGGGGGCCGCAGAAATGGCGGGGGGAGACGCTCGAAATGCCCGCGAAGAACAGCGTTTCCCCAAGGCGGCCTATTGATTCTGTGATTGTGCGTGAAGGTATCGCGCACCTCGGATCGATGAGGTCATCATGAAATCAGCACAACACGAGCCGGAAGCGCGCACTTCACGCCTTCCCGGTACCCGCAGGGCCGGAATCATTGCAACCGTTTCGGCCGTGGTCTGCGCAACGTCCATGTTCACCATCCCGGCCGCCAGCGCGGCCGTGCCGACCTTCCCCGACAACCTCCTGGTCTTTCCCAACCGCGACTTCGTTACTGTCGAGGGTTACCAGAGCCACAAGGGCGAGACAGCAACCGTGGAGGTCACCCGCGCAGGAGTCGGCGTCATTGGTTCGGCGAAGGGCGTGGTCTCTGGCGGAGACGTTGCCTTTGAAGTCAACCACCCCGGCGGGTACTGCTGGGGGGCCGGTACGGGGCTGAACGTTACCCCCGATATCCAGCCGGGCGATACCGTCTCCCTCAAGTTCGGCGCCACGGCCGCCGGCGACACTCGCGTCCTGGACACCTATGTCACCGCCGACTCGATCCTCAGCGGCAGCACTGTTACGGTCAAAGGACACGTAGGGACCGGCGTCAACCGGGCTCAAATGGAACAGCGCATCATTGAGCCGGCCCTGACCGCCACCACGATCGCCCGCCGCGATATTCGCGCCGTCCCCGGCCTCCTCACCGCGGCCCCCAAGGGCGGCTACTCCTCCAGCCTTGAATTCGATGTCGACGGTCCCAACACCTTCACCGCAACCTACGTTTTCGATGACCCCGCCAACGCCGAGATCGCCGCGAACGCCGGACTCGGTGAGCGCGCCATGGCTTGGGAACTGGAGGACGCCGCGGCCAACCGACAGGGCGTGACCATCGCCGAGTTCGGCGAACCCGGCGGCCCGGGCATGGGCGGGTGCCCCAACGGTCCCCTCCAGTCCGGCCCTCCAGGGCCAACCAGCGTCTCTGCCGCGAAAGTGTCCGGCGGACTCAAACTGACCTGGACCCCCGCTGTAGCTATCCCGGGCACACCGGCCATCACTGGCTACCGGGCAACCGCGGTCGCCCAGACCGTGACCGCCAACGAACAAGTAGAAATTGGCAAGCGCATCACCGGCCAGGCAGCCTCCGGCACCACCATCACCGGACTGGCTGCCGGAGAGAACTACGACGTCTACGTCGTGGCCGAAAGCAGCACCGGAGACACCTTCCCCGGGGTCCACGCCATCCCGCAAACTGACACCACCGCCCCGACAGTGACGGCCACGCCCAGCGGAGGCACTTTCTCCACGGCCCAGAACGTCACCCTGACCGCCAGCGAGGCCGGAAGCAGCATCTTCTTCACCACCAACGGAACAGAACCCGTCCTCCCCGGCGGCGTCACTTCCGATGCCGCAACCCTTTACACCGGCCCGGTTAACATCGCCCAGACCGGCACACTCAAGTTCGCCGCCATCGACCCCTCGGGCAACGTGTCCCAGGCCGGCACACTGAACTTCTCCATCACCAACGACCCCGTACCGGCCGCCCCGGCCTTCTCAGGAGCACCCGTCGTGGGCCAGGGTACGGCAAGCCTGACCTGGACCGCACCGGACGCGGGCGCGCCCGGCCTGACCATCACCGGGTACACGATCCAGGCCTACACAGCTGACGGCACCGCGTTCGGCGCCCCCAAGACGGCTCCCGGCACGGCCACGTCCCTGGTCTATGACGGACTCGCCGGCGACACCGCCTACCAGTTCACCATCAGGGCCAGCAACATCAACGGCACCAGTCCCGAATCGGCCAAGACCGCGTCCGCGACCGCCCAAGGCGCCGTCGTGGCCATCGCCGGCCCGGACCAGAGCGTCGCCCGCCGCACCACAGCCACCACCGTGGCACTGGACGGCACCGGATCCACCACAACGGGCGCCAAGTACGAATGGGAACAGGTACTTTCCGGGGCAACTGATCCGAACCAGGTGACGATTACCGGCGGCACCACGCTGAAGCCGACGTTCAGTCTGCCGGTCTTCAAATCACCGATGACGAACAGTCCGCTCACTTTCAGGCTGACGGTCACGGTTGGCACCACGGTCCGGACAGACGAGGTCACCGTGACACCGGTAGCGGACACGGTAACGATCGGTATCGCACAGTGGAGGGCAGGCGATCTCAGGATCAGCGGCACCAGCAGTGTGGTCGGCGGCGTCATTACCATCCACTCCGGAAGCCCAACCGGCCCCGTGCTGGGCCAGGTAGCCGTCACTGCGGCGGCCGCACCGGCGACCGGTGGCGACTACAACCTCCGGCTACGCAACGCCGCAGCCGGAGCCAGCAACCCCGGCAGAGTCTGGATTGAGTCCACCGTAGGTGGAACGGCCGGGCCAGCCACCGTCGTGAACCGCTAGGCCACGTCGGGCATCACCAACAATCGCGGAGAGGCTGCAGAGTTTCAGGCAGCTCCGCCACCCAGTCCGGTGGCTGCCGGCAATGCGCCGGTAGCCACCGGACTTTTGTGCGCTCCGTAAGTTGTACTTCAGGCGCCGGCTCTCCCCGGGAATACTTGGCAGGGCAGTAGAGTTGATGCCTGCGAATGGGCGCCAATCCGACCCCCATGCGAAGGAGTGAAACCACCATGGCAACCGACTACGACGCACCGCGCGTCAATCAAGAGGATCAGCCGGGGACCGAATCGATCGAAGCGATGCAGTCCCAGCGCGGCGGATCCCAGACAGCCCTGCTGGACGTCGAGGAAGCCGACACCGCAGAAGGCATCGACCTTCCCGGGGCCGACCTCTCCCACGAAGAGCTGCTCATCCAGGTCATCCCGGTGCAGGAGGACGAGTTCACGTGCATGTCCTGCTTCCTGGTCCATCACCGCAGCCAGCTCGCGCGGGAAAAAGACGGAAAAAAGTACTGCTCGGAGTGCGAAGGGTAGGACGCCCGTTGTTCACCCGGTCCTGATCGTTGGGCCCGGAACCCTCAGGAAATCTGCAGCCCTCCGTTGATGTCATACGTCGCTGCCGTGATGTAGCCGGCGTCCTCGCCCATCAGGAACACCATGAGCGCGGCGATGTCCCGCACGGTGCCAACCCGGCCCATCAGAATGTCGGCGGACATGGCGGCCTTGCGTTCATCCGTCAGCGTTCCGCCCATGATGTCCGTGTCCACCGGCCCCGGAGCGACGCAGTTGACGGTGATGCCGTGCTGGCCCATTTCCCGGGCCAGGGCTCGGGTGAAGCCGATGATGGCCGCCTTCGAGGCGCTGTACGCCACCTTGGAGTAGGTGCCTCCACCACGCTGGGCCGAAATGGAGGAGACGCTGACAACTCTGCCGAGCTTGCGCTCGATCATGCCCCTGAGCACACGCTGGGTAACCAGGAACGTGCCGGTCATGTTGATCTTGAACACGCGCTCCCACGCCTCGAGCGTCTCATCCATGAATTCCGTGGGCGAACTGATGCCGGCAAGGTTGGCCAGGCCAACGATCGGCGGCATGCTGGACTCGATCTCGTCGATGGCGGCGTTGACGGCCGCCGGGTCGGAGACGTCCGCGCCCGCCCCCGTGGCCTTGACGCCGTAGACGGCGGTGATTTCCTCTGCCGCCAGCCGCGCCGCGTCGCCGTCGATATCCAGGATCGCCACCGACCACCCCTGGCTGGCAAGCATTTCCGCCGTCGCCCGTCCGATGCCGCGCGGAGACGCGGCGCCGGTCAGCACCGCGGTTCGCTCGGCCGGCAACGTTTCGTGATGCGTCATGTCCCTTAGCCTCTCGTCGCCTGTTGTCAGTACTTGGTGTCGTCGAACTCGTCGGCAGCAACCGCTTCCTCACCAACGGCTGCACGGGTACCGGGCTTCACATGACCTTCCGGCCGCCTGCGTCCGTAGAGATAGGTGGCAACTGCCGTGATGGCCAGGACCGCCGACAGGAACACGAGGCCTGAGCGGTTGTCGCCCGTGGCGTCGTTGAACAGCCCCACCGCGTAGGGAGCCACGAAACCGCCCAGGTTCCCCAGTGAATTCACCATGGCAAGACCGGCGGCGGCCGCGGCTCCCACCAAGGCCGTGGAAGGCATCGCCAGGAACGGGGCAATGGCCGAGTAGATGCCCATGGCCGCCAGGGTCAGCGCCATCAGGGCGAGAATAGCGTTCACCTGCACCAGGAAGCCGGCAGCCAGGAGACCTACGGCAGCGAGGACCATGCTGATGCTGGCGTGCAGCACGCGGTTACCCGTCCGGTCGGAGCGCCTGCCCCAGAAGTACACAAAAACCGCCGCAATCGTGTACGGGATCGCCACGATGAAACCGACCTGGGTGGTGCTGAACTTGCCCAGGGCGGCAACGATGGTGGGCATCCACAGACCGAGGCCGTAGATTCCGCAGACCAGGCCGAAGTACAGCGCGGAGTACGCAATCGTCCGGGGGTCCTTGAGGCCGGCCAGGAAGTGGTGCGGCTGGCCCTTCTGCTTGTGGGCGAGCTCCTCGTCCATGGTCTTGGTCAGCCATTCGCGCTCCTCCGCCGGCAGCCACTTCGCATGGCCCGGGCGGTCCGTCATGAGGATCGGGGTGAGCAGGCCGAGCAGGATGGCCGGAATGCCTTCAATGATGTAGAGCCACTGCCAGCCGTGCAGGCCCGCAATGCCTTCCATCTGGAGGAGCAGGCCCGACACAGGGGCGCCCAGGGCGTTGGAGACCGGCTGCGCCAGGATGAAGATACCCAGGACCGTGACGCGCTGGGCGGCCGGGAACCACAGGGTCAGGTAGAAGAGGATGGCCGGGAAGAATCCGGCCTCGGCCGCGCCCAGCAGGAAGCGGACGACGTAGAACGTGGTTTCCCCGTTCACCAGGGCCATGGCGGTGGCAAAGACGCCCCAGGAGATCAGGATCCGGGCTATCCACTTTCGGGCGCCGAATCTGTACATGCCGCCGTTGCTGGGAATTTCCAGCAACGCATAGCCGAGGAAGAAGATGCCTGCACCGAGCCCGTACGCTGAAGCACTCAGCCCGATGTCCTCGCTCATGGTCAGCTTGGCGAAGCCCACGTTGTTCCGGTCCAGGTAAGCCACGAAATAGAGCAGGACGATGAGCGGCATGATGCGCCCGCGTACCCTGCGCAGTGTTCTGTGGCCCAGTTCGTCGAGATGATTGGCAGGATTCATGGAAGTCATGGTGCACCTCGCAGTGAGAACGGGCCCGCCGGGGTTCCTCAGCGGAACAATTAAGGTTTACCACTCTGCAACGTAATAGTCACCACGCTTAGTTGGTGCCGCGGTGATGGAATGCGACCACGTGGCCAGATGTCTTATGTCCCCGATTTCAGCCACTCCAGCAGCCGCTCCAGCGGCCACGTGGTGATGATCCGGTCCGCCGGCACCCCGTTCAGTTCCGCCCGCTCGGCTCCGTACTGCAGAAAGTCCAGCTGGCCGGGCGCGTGCGCATCGCTGTCGATGCTGAAGAGGCACCCCGCATCGAGGGCCAGCTGCATGAGGTTGTCGGGCGGATCCTGGCGCTCGGGCCGGGCATTGATTTCGACGGCGACGCCGGCTTCCGCGCACGCCGCAAACACGCGTTCGGCGTCGAATTCCGACTCCGGACGGGTGCCGCGCGAGCCCTGCAGCAGGCGCCCGGTACAGTGCCCCAGCACGTTGGTGTGCGGGTCCCCGATGCCGCCGAGCATCCTGTCCGTCATGGTGCTCCGGTCCGCGCGGAGCTTTGAGTGCACGCTGGCCACCACCACATCGAGCCGGTCCAGCATCTCCGGAGACTGGTCCAGCTCGCCGTTTTCGAGGATGTCCACCTCGATTCCAGCCAGCAGCCTGAACCCGCCGGGCCCCGGACCGGCGTGGACCTTGTTAACGGCGGCCACAACCTCGAGCTGTTCGCTGAGCCGCTCGGCACTCAACCCGTTCGCAATCTTCAGGGTCGGCGAGTGGTCCGTCAGGGCAAGGTACTCGCGGCCGAGGGTGCGGGCGGCATCCGCCATGAGGCCAATGGGCGATCCGCCGTCGGACCAGTCGCTGTGGCTGTGCAGGTCTCCCCGCAGCAGAGGTCGCAGCCCCTTGCCGCCGGCGGCGAGAGGTTCCGCGCCGCTCTGCCTCAGCTTTTCCAGGTAATCCGGCACTCCACCGTCGACCGCCTGCCGGATTACCTGGAACGTCGTGTCCCCGATCCCCTTGGTCCGCTTCAGCCGGCCGTCCTGTGCCCGCTCCGTCAGCTCCTCAGGGGCGATGTCGCCAATGATGCCGGCGGCTTTCCGGAAGGCCTGGACCTTAAACGTTGGCGCGGCGCTGCGTTCCAGCCAGAACGCGATCTCATTCAAGGCGTCAACGGCGTCCATTCAGGTCTCCCACCTTTTAAGCCAGCGGTCTTGTTAAGCCAGCGGTCTTGCGGCGAACGGCCTTCAGTCCTGGTGGAGCTGGACGAAGTTGCCACAGCCGTCGTCGAACACGGCCGAGATCCCGAAGGGGTCTTCCGACGGTTCGCCTTGGAACCGGACGCCCGCGGCGGTGAGCCGCCCATGCTCGGCCTTCACGTCGGGGACGCCGAAGACGATCGCCGGGATCCCGGCGTCGTGAAGTCCGGTCATGTAAGCGGCCGCGATTGGATTATCGCTCGGCTCCAGCAGCAGCCCCGCGCCGCCCGCGGCACCCGGATCCTTAACGATGAACAGGTTGTGTTCCGGCATGGCCATGAGGGTCTCGAAGCCGAGGGTCTCGGTATAAAACGAGTGGGCCGCTGCCGGATCCTGGACGTGGATGCTGCACATTTTGAGTCGCATGCCGCCAAGGCTACGCCGAGCGCCGCCCGCTGCAAACCGTTTGCCACGGCCAGTCGCTGGCGCGGCCCGGCGACCCATTGACCACCGGGGCCGCAGGGGATGCAATTGTAGTGGAGCCCGAATTACCGGGCCCCGTTGCTTGGAGGTGGTGGAGTGCCCGCCGTAACGGAAGCCGTCCTGATTGGGGCGCTGCAGCTTGTCTTCTGGGGTGCGGTGCTGGTGGCCGCCGCTTCCTGCACCGTCTTCGCCGTACGGCACCATGCCGGAAGGCCCGACGGCGACAGTTCAGACCCGCTGTTCTGGGACCTTTTCTGCGGGGCAGCCGTGATAATTCCGGCCCTTCTGATCCCGGCGGTGACATCACCGCTCGCTGGACTGGCGTTGGCCGCCGTCACCGGCGCCAGCGGCGTTGCCGCGTACCGCAGCAGCCCGCAGATTCTGGGCTGGTATGCCTCCCGGCGCCGCCAGCGGGAGGATTTGCCTGCCCGCCGGGCCGCCGTAGATCTCCACGATGCTGTCCTGAAGCGCTGGCAGCGGTACGAACTGGATCCGGCGCTGGCCATCGACTTCCCTGACATGGCGGACGTGGCACGGCCGGAAACCGCCGCATTCATCAAGGCGATGCGGGAAACGGAGCTGCTGCGGACGCTGGCTGGCCCTGGCTACGCGCCCGCCGTGGCACGGCTGGAGGACGCGCTGCGCTGTGCTGAAATTGCAGCAGGGGCAGAAATCGCGGCAGGCGCACACATCGCAGCAGGCGCCGAAGTAGCGGCGGGAACCACAAAGTTACTGGCGGCGGGCATTCACAGGCCTGGCACAGCGGCCGCGAAGTAGGGACACAAGCCTGAATCAGAGTATTTTCCCAGGCCGCAGAGGCGGCCGGCCCGTTCGCCCGGGTCCGGAGAATAGGAGATTCACATGTCCAAGATCAACAAGGTGACGGCCGGCATCATCCTGGCCGCGGCAGCCGGAGGCGGTGCGATCGGCGCCGCCGCACTCCCGGCAATGGCCGACAGCGGCACGTCGTCGGCGGCGTCGTCCACAACGCAGGGCTACGGCGCTGCCGGGACAGACGGCGGGACCCGCGGGCCGCATCAGGCCAACGGCAAGACCGAGGAAGTCCTGACTGGCGACACCGCCGCCAAGGTCGAGGCCGCCGTCAAGGCTGCCCAGCCCGACGCGACCATCGAGCGAATGGAAACCGACGCCGACGGCGCCACGTACGAAGCCCACATCACCAAGGCGGACGGCACCCGGGCCACCGTCTTGCTGGACGCCAGCTTCAAGGTGACGGGCACCGAGGAGGGCATGGGCGGCCCGGGCGGTGGTGGCCGGGGCAACGGCACCCAGCAGGGCTACGACGACGCGGCCGCCAACAGCTAGCCCATGCTGCAGCGCGGGGTCACTCCGGCCCAATCCGGGCCGTTTATTGCGCGGCATGTGGCCCCGCGTTGCTGTCAGTGAGGGTCGGTGTCCGCATCCTTTGTCTCGGCAAGGCTCCCACACGGTGGCGTGCTGGGAACCGCCGGGCCAGACCTTCCTCCCGATGCCCCGAACCCGGCCTTAGGATGGGGCCATGTCAACCTATACGGTCACACGCAGCGCCCTCATTCCCGCCCCTGCCAAGGACGTTTTCCCGCTGGTCAACAGTTTCCGCGAATGGACCAAATGGTCCCCGTGGGAATCCGTGGACCCCACCATGAGCCGCACCTACTCGGGCCCGGAAGCCGGTGTCGGCGCAAAGTACGCCTGGAGCGGCAACCGCAAGGCGGGCTCCGGCACCATGGAGATCGTCGGCGCCCAGGAACTGGACAGCATCAACATCCGGCTGGAATTCACCAAGCCGTTCGCCGCCGTCAACCCCACCAACTTCACGTTCGTCCCCGAAGGCAACGGCACGCGCGTCACCTGGACCATGAACGGCGAGAACAAGGGCATCGGCAAGGTTTTTGCGTTGTTCATGAACATGGACAAGATGGTGGGCGGCGACTTCGAAAAGGGACTGGCCTCGCTGTCCTCCGCCGCGGCGTCGCACAACGCCTGAGACGGCGCGACACCCGGGCCCCAAAATCTGAGCCAGCGTGCCGGAGCCGGGCAGGGGCGCTTACTCCCCTGCCCGGCTGTCCGGCCTGTCCGGATCAGGCTAGCGCCCGGCGGATCCTGCCGGCTGGCGGCTCTGCGCCTCAAGGTAGCCGAACAGCTGCCGCAGGCCGAACGTCCATTCCGGCAGGTCCTCGGAAGCACCTACACAGTTAATCAGGGCACCGAGGTGGCGGCTGCGGATAGTCACCACATCGCCGTGCTTGTGCGTGAAGCCCTGCCCCGGTTGATCCCGGTCCTGAGTGGGCGCGAACAGCGTGCCGGTGAACAGGGCGAAGCCGTCCGGGTACTGGTGGTGCCTTCCGTGGGTAGCCGCCACGAGCTCCTCGAAGGGCCGGCTGATCCTCGCCACTGTGTTGCGGCCCTCCAGCCGGTAGCCGTCCGGGCCATCGACGCGCAGCAGGATCTCTTCCTCCCTCAAAGTGTTCAGTGTGAAGCTGTCGTCGAACAGCCGGATCAGCGGTCCCAGGGCACTGGAGGCGTTGTTGTCCTTCGCCTTGCCCAGCAGCAGGGCGCTGCGGCCTTCCACGTCGCGGAGGTTGACGTCGTTGCCGAGCGTCGCGCCCACCACTTTGCCTTGTGACATGGCAATCAGGACCAGCTCCGGCTCCGGGTTGTTCCACGAGGAGAACGCCGGGATGCCGATGCCCGCGCCGAGCCCCACCGAGGACAGCACCGGCGCCTTGGTGAAGACCTCCGGGTCCGGACCGATGCCCACTTCCAGGTACTGGGACCAGAGTCCCTCGGCGATCAGGACCCGCTTGGCCTCGGCCGCCTCCGGGGAGCCGGGACGGACCGCACCGATGCTGCCGCCGAGGGCCTTGCCAACGAGCTCCCGCATTTCGTCCGCCCGCCCGGCGTCGCCGGCGCAGCGCTCCTCGATCACCCGCTCGATCATGCTGTCCACGAACGTTACGCCGCAGGCCTTGATGACCTGCAGGTCAACCGGCGCCAGCAGGTGCGGCCGGCTGGTGTCCCCTGCCAGAGTGGCCCTCAGGACGTCTGACGTCGCCCACCGCGGTTGGCTCCGTTCCGGGTCCAGCATGGCGGCGCGCACCGTTGCGGCCGGGTCCGGCAGCTCGAGAAGTTCCGAAACCGTGCAGGCAACGTCCTGCAGGTCGAACACCGACTCACCACTGACCGCCGCCACGCGCGGGCCGCCCGTTTCGACGTCCCAGACACGGCCGATGAGCAGGGCCTGCTCCGCGTCCTCGGGCAGGACTGACGCTGACGCGTCGAGCGGCAGGGCGCTCACAGCCGACCCGCCTCTGGTGAACGGCCGGCCGCAGTCGGATGGTGCCACACGCCGTCCACCCTTTGCGGAACGCCCCAGGGGTTGCTGTCCTGCAGCGGTTCCGGCAGGCGCGCGGCGGGGAACGACTGGTACGCCACCGGCCGCAGGAAGCGGCGGATGGCCGCCGTTCCCACGGAGGTGGTGGAAGACGTCGCGGCCGGGTACGGCCCGCCGTGGTGCTGGGCGTAACTGACTGTGACGCCGGTGGGCCAGCCGTTCCAGAGGACGCGGCCGCTGATGTCGCTCAGCCGGGCTGCGAGCTCTGTGACGTCGTCGTCCTCTTCGGCCTGCAGCGTGGTGGTCAGCTGGCCCTCCAACAGTTCAGCCAGCCCGGCCAGTTGCGACTCGTCACCGTATTCGACCACCAGGCTTGCCGGGCCGAACATCTCCTGGCGCAGGATGTCCGGCTCCTTGCGCACTGCGTCGGCGGTGGTGTGCAGGACGGTGGGGGCGGGCGCCTCGGCGAAGTCGCCTTCGACGAGGACATCCACGCCCTCCGCCTCCCGGAGCGCCCGGACCGCGTCGACGTAACCGCCGTGCAGCCGCTGACTGAGCAGCTGCGACGGCGCGAACTCCGCGAGAGCCTTCCGGAGTTCGGCACCGGCGTCCGCCGCGTGCCCGGCGGGGACGAACAGGAGCCCGGGCTTTGTGCAGAACTGGCCCATTCCCAGGGTGAAGGAGCCGGCAAAGCCGGTGAGGATTTCCTGTCGGCGCGCTGCCCAGGCGCTGCGGGTGACGAAAACGGCGTTGATGCCGCCCAGCTCCCCGAAGAAGGGGATGGGTTGGGGCCGCGCTGCGGCCCGGTTGAACAGCGCCCGGCCGCCCGCCGTCGAGCCCGTGAAGCCGATGGCCTTCACCAGCGGGTGGTCCACGAGTGCTTCGCCGGCCTGCCGTCCGGTCACGACTGCGAAAAGGCCTGGCGGCGCCCCGGCGGCGTCCAGCGCTGCAGCCACTGTTTCGGCGGTGCGGGAAGCAAGTTCCCGGTGCGCGTCATGCGCCTTGTGCACGACGGCGCAGCCGGCTGCCAGCGCCGACGCACTGTCGCCGCCCATGACACTGAAGGCGAAGGGGAAATTCGAGGCGCCGAAGACTCCGACGACGCCGAGCGGAACGTTGTAGCGGCGCAGGTCCGGCCGCGGACCCATGCCCCAGGCCGGATCCGCGTGGTCGATCGTGGCGTCAAAGTGATCGCCCCGGCGGATTTCGTCCGCGAAGAGCCGCAGCTGGAAGACAGTGCGTTTCAGCTCGCCCTCCAGCCGCGGTCCGCCCAGATGCGTTTCCCGGCGGGCGATGTCCACGAGCTCCGTCGCGTCCCGCTCCAGGCCGGCCGCGACGGCCTCGAGCCATCCGGAGCGCGTGGCGGGATCCGCCGTGCGGCCTTTTTCAAAGGCGGCCTGCGCCGCCTCGACGGCTGTGTTGAGCCGGTCGACGTCGGTGGCCTCGCCCGAGGCAGCCGGTTCAACGGCGGTAGTCGGTTCGACGGCGGTAGCCGCCGCGGCCGTCATCGGCCAGCTCCGGCAGGGGCCAGGGATGCGCCCGTGACCGCGGCGCGGTTGCCCACTTCCTGCCAGCCCGCGCCGGCCGGGAATTCCCAGCGGACGCGGGAGGCGGCAAACATTTCGGCTCCCGTGCCCGGCAGCTTCGGCGCGGCGTAGCGGCCGTTGACGATCCGGACGGGCTCGGCGAAGTGTTCGTGAAGGTGGTCGACGTATTCGATCATGCGGCCCTCCTGGCTGCCGCTGACAGCGGCGTAATCGAAGAAGGAGAAGTGCTGGACCAACTCGCAGAGGCCCACGCCGCCGGCGTGCGGGCAGACGGGGACGCCGAACTTGGCCGCGAGCAGGAGGTTGGCAATGTTTTCGTTGACGCCGCCCACACGGGTGGAATCGAGCTGCAGGACGTCGATGGCGCCGGCCTGCAGGAGCTGCTTGAACACGATGCGGCTCGCCACGGCCTCGCCGGTGGCAACGCGGACCGGGGAAACGCCCTTTCGAATTTCGGCGTGGCCCAGGATGTCGTCCGTGCTGGTCGGTTCTTCGATCCAGTACGGGTTGAATTCCGCGAGCTGGTTGACCCATTCGACGGCCTCGGACACTTCCCACCGCTGGTTGGCGTCGATGGCTATCGGGAGGTCGCCCACTGCCTGGCGGGCCAGGGCCATGCGTCGGCGGTCATCGTTGATGTCGCCGCCCACCTTGAGCTTGATCATTGAGAAGCCGTCGGCAGCCGCTTCCTTGCTCAGACGCACCAGCTTCTCGTCGCTGTAGCCCAGCCAGCCCGGCGAGGTGGTGTAGGCCGGGAACCCGTCAGCCATGAGCGCCGCAATGCGGGCGGCCTTTCCGTCCTGGCCAGCGCGCAGGATGTCCAGCGCCTGCTGGGGGTTGAGGGCGTCCCGGATGTGGGTGAAGTCCACCACGTCCACGAGCTCTTCGGGGGCCATCTCGCTCAGCAGGAGCCAGAGCGGCTTGTTCTCGCGGCGGGCGCGGATGTCCCACAAGGCGCTCACCAGGGCGCCGCACGCCATCTGTGTCACGCCCTTCTCAGGCCCAAGCCAGCGGAGCTGGGAGTCATGGACGAGCCGCTTGGACGCGCCGCCGAGGTCATAGATCAGTTCATCGATGTCCCGGCCTACCAGCAGGCGGGCGTAGGCGTCGATCGCGGCCGTCAGTATCTCGTTGCCGCGGCCGCAGCTGAACACGAAGCCGTGGCCTTCATCGCCCGCGTCGGTGCGGATGACCACGTACGCGGCGGAGTAGTCCGGGTCAACGTTGACCGCGTCGGAGCCGTCGAGTTCCAGGGACGTCGGAAACCGCACGTCTTGGGTCTTGATGGAGGTAATGGAAGGCATGGATCTCTTCTCTCGGGGCAGTTCTGGAGGGGCGGTCATGATTTCCTATATGAATTTTGATAATCATATAGGAATCCTGTTCCCGATCAAGCCCCCGGGTTCGGCGCCGGACGGATTTCGTGCGCGGGATGGTGGTTTTCGGGCGCGAAAAAGCCCCGGCCCTGCGGGCTGGGGCTTTTTTGAACTGGTGATCCGCTTACCTGATGATCCTCTTACGGGGCGGGCCACTGTCCTCCAGCGGCGACAGTTCGGCATGCCCCTGAAAGGCCTGCGCAAACCTTTCGAAGGAATTGCGAATATGGCTGGCCATTGCAGCCTCGGCGCGCTCGGGTTCGCAAGCCTCGATAGCCTCCCTGACGGCCGAGTGTTCGGCCACCGTGATGGCACCGTCGACGTCGGCCGGGTAGAGCCGGAAGGTGTGGAGGTGGCAGTGGGTCTGCGCAAACGCGTGGCGCACCACGGGGTTTCCCGAGGCCGCCAGGATGGTGTCGTGGAAGCGCGTGTCATGGGCCACCAGATCCTGGCGCAGGTCCATGCTGCTCTTCATGGTGTTCCGGAAGCCCGCGAGCTCCTGCTCAAGGGCAGCGGCAGGGTTGGCCAGCCGGTCCACGGCGGCCGAGCGCGCCGCCCACGGCTCCACCAGCAGCCGGAACTCAAACAGTGAACGCAGCTCCGCCAGCTCAAGCAGTGGCGTAGTGCTGTACCCGCGGCCGGGGCTGTAAACCACGAGATTGTCACCCTCGAGGCGCTGCAGGACCTCGCGGACCGGCGTCTGGGACACCCCAAGGCTGCGCGCCACGGCATCGATATTAATCCGCGTTCCCGGCGCAATTTCACCCTCCAGGATCGAGGCGCGCATGGACGAATAGACGTCGGTGACGGCTGCCTTGCTTCGGGAAACGTCGGACGGTTGACGTGGGGGCACGCGTTTACCTCTTGGTTCAGAACTGGCGGAAGTCGCTTCGGGAATCATAAGCCACAGCCGGCCGCCGAGGACTCCAGAAGCTTTTTTCTGAAACGGGACTTGATCCGGATCACATTATCTATATGATTAACCAGATTCCTATATGATTTTGGCGCCGACATCTTCGGCGTCTTCCCTCCCGCCGGTGCCTCAGGCACCCGAAGCCATGTTCACGTCGAAGGAGACCGCATGACTGCGCTCGGAAGCAAGACCGCCACCAAATCATCCCCCACACCGCCGCGCCTGATGACCCGAAAACGCTGGGTCATCATCTGGCTCGCCTTCATCGGGCTCAGCATCAACTACCTTGACCGCTCAAGCCTGAGCGTCGCCCTGCCGTTCATGGGCAAGGACTTCGAGCTCACGGCCACGCAGCAGGGACTCATCTTTGCCGCCTTCTTCTGGGCCTACGACTTCTGCCAGCTCGCAGCCGGCTGGTACGTGGACAAGGTGGGACCGCGCCGCTCATTCTCGCTGGCCGCCGTATGGTGGTCCGTTTTCACCATGGTGACCGCGGCCGCGACGAGCTTCTGGTCGCTTTTCGCCGCCAGGTTCCTCCTCGGCGTCGGCGAAAGCCCGGCTCCCAGCACCGCCGCCAAGGTGGTGGCCACCTGGTTCCCGGTCCGGGAGCGGGCCTTCGCCACGAGCATCTGGGACTCCGGATCGCGGGTTGGCGCCGTTATCGCGCTGCCAATCGTCACCCTGATCGTGGCCCTCACCTCCTGGCACGCGGTCTTCATCATCATCGGAGTCGCCGGACTCATCTGGGCCGCCATCTGGTGGAAGGTGTACCGCAGCCCGCAGGAGCACCCGGGAGCCAATGCCGCCGAAGTCAGCTACATCGAAGAAGGCGGCGCCCGGAGCGAAGCCAGTGATGACGCCGGCGCCGCCAAGCTGCCGTGGCGTTCACTCTTCAAGTACCGCACCATCCTCAGCATGATGTTCGGCTTCTTCTGCCTGAACAGCGCCATCTACTTCTTCATCACCTTCTTCCCGAGCTACCTCGTGAAGGAGCGCGGCTTCGACCTCCTGAAGCTCGGCTTCTTCGGAGCCATCCCCGGTATCTGCGCCGTGCTGTGCGGCTGGCTCGGCGGCTACCTGGCCGACCGCGCAGTCCGGAATGGCGTATCCGTGACCAAGGTGCGCAAAACCGCCATCTCCGGCGGCCTGGCGGGCGGCTCGGTCATCATGTTCGCTGCACTGGTTCCCGAAGCCTGGATGGCCCTGGCCCTCCTGTCGGTGGCGTACTCGAGCCTCACCGTGGCGGCCACGGGAATCTGGTCGCTGCCGGCCGACGTCGCCCCCAGCTCGCGGCACGTCGGCTCCATCGGCGGACTGCAGAACTTCGCCTCCAACCTGGCCGGCATCTTCACCCCGATCCTGATCGGCGTGCTCGTCGACCAGACCGGCTCATTCGTGGCGCCGCTGGCCGTGATCGGCGGGGTCTCCCTCGTCGGTGCCGCCAACTACCTGTTCGTGATGGGCAAGATCGAGCCACTCAAGGTCAAGGCTCCGGCGCCCGTCGCCTAGCTGCAATAAACAGCAACGCGGGGTCACTTGCCGCCCGATCCAGACCTCCGGATGGGCGGTAAGTGACCCCGCGTTGCTGCTATCTGGAGGAGCTACAGCTCCACAGTCCCGCTTTCGCCCACGCTCATGCGGCTGTGGGTCACCTTGGACTTGACCCACTGCAGGACGGTGGCCGCGGTGCCTCCCGGGCTGGTCCAGTACTCAGCCGAGTCAGAGTCGACGCGCAGCAGGACCACCTCAGGGGTGTCCGGCCCGTCGGGGAACCACGCTTCAACCGTCTGGTTCCACATCTCGCGGATCGTCGCCCGGTCCCTGACCACTTCCGCCGTTCCGGCCACGGACACCCATTCGGTGTTCTTGCCGAAGGACACGTTGACCCGCGGGTCCGCACCGATGTGGGCCACCTGGGAGGTTCCCTCCCCGGTGAAGAACCACATGTCGCCGTCGCTCTTGACGTCCTGGACGGCCAGCGGCCGGCTGACCAGAGTGCCTTCTTCGTTGATGGTGGTGAACATTCCGATGTGGGAATCGTTGATGATGTCCGTGACTTTGCTGATGTTTTCATTTTCCGGCATGCTGTCACCTCGTTCTGTTCAGTCTGGGAAATCTTCCCCTCGGACCAGCGTATTGGTAAGCGTGCTTACTTTCCACCCGTGTGGACACCCGGGAAGGTTACCGTCCGCGCGCCAGCACCTGGCCGCGGAAGAACTCCGGCCGGATCCTGGCCATCACCAGCATGACCACCACACCGAGCAGGATCACGCCCATGCCGAGGATGAACACCATGCCCACTCCGCCCACGGAGGAGCCGGAACCGTACTCGGGATCCATGGAGTCGTAGGCGGTCTTGAAGAACATGACCAGCAGGATGACGCCGCCCAAGAGAGGAGCGAGGAATTTGAAGAAGAATGCGCGGGCGTTGCTGAACGCCACGGCCCGGAAGAACCAGACGCAGGCCAGCGCCGTGATGCCGTAGTAGAAACAGATCATCATGCCCAGCGCCGTGATGGTGTCCCAGAGGGCGTTCTCCGAAGTGGTCCGGGTGATGACGTAGAAGGCTGCCGCAGCGATGGC
The DNA here is from genome assembly GCF_056395905.1 of Arthrobacter sp. 05T444. Classification (NCBI taxonomy): domain Bacteria; kingdom Bacillati; phylum Actinomycetota; class Actinomycetes; order Micrococcales; family Micrococcaceae; genus Arthrobacter; species Arthrobacter sp. 05T444. The sequence continues at coordinate 58,533 of NZ_JBFTKK010000017.1, forward strand.
CGCGGCAATCGTGGCGTAGCTCGGCGACTTGAACGCCGGGCTGACCTTGCCGAACGTCGCCGGCAGTGCCTTGTAGTGCCCCATGGCCAGCAGTGTCCGCGCCGGTGAAACGAACGTGGACTGCAGCGATGCCGCCGAGCTGCTGAGAATGGCCAGGGACATCAGGATGGCGAACGGCCCCATCACCGGCCCGGAGAGGACGGCAAAAATACTGGACTGGTTCTCCGGGTTGCCCGTGCCCAGCCCGGTTTCACCCACGCCGGCGAAAGACAGAGTGGCGAGGGCGGCAGTCATGTAGATGGCCATGATCACCACGACGGTGACCGTTGCCGCGCGCCCGGGAGTCTTTTCGGGGTTCCGGGTCTCCTCGTTCATCGTGAGCGTCACGTCCCACCCCCAGTAGATGAAGATGGAGAGCGATACGCCGGCGGCGAAGGACGAGAACGAGTCCACCGCAAACGGGTTGAACCAGTCCGGCGAGATGGCCGTGGCGTCGAAGGCCGAGCCGTTGGCCACGTGCAGGAAGGCCGACGTCGCGAACCAGCCGAGCACCAGCAGCTGGAAGCCCACCAGGACGTACTGGACGCCCTTGGTGGTTTCCATGCCCCGGTAGGAGATCCAGCAGGCCAGTGCGATGAACACCAGAGTGGTGGCGATGTTCAGCGGCAGGTTGGCGGTCAGCTCCGCGAGGCCGGGGTTGCCCAGGAGCTGCGACAGCATGAGGTAGAAGAAGTCGACCGCCACCGCCGCGAGGTTGGACAGCACGATGATGGTAGCGGCGATGAGCCCCCAGCCGCCCATCCAGCCGATCCACGGGCCAAAGGCCCGCGTTGCCCAGGTGAAGGAGGTTCCGGCGTCGGGCATTGCGTTGTTGAGTTCGCGGTACCCGAGCGCCACCAGCAGCATGGGGATGAATCCCACCAGGAAGATGGCCGGCAGGTGCACGCCCACCTCGGAGACGGTGGGCCCGAGGGCCGCCGTCAGCGTGTACGCCGGGGCGATGCAGGACACCCCGATCACCACCGCGCCGATCAGCCCCACAGACCCGGCCTTCAGGCCCTTGTCACTCAGTTTCTTGTGCGAGTCCTGGGCGGCCGTGGCCTTAGTAGTACTCATGGGATTGCCTCTCCGGAAAATTCATTCGTCTTTGAATGGAGGTGGGGGCGGCCAGGTCAGCCGACGGCGGCCGGGGCCCCGGTCAGCGCGGCCTCACCGGATTCTTGGGTACGGGCTGCGGTACGGGCCGCTGCGGTTGCGCCGGCTGCGCCCGCTGCTGCGGCGATGCGGGCCGCGGTGGACTGGCCCATGCGCACGGCGCCGTCCACGTGCTGGTAGCCCTCGGCGGCAAGGTCGGAGGAGGACCAGTAGATCGGGCCCACCGGTGCGTGCTGGTCCTTGCCGTAGCGGTGCAGGCCGCCAAGGTCGTAGCTGGACGCGTAGGCGCCGCGTGTCCATTCCTCCGAGCCCCAGTCGGACTCGAAGTACACCTCCGGTTCCAGCGCCTGCTCCCCCAGGAAACCGGCGATTGATTCCAGGACGGCCCGCTTGCGGTCTGCGGCACTCAACTCGAAGACGGCGTCCGCCTTTTCGTCGGAGATGAATCCCACCAGAGTGCCGCGGGTGTCGCCGTGGTTGGTGTTGTCGTATACCTCCTGGACGAGCGATCCGGCGCCGAAACCGGTGCCAGAGAGTCCGGCTTCCCGCCAGAACGGCGTGCTGTACACGGCGTGCACCTTGATCACGAGGCCGAGCGACTGATGCTGGTGCATCTGGTGCTGGCGGCGCGGCAGCGGCGGGTTGAAGGAAACGCGCGAGTAGAGGTTGGGCGGCACGGCCATGATCACGAAGCGTGCCTTCACGGTGGCCCGCTCGGAAACGGCGGTGACGCGGTGGCCGCCGTCCGCGTCTTCCTCCCAGTTGATGGTGCGCACAGGGCTATTGAGGACGACGTCGCCCCCCAGTTCCGCTGCCTGCAGCAGGGAGACCTGCTGCATCCCGCCGACAACCCGCTTGTCCAGGATGAAGTCCTCATCGGTGAGGTGGGTGAAGGATCCGGCCGAGGCGGCCATGAGTACAGCCTGCAGCGCCGAGAAGGCGTGGGCGGGCTTGGTGAGCATGCCGCCGGCGATGAAGAGGCCGATGTTGTTGCAGGCTTCCTCGTCCGGGGAGTGCTGGCGGAGCCAGTGGTGGAAGGAGATGGTGTCCAGCTCGCGGGCCTTCGGGTGCGCCCACGGTTCGGTCGGCCCGATCTCGGCGGCCAGGGCGTCAAGCAGCCCGATGAGCTTGTCCATTTCGGCTCCGGTGGTAGCGCTGACCGGGAAGGAATCACCGGTGTAGCGGACGGGGGTTCCGTCGGTGCCGATGTAGACGGACTCGCCGTCGCGGTAGCGGGAATACGTGGTCAGGCCGAGCTGGTCGAGCAGCGCCAGCAGGGCGGTCTGGTCCGGCGAGACCCACTGCCCGCCGATTTCCAGCACCGCGCCGTCAACGGTGTCGGTCCAGGTGCGCCCGCCCACGCGGTCGCGGGCCTCGAGCACTGCGACACTGAAGCCGGCCTTCTTCAGTTCACTGGCTGCGGTGAGCCCGGAAGGGCCCGCACCCACGATCACGACGTCGCGGTCAAAATTCAGCATGATGTCCTCTCTCTGTGGCCGCCCGGGTGATGCGAACCACTAAATGAATGGTATTCATTTACGAGAACTATAGCTGTTCTGCCGGAGTACCGGAAGAGGCTGATGGAATAGTGTTTGAGAGACCGCCCGCAGAAAGGCCAGCCATGCCGGCACCACCCGCCGCCCCAGGACACACCTCCCTGGGAGACCCCGCCGAGCCGGAGGCGAAAACCGAGAACGGACGGCGTCGCGCCGGCCGGCCCGTGGGCGCGGTCCTGGACAAGGCCGGCATCACTGCCGCGGCTCTGCAGCTCATTGAAAAGAAGGGCTACGACGGCCTCACCATGGCCGCGCTGGCCCGCTCCCTGAACGTGGCGCCGTCGGCGCTGTACAACCACGTGAGTTCCAAGGGCGACGTGCTACTCCTCGTGGAGGACCACCTTGCCGCGCTGGTGGACGTGTCAGCCTTCGGTGCGGAGCCGTGGGAGGATGCGGTGCGGAAGTGGGCATGGAGCTACCGCGACGTGTTTTCGCAGCACACGCCACTGATTCCGGTCATTGCCGTTCTGCCCGTCACCGATGCCCCGCAGACATTGGCGATGTACGAGACCGTGAGCGCGGGCTTCCGCGATGCAGATTTCCCGGAGGAGCGGATTGTCTCCTCCATCGTGGCGCTGGAGTCGTTCATCTTCGGCTCGGCCTACGACGTCACCGCGCCCGCGGACATCTTCGACGCCGGCAGCATGGCCGAAGCGACACCGAGCTTCACAGGGGCCGTACGCAGCCTGGCGGCGCAGGGCCATGAGCGGCCGGCCGACGTCGCCTTCAGCCTGGGCCTCGAGGCGCTGATCTCGGGGCTGGGTGCGCTGCGGCAGTAACGGGACAGACGTTGGCGCTGTGAGCCAAGGCAGAACAGCCAAGTAAGGCAGACGGTGTCAGACCATCTGCCTTACTTGATGTTCTTCTGGCCTAGTCTTCAGCTACGTTTTCCGGCGGAGCCGCGGCGCGCCGGCGATGCCGCGATGAGCAGGGCAGCTATGGCCACGGCCGCGCTCAGGATGAGGCCGGGGCGGTATTGCTCCAGCATTGCGGCCGCATTTACGCCGGCGCCGCCGGTGGATTCGTCGCCATGACCGCTGACCATCGCCGTGGTGACGGCCAGCACCAGGGCGGCCCCCACCTGCGTACTGGTCTGAATCAGGCCGGCCGCCAGGCCCTGCTCGGAATTCCGGATGCCCGCCGTGGCCTGGACGTTGATGGACGGGAATGCCAGGGCGAAGCCGACGCCCAGCAGCAGGACCGACGGCAGGATATCCGTCACGTAGTTGGGTGTGGTGCCCACGCGCAGGAACAGCACGTAGCCAAGCGCCAGCGACGCCAGTCCGGTCAGGATCAGCCGCGGAGCCCCAAACCTGTCGATGAGCCGGTCCGCGAAGGGTGCGCTGGAGGCCACGAGAAGCCCGGTCGGCAGTAGTGCCAGCGCCATGCCCAGAGGGCTCCAGCCCAGCACGGACTGCAGGTAAAGCGTGAGGATGAACTGGAAACTCAAATACGAGCCGAACAGCCCCACGGCACTGAGGTTGGCCCGGGCCACCCAGCCTTCCTTGAGGATGCTGAACCGGATCAGGGGGTGTTTGACGCGGTTTTCGATCACGGCGAACGCTGCCAGCACCGCTGCGGAGGCCACGAATCCGGCGATAGTTGCCACAGATCCCCAGCCATTCCCGGGTGACGATACCAGCGTGTAGACCAGTCCCAGCATGCCGGCCGCGAGTGTCACGGCGCCCCAGACGTCGTGCCCGCTGTCCTGCTCTGTGCCTTCGCCCTTGCCGGCGGCAGCGTCCCGGGGGATGTACTTCAGGCCAAGAATCACGACGGCGACCGCCACCGGCACCGAGACCAGGAAGGTCCAGCGCCAGCTCATGGCAGTCATGAGGCCTCCGACGACCAGTCCCAGCGAGAAGCCGCTTGCACCAAAGGTGGTGAAGATGGAGACGGCGCGGTTCCGTTCCCGGCCTTCGGCGAAATTGGTGGTGATGATGGAGAAACCGGCAGGAGCCGTGAACGCCGCGGCCAGTCCCTTGACGAAGCGGGTGGCAATCAGCAGGGCAGGGTCATCCACCAGGCCGCCGAGCAGGGAAGCGGCGGCGAAGACACTGAGCGCAATGAGGAAGATGCGACGCCGGCCGAGAAGGTCCGCCATCCGGCCGCCCAGCAGGAGCAGACTTCCGTAGCCGAGCACGTAGGCGGAGACGATCCATTGGAGGGATTCGGTTCCCAGGTGGAGCTCGGTGCCGATCGAGGGCAGTGCCACGCCGACCATGGAGACGTCCAGCGCGTCAAGGGCCAGAACGGTGCACAGCACCAGCAGCAGCATCCACTGCGTGCGGGTCCACTGGACTGGTGTGAGCCGTTCTCCGGCGGTTCTTTGGAGGGTGGAAGGTGAAGTCATGACATCAATTTATATGACACGTCATTGAATGACAAGGAATATTATGACGTGGACTTTTAATCCGTCATGAATTAGAATCTCTGCATGGCAACACCGCAGGACCGTCAGCTGGTTGAGCAATGGCGCAGCATCCAGAGCACTTATTTCCGCACCGCAGGGGCGATCGACCGCGCGCTGGAGTCGAGGTTCAGCATCGGCCTGACCGAGTTTGAAATCCTGGACCTTGTGGCCGAAACCGCAGAGGCGGCATGCAGGATGAAGCAGCTCGGTGAGCGCACGCCGATGACCCAAAGTGCGATGTCCAAAGTGGTGGACAGACTCGAAAAAGCCGGACTCATCTCACGCCACTCCTGCGAAGATGACCGGCGCTCCTTGTTTCTGGAACTTACCGACGCCGGCCGTGAACTCCACCAGCAAGCCGCCGTCGAACACCGCGCACTGCTCAAGGAAAACCTGGCCTAAGACCCCAATCCGGCGAGAGGCAGGGGCCAGACCCCGAGGTCCGGGCCCCTGCCTCTCGTGTAGTCGGCTAGGAGAAGCGCCCGGGGCGGAAGGTTGCCAGCATCGGATGCCGGTTTCCGGTGAGGATTTCGCCGGCGAGGAGTTCGCCGGCGATGAGACCGAGCGTGGCGCCGGAGTGCGTGAACGCCACGAAGCAGCCCGGTACCTGGCCGAGTTCGCCGAAGACGGGTTCGCCGTCGCCGGGGATCGGCTTGTAACCGATCTTCCAGGACGCCGGCTTGAGTTCGGGGTTGCCGGCGATGAGCTTGGATGCTTCGTCGGCGAGTTCCTGGACCACGTCTTCGGGGATGCTGAACGAGCCGTCCGGGTGCTCGGTAATGTGCCCTTCGTACCAGTCGTGATCCAGGGCAAAGGTGCTTCCGGGGTTGGGGCGGACGGCGGCCCGGGGGGTGTTCATCACGGCCTTCACGTCGTGGTCTACCGGCTTGGTGACCACCAGCATGGACACCGGGGAACCGTTCGGGATCTCGACGCCGAGCGGAGCGACGACAGCGGGCGTTGCGGCACCGCAGGCCACCAGCACCAGATCAGCTTCGTAGGTCACCCCGGCTGCCGTCTGGACGCCGGTGGCGCGGCCGCCGTCGACCGTGACGGACGCCTTTCCGGCGTTGAGCACCAGCTCGCCGCCCCGGGCGTGGAATTCCTGCATCAGAAAATCCACCAGGTCCGGCAGGCTGACCCAGCCCTCGCCGGGATTAAAGATGGCGTTTTCCGGCACCGCACTGGAGTCGATGCCGGGCGTGGTTGCCGCGATCCCTTCCGGGGCCAGCAGCCTGGAGTCATAGCCCACAGACTTCTCGTACGCGTGGCGGGCCTCCGTGACGGCGTGCTGGCCGGCGGCGTTCCACATGAGGCCACCGCCGAACTGCAGCCACTCACGGTCCGGGTCGGCGGCGAAGAGCGTGCGGTAGCGGTCAACGCCGGCGAGGCGCAGCTGGTGGTAGGGCGTTGACCGCTCCCCGGCGGAATTCAGCCAGGAGAGCGAGCGGCCGGTGGCCTCACTGGCAAGGCCGCGTTCGGTCAGCAGGACCACGGACGCACCTTCCCGGAGCAGATGCACCGCGGTGGAGACTCCGAGGATGCCGCCGCCGATGACGGCGACGCGTTTGGTTGAGGCTGTGGAGGACATGCGTCTCCCTTTCTAATGGTGTGTGGGATGCCTTGGCCGCACGGTTTGCCGTGCTGCAGCTGAGCGGGGTTTGGTGTTGCGCCTACGCGAAGGCGTGAATTTTTTCGATGACTTTGAGGACTTCGAGCGACTCGGCGGGGTCGACGGGCAGCGGCCCCTCGCCTCGGAGGGCTGCGGCGAGCTGCGCGTAGAACCGCGGGTAGGAGCCCTTCTCGGCGGGCACGGGTACGGTGGCCCCATCAACCCCGAGGACCCCCCATGAGTCCTGGGAGTCAGCGCCATAGGCGGGATCCGACGGCGTCATGCCGGCCGCGAGGGCGGGTTCCTGGCTGTCCAGGCCCCACTTGGTGTAGCCGGCCTCGGAGCCCAGGACGTGAAACCGCGGACCCACCTGGGCGGCCGCGCCGTTCATCCACAACCTGGACCGGACCCCGGATTCATGAAGCAGGGACACGAACGCTTCTGTGTCGGCGCCGTCGGGATGTCCGTGGTTGGCGGTCTCCCCGTAGCTTTCCGCGACGGGCCCGAACAGCTGGATGGCCTGATCAATTAGGTGCGCCCCGAGGTCGTGCAGAATGCCCCCGCCTTCGGTCAGGGCGGCGGTGTCGCGCCAGTTCCCGAAGCCTTCCGGCCGCCACCACTCAAAGCGCGACTCGAAGGTTCGGATTTCACCCAGGGCACCCTCCCGGATGAGCTTCTGGAGCGTGAGGAAGTCGGCGTCCCACCGGCGGTTCTGGAAGACCGTTAGCTGAACACCGCCGTCGGACGCCCTGGTGATGAGCTCTTCACCGTGAGCAGATGTGGTGACGAACGGCTTGTCCACCACCACCTGAAGGCCGAGGGCGATTGCCGTTCCGGCAAGGTCGAGGTGGGTCGTCGGAGGCGTTCCGAGAATGACGAGGTCAAGGTCCGCGGCCAGGGCGAACAGCGCCTCCGGCGTCGGGACGATCCGCGCCCGCGGATGGAGCCTCGCCGCTTCCGCGGCGCGCTCCGGATCGGCCGTCACGATGACGTCCAGCGAGTAGTCAGGATCCGCCTCGATCAGCGGGGCGTGGAAGACCCTGCCGGAGATCCCGAAACCGACGACGCCGGTCCGAATGGGTGCCGCTGCCGTGTTGCCCATCAGAGCACCTCCGAGAGGAAGCGCTGGAGGCGTTCGCTGCGGGGGTTGTCGAAGATTTCGGCGGGGGTACCGGATTCGACGACTTCGCCTTCGTCCATGAAGACGACCTGGTCGGCGACTTTGCGGGCGAAGCCCATTTCGTGGGTGACGACGAGCATGGTCATGCCGCGTTTGCCGAGGCCCGCCATCAGGTTCAGCACGCCCTTGACCAGCTCGGGATCCAGTGCGCTGGTGGCTTCGTCGAAGAGCATGACTTCGGGTTCCATGGCCAGGGCCCGGGCGATGGCGACGCGCTGCTGCTGTCCGCCGGAGAGGTCCCGTGGCCGGTGGTCGGCCCGTTCCGCGAGGCCCACTTCGGCGAGGCGGCGGCCGGCGCGTTCCCGTGCCTCGGCCTTGGACATTCCCTTAACGCTCCAGAGCGCCAGGGCCACGTTTTCCAGGGCGGTGTGGTCCGGGAAGAGGTTGAAGTGCTGGAAGACCATGCCGATGCGGGCGCGCAGGATGTCGGGTTTGACCGTCAGGGCGCTTTCACCGGCGAGGAGCACGTCTCCGCTCTTGGGTTCGTGCAGGCGGTTGACGCCGCGAAGCAGCGTGGATTTGCCCGAGCCGGAGGGCCCGATGATGCAGGTGGTGGTTCCGGGGGCCACGGTGAGGCTGACGTTGCGGAGGACCTCGATGTCGCCGTAGGCCATGGTCAGGTTCTGGAGTTCCAGGCTGGAGCCGTGGAAGGTCTCGATGTCTGCGGCGGTGTTGCTGGTGTTGCTGGTGCTGGTGCTCATGTGTTGCTCCCGGTGATCAGCGGCGAGGCCGCGTCGAGTTCTGTGACTTCCTTCAGTCCGCTGCTCGGTGCGGCGGGGCGGCGCCGGCCGGTCCGGAAGCGGTTGTCGAAGTAGTTGACCAGGTGGGTCAGGGGCACCGTGATGACCAGGTAGAAGATCCCTGCCATGACCAGCGGAGAGAGGTTTCCGGAGAGTACGGCGGCGTCCTGGCCGACGCGGAAGAGTTCACGTTCGCTGACCAGCAGGCCCAGGAAGTACACCAGGGAGGAGTCCTTGACGATGGCGATGAACTGGTTCACCAGGGCCGGCAGGACCCGGCGGATGCCCTGCGGGATGACCACCAGGGCCATGGACTTGGCGTAGCTCATGCCCAGCGCGCGGCAGGCTTCGCCCTGGCCCTTGTCCACGCTTTGGATGCCGGCGCGGAAGATTTCACCGATGTAGGCGCTGGCGATCAGGCTCAGCGCGATGATCCCCAGCGGGTACGGCGAGGGCCCGAAGATCGACTGGCTGAGCCGGGCGAAGCCCTGGCCGATCAGCAGGATGGTCAGGATAGCCGGAAGGCCGCGGAAGAGATCGGTGTAGATCCGGGCCGGGACACGCAGCCACCTGGACGGTGAAATGCCCATGACCGCGACCACCATGCCCAGCACTACGCCCAGGATGGTCGCCGCGATGGAAATGATCAGCGTGTTCGGGAGCCCCACTGCGAGGAGTTGGGGCATGACTTCGGCCATTGCGCCGAAGTCGAAAAAGGTACGGATGATGGTGTTGAGCCAGTCCATGGTTGCTCTCAGACGTAGTTAGCTGGTGTGTCCCGGGCGGACCGCGTACCGCGGTCCGCCCGGTCATTTTGCAGCCGGGCCCATTGCCCGGCGTAGATGGCGGGCCGCCTACTTGCTCGGGGTCGGGGTGGCTTTCTGCTCGGCCTTGGGCAAGTACTGCTCGGGCATCGGGGAGCCCGGGAACCACTTCTGGTAGAGCTTCTTCCAGGTGCCGTCATCCATCGCTGCGGCCAGTCCCTTGTTCAGGGCATCCTTGAAGGCCGTCTTGCCCTTCGCCAGGGCGAACCCGGCCGGGGCGTCGAAGGACGGGATGTCCGCGGCGCTGACCAGGCCGTGCTGCTTCTCGTAGGCCTTGGCGGCCTCGTAGTCCAGGAAGTGGGCGTCCACGGTGCCGCTGTTCACGGCGGCAATCGCGGTGTTGTTATCCGGGAAGCGGACCAGGTTGGCGGAGGTGAAGTTCTTGACCGCGTAGGCTTCCTGGAGCGTTCCCTGGACCACGCCCAGGCGCTTGCCGGACAGGCCGTTGACGTCCTTGATGCCCGAGGTCTTGGTGGTGATGACTGTCAGGTACCCGGCGAGGTATCCCTCGGAGAAATCAACGGTTTCCTTGCGCTTGTCCGTGATGCCGATGGCGGCCACCCCGACGTCGAACTGGCCGTTAGCCACGGCCGCAAGCAGACCGGAGAAGTCCTGCCCGGTGAAGACAACATTGTCCACCCCGGCCCGGTGGGCCACGTCCTTGAAGAGCTCAACGTCGAAGCCCGTGAAGTTACCCTGGGCGTCAGCGAACGTGTAGGGCTTCGAATCCCCCAGGCTGGCCACCCGGATCGTGCCCGGCTGAATCAGGCCATAGGGGTTTTCCTGCGAACCGGTGGAGGAGGCGGGGGTCGATCCGCCGCAGGCGGAAAGCGCGAGGACCGCTGCCAGGGCTGCCGCGGCCACTGCGGCCGGGCGGAAGTTCAGTTTGATCACAGCGTTGTCCAATCGTTGGAGGGAAAGCGGTGCTGTCAGGGCCGCCAAAGGGTTTCTCGATGAACCTCTTGCTGAGTCCGGTCTCAGTCTCTAGGATTGAGACCGGACTCACATCGATTGATTGAAATGTAGCCCACGCCACAATCGGCGTCAATAGCCCACCGGAAAGGTGAACATGAGCAGTGACGGTTCCAGACGGCGCGACGTAACGGTTGCCGACGTCGCAAAAGCTGCCCAGGTGTCCAAAGCCCAGGCCGCACGGGCACTGGGAAATTACGGGGCGGTGAGCGAGGACGTGCGGGAGCGCGTTTTGGCGGCAGCGGAGGAGCTTTCCTACCGCCCCAACGAGCTCGCCCGCAGCATGAACACGGGCAAATCGAACACGATAGGCGTGGTGGTGGGGGACATCGAGAACCCTCACTTCGGCCTGGCCACCAGGGGGATCACGGACACCGCCAAGAAGAGCGGCTTCAATGTCATCCTGGTCAACACCGATGAGAATACGGCGGCGGAAGTGGAGGCCGTCCGGGTGCTGCTGGACAAGCGCGTGGACGGCCTCATCGTGGCCCCCGCGTCATCGGTGGAAACAGAACATTTACAGCGCGTTCACGATTCCGGCCGTCCCCTGGTCCTTCTAGACCGGACGGCCGGCGGTCTCGACGTCGAGACGATCGCCGTGGACATGGCCCGGATCTCGTATGAGTCCACCCTTTACCTCCTCGAAGCAGGGCACCGGCGGATCGCGTTCATCTCCACGCTGAAGGCGGAGGCCCCGTACGGCGAGGGGATCCAGTTGGATTCCTCGCAGATCTCGGACCGCCTGGACGGCATGCGGCGCGCGTTTGCGGAATCCGGGCTGGCATTTGCCGAGGACCTCGTGCGGCTCAACGCCGGCGACGCCGAATCGGTTCGGCGCATCACGCGCGAGGTTCTGCTCATGCGGGACCCGGCCACCGCCGTCGTCGCTTCCGACGGACTCATCGCGCTTAGCGTCGTGGAGGCCATCCAGGAACTGGGCCTGTCAGTCCCGGCGGAAGTCTCGTTCCTCATGTACGACGATTTCGCGTGGACGCGCCTGACCACACCACCGCTGACCGTGATCGCGCAGCCGGTGTATGACATGGGCGTAGCCGCCGCGGAAGCCCTGATCCGCCAGATTGAGGGCCGCCCGCCCCTGGCCCCGGCACCGGAGTTCAGCGCGACGCTGGTTCGCCGCGGGTCGGTGGGTGCGGTGCCGGTTGCGGCTGACCCGCCGGGCGAGCCCGTGGCGGTGCAGGCAATGTAGGCGTTCGGTAAGTCGTGGCGGCTGTGTGGGGACGGACTGTGTGGGGACGGGCCGTGCGGCGCAGGCGGTTTAGGCTGCCCCGGTCCACCGGGGCGCCGGGGCGAAGCGCCGAAGTGTCTTCGCGGGGACGCGGAAGCCGCCGGCCGGTTTTGTGCGGTGGTGCCAGGCGGGCAGAAGGCCGGCCTGGGGCGCCGCCGTCGGCGATTCCTGCACTTGCCCCTGAGGCACCGCGCCGGCATGGACCGCGCCAGTGGGGCAAAGATCGGTGATCAGCCCCATCCCGGCGCACTCACGCACAGCGGCGATCCCGGCAACCGCCGCTGCCTTGCTGTCGAAGGCTCCGGACACGGCCATCTCAGTTCCGTCCTTTGCCTTGAGGCGGAATCGGAAATGGGTCTCGGCGTCAACAAACACTTCAAACGTGCCAGCCATGATGGGCCTCCCGGTCTTAGGTGTCCTGCCCGCAGCGTTATCATCGCAGTGCGGGCCGGAATGCATCACTGCATTCGTCTGGTCTGGTCCGAACGATCGCGGTTGACCGTTCATCGAGTGGTTTCGAGTCTTCCGCAGGGCCGCAGGGGCTAACAAGACCGGTCCTGTAAACCGTAGGTAAACTCCGTGCGACGCGTGGTGTGACCGGGAGGGTAGTAGTGGGTTGACGGGGCGGTGGGCGCGGCCTGCCCGGCTCATCTGCGTCGCTATGAGGTGGCCCGCTTGACTACGACGTCATCGATGTAGCTCTCACCCATCTGGCGGGGGTGCTCGGCTCCAAATTGCACTTTGCTCAAGCTGGTGGCCCCAAGACTTACGCTGCGTGACAATACCGATGCGCCGTCAAACCACACCTGGACAGTCGAGGTGCTGCCATTCGCCCTGACCTGCATCTGGACTCGGTGCCACGTGCTCAACGAAACGCTCGATGGCCTCAGCTTCAGGTACGAAAACGTCCCGTTCGGATTCGTGATTCGCAGCCAGAGCTGGCCATTGCTGTTGTTGCGGAATACATCCACGATCCGGGTGCTGCCGGAGAAGAACCGCACGAAGGGCACGTTGTTCCCCGCGAGTCCGGGAGTCCTGATGTTTACCCATGCGTCAGCGTTGGCCCGCTTGGTTCCTGAGGCCAGCGACACGCTCATCCTTGCCACAGATCCGGGATCCGCCGTGGCAATCAGCCTGGCCGAGCACGTTCCGGAGTGGGCCGTCGGGCTGGTAACGGCCGCCGTTCCATTCCCCGACGTGCTGGCAACGAACGGAGAGAGCGTGTTCCGCTCGAAATTCGTAGCGGCCACCACCGTGCCCGTCAGTGTGCTCGTTGGGGTTGCCACGCCGGTGCGGCAGGTCGCCGCCATGGCGGCGTTCGCGGAACCGAAGAGGAGGGTGCTCGACACCAGCAACCCGAGGCTTCCGATCGTACCCAGTTTCCTTAAATTGCTCATGGCATAACCTCACTGTCTTTTCCGGGTCTTGCTTCGCTGCATTCGAAGTCCCGCCGATGCGCGGAGAGCGGGCGTGAATAGCCAGGAACGACGCGCGAAAGTTTCAGCGCCTCATTTGAAGGTGTGATCATCGTGCCGGCAGACGGCAACCGAACAGGGGCGGCAGCTTCGGGCCTTAGCCTCAACAAAACGTCTGCAACGGTCATTGTCCTCACACCACACGCGGAGTCGTATCTCTGCCCCACTGCAGCCTTCCCGGCTATTCGCCCGGAAGCAGACCATTGAGCCCGTTTGTGCCCTGGAGCAATCTTGGTAGCACTCCCCGCGCTAATGCTTGACCCACAAACTTGGAAAAACCTTGGAGTTTCTTGAAGGGCACTTGGGTGCCTGCTGCAAGCGTTGGTTGAGCCGCAGGATTGCTGCGGGCCTGCCGGGGGCGCGCAGCTATCAGCGTGGTTTGGGTATTTCACCGTTCCCGACCTCATCGATCCAGTCGACCGCCTCGTCTGAGAAGTAGAAGCCCGAGGGGCCGCTCTCACCAACCCACCAGGCACCGGAAGAGACCACTCCGCCAGCCTTCGTAATCTCGAGGACCACCTCCGCCGGCACCGCGTCGCCATTGTTCTCAATCAGCCATTCCCGCGTGGAAGGCTTCAGCTTCGGCCACCATTGCTCCATGCTCATGGCCGAAGTCTGCCACCTCGGCCACGGTTAGCCGAGCCCATTGCCCGGGTACCTCCCGGAAGCAGTGCGTGTGATAGGCGTAGGCTATCTATGCTTCGGCGCGACGCGCTCGATCCCTTGGGACCGGCATTTTGACCGCCGCGGAAGCCGACAGGCCGCAGCGGCGAAGGAGCAGACGTGGACACCCGAAAGCTGAAGTATTTTCTGGCCGTAGTTGACCATGACGGGTTCAACCGGGCCGCCGAGCACCTGCTCATCGCGCAGCCCTCACTCTCCCAGACAATTGCCGGGCTGGAGAAGGAACTGGGCGTACCGCTCTTCCACCGTATCGGCCGGAGGGCTGTCCTCAGCGAGGCCGGCAAGGAGCTCGTGGGACCCGCCCGGCTCGTGATGCGGGACCTCGATGCCGCCCAGTCAGCGGTCCAGGCACTCCGGGGTGTGCGCAGCGGCAGGCTCGACATCACCACCATGCCCTCCCCTGGGATCGAGCCGCTGACGTCGATGATCGCCGGCTTCACCCAGCAGCACCCCTCGGTGCGGCTCAACGTCAGCGCCGCCTTCACGCCCGAGGAAGTCATCGAGTCCGTCCGCACCGGCAGCACGGAGATTGGCCTGGCAGGATCACCCACGCCGATCCGGGTGCCGGGCGTCCAGGTTCTGGAGCTGGAGCGCCAGCCGCTGATCCTCATAGTCAATCCCCACGCAGACACCTTCAGCCCTGGGACGACCATCCAACGGGAAGACCTGGGCGGCCACCGGCTGATCGCCAGTCAGCGGGGATCGCTGATGCGCTGGCTCGTCGACGATGCGTTGGCGCATGGCGTCAAGACCGAAATCGTCGTCGAGGTCGCGCACAGGACCTCGATTTTGCCTTTGGTGCTGGCCGGCGTCGGGCACGCCGTCATGCCGTCCTCGTGGGCGCCGCTAGCGCACAGGTCAGGGCTGCGGACTTTGCTTATTGAACCGGTGTCCCACCTGGATGTGGCCATTCTGAGCCGGAAGGAAGACCTGACTCCGGCGGCGCGGGCGTTCCTGAAGGTCGCGGAACTGCACGTGGCTCCCCCGATCTGACCGGGGGCGCCGCAGGTCGATCAATAGGCTGAACCTATTTACCGTATCGAATCTTGGTCTTGGACGCCCCGTGGGAACAGGCCCTCTACTTGAAGAGGAAGGGCAGTGTGACGCTGCTAACAGACTCAATGAGGAGGTAGGCACATGAGCGCCACCCAGAAATTCAGCATCGCTTCAATCCCCGCAGACGGTGTCGGCAAGGAAGTCGTCTCCGCAGGCCGCCGCGTCCTGGACGCCCTGGCAGAAAACTCCGGCGGCAAGTTCGCCTTCGAGTGGACCGAGTTCCCTTGGGGTTGCGGCTACTACGAAAAGACCGGCCAGATGATGGACCCCAAGGGACTTGAGACCCTGAAGGACTTCGATGCCATCTACTTCGGCGCCGTCGGCTGGGAAAACGTCCCGGACCACATCAGCCTCTGGGGCCTGCGCCTGAACATCACCCAGAACTTTGACCAGTGGGCCAACATCCGCCCGGTGAAGTTCCTCCCCGGCATCGAGTCGCCGCTGCGCAAGGCCGACAACACCGAACTCGATTGGATCGTTGTCCGCGAAAACAGCGAAGGCGAGTACGCCGGCCTCGGCGGGCGCAACCTCAGCGGCCGCGGCCCCGGCAACGAGGTCGCACTGCAGACGGCACTGTTCACCGAAAAGGGCTGTGAGCGCATCATGCGCTTCGCCTTCGATCTGGCCCGGACCCGCACGGTGAAAAAAGTCTCCTCCGTGACCAAGTCCAACGCCCAGCAGTACGGCATGGTCCTCTGGGACGAAACCTTCCAGCGCGTGGCTCTCGACTACCCGGATGTCCAGACCGAAAGCGTCCTCGTTGACGCGATGAGCGCCAAGTTCATCCTCAAGCCTGAGGACCTCTCCGTCGTCGTCGCCTCGAACCTGAACGCTGACATCCTCTCGGACCTGGGGTCAGCACTGGCCGGAAGCCTCGGCCTGGCAGCCAGCGCGAACCTGAATCCGGAGCGCCGTTTCCCGTCCATGTTTGAACCGGTCCACGGCTCCGCTCCGGACATCGCCGGCAAGGGCATCAGCAACCCGATCGGCGCGATCGCCAGCGCCGCCCTGATGCTTGACCACTTCGGCCTGCACGAAGAAGCCCGCCTGGTCGAGGCCGCCATCGAGCAGACCACCGCCGCCGGGTACTTGACCCGCGACGTCGGCGGCGAAGCCAACACCGACGACGTCACCGACGCCATCATCAAGGCCCTCAGTCACACCCTTGCCGCCGTCTAACCAGACCGCTTTCTGAAGCGGCCGACGGCGGCCGACCCGCCGCCGTCGGCCGCTTGCGCGGAAGCCCCTCCCCAACACTCGAAAGCTCGTGTCGGGGCCCTCGGGACGCCGCTTACCCTTCAAGCTTCACTCCAGCGACTTTCCACAACGAGGTAGGAATCATGGATCACATCACCACCGCCGGGCCGGCAACGCCGGCCCCCAAGACACGTTGGTACAAGCAGCTGTACTTCTGGGTACTGACCGCCATTCTCATAGGCATCCTGGTCGGCTGGCTCGCACCGGCCGTGGGCATTGCCATGGAACCTATCGGCACCACCTTCGTCAACTCAATGAAGATGCTCATCGGCCCGATTGTGTTCCTGACCATCGTTGGCGGCATCGCCAGTGTTGCGGACCTGAAAAAGGTCGGCATGACGGGGCTGAAGGCCCTGACCTACTTCCAGATCGGCACGATCTTCGCCATGATCTTCGGCCTGGTCGCCATCAACATCTTCCGCCTCGGTGACGGCGTCAACGCCGATGCCGGCTCCATCAAGACCTCCGACTCCGCAGCCAAGCTCATCGACGCCGGCCAGCACCAGGAATGGTGGCAGTTCCTCACCCACATCATTCCCAACAGCATCGTTGGGCCCTTCGTTGAGGGCGACATCCTTCAGATCATCTTCATCGCCGTCGTCTTCGGCATCGCCCTGAACGCCATGGGCAAGGTCGGTGCGCCCGTTCTGGACGGCGTGCAGCGCCTGACAGGTGTCATGTTCAAGATCCTGAGCTTCATCATGAAGGCCGCCCCCATCGGCGCCTTCGGTGCCATGGCCTTCGCCGTCGGCAAGTACGGCGTCTCCTCCCTCACCAGCATGGGCGGACTGATCGCCCTCTTCTACGCAACCTCGATCCTGTTCGTCGTCGTGGTCCTGGGATCTGTCATGGCCTTCCTGAAGCTAAACATCTTCACGATGATCCGGCACCTCAAAGAGGAATACATGCTCATCCTGGGCACCTCGACCGCCGAACCGGCTCTGCCCGGCCTGATGCGCAAGCTTGAGCACGCAGGCGTGAAGAAGGAAACCGTCGGCCTCGTCGTTCCCACGGGCTACAGCTTCAACCTCGACGGTGCCGCAATTTACCTGTCTTTGGCCGCCCTGTACATCGCCCAGGCCACCAACACGGACCTGACCATCGGCCAGCAACTGGGCCTGCTGGCCGTCATGCTACTCACCTCCAAGGGCGCAGCAGGCGTTGCAGGCGGCGGCTTCATCGCGCTGACCGCCACCCTGACCACCATCGGCACGATCCCTGCCGCCGGCATCATGCTCATCTTCGGCATCGATAAGTTCATGTCCGAATGCCGGGCGCTGGTGAACTTCACTGGCAACGCCGTCGCCACCCTGTTCATCGCCTGGTGGGACCGCACGCTGGATGCCGATCGCGTCCGCCGCGTTTTCGCCGGTGAAACCGTTGAGCCTATGCCGGCGGAGGACCCTATCCACCTCGACGAGGTCACCGACATCGACGATGACCTCACCGAATACGGTCACCACGCGCCCAAGGAAACCGGTGCCAGGCACGCAGGAGCCCTTGGCGACGCCGCTCCCTCCGCCGACGTCCGCCGTCACGCCTACTCGGAAACCGTCTGACATGCACCGCGCAACCGCCCCGAAATCCGTGCGGACCCTCAAGACATCGGTACAAGCATCCTGTAGCTGACCTGCTGCAGGAACAGATTCGTCCGCCCGGGGGTAGCCCGGGCGGACGTTTTCGTTCGCATCCAACTCTCAGAGGTATCGGCCAACACCCGCCTAATCCGCAGGGCATTCTCTATTGAGGCCGTCTGGACTACCTTTTTCCTATAGTTCCGGGGCGGTTGCACCATCGGTGGCCGATGTGACCGGTGGCGAACCGTCGATCGTCGATAGAAGGTCTACTCGGAAGGGGCGGCAAACGTTATGAACTCAAAAACCAAAATGCTCGGCGGCGTCATTGTCCTACTGCTGATTGTCGCCGGCGGAGCATTATTGCTCGTGAACAACTTGCAACATCAGGCCAGTGACTACAATCCACAGATCAAGCCGGCGGATTTCACTGCGAAAATTACCAACAAGTATTTCGCCCTTCCCGTAGGCAAGAAAATGACCTATGAGGGTACGGCCCAAGGCGGAGCCACAGAGCGAGTCGAGATTGAGATCCTCGCTGAACGGAAGATCATTGAGGGCGTCGAGACGGCCATCTATCTAGACAGGGAGTATAAAAACGGACAGCTGGTCGAGGAAACCAGAGATTACCTGGCGCAACACAAAAATGGAGACGTCTGGTACTTTGGCGAGGACGTGAACAACTTTCTAAATGGAGTATTGCTCAGTCATTCGGGCAGCTTCATTCATGGGCACGACGGTGCACGAGCTGGCATTTGGATGAAGGCCGAGCAGCGGGTGAACGACTCCTACAGGCAGGAATATTACGTAGGAAAGGCCGAAGATATGCGGGACACCGTTGCCACGGGCCTGACCGTGGCAACGAAGCTTGGGACATACTCCGACTGCGTTAAGGTCTACGACTGGACGCCGCTTGAGAAAAAGTCGAGAGAGCACAAGTACTACTGCCCCAAGGTCAGTTCGCTGGTTCTTACTGAGGACTTGGAAACCGGCAGTCGATCAGAACTTACAAACATTGTCGTGCCATAAGCATTTCACTTGTGAAAAGTCGTCCAGGCGCTGTTCCACAGCAGACCTTCCCCTGCTCCTTGCCAATGTTCTTTGGTTTCACGACCATTGACTCCCCTCGAGTATTTCAAGGAGTTTTGCCGGCGCCCCACGCGCCGGCAGCCGTTCCCGCAGGGCGTTCTGTGGTTCTTAGTGGATGTGGCTGCCGCCGTTGATGTCAATGGTGGTGCCCGTGAGATATGCCGAATCCTCTGAGGAGAGAAAGGTGATGACGGCGGCGATCTCCTCGGTGGTGGCGTTGCGGCCCAGCGGGATACCTGCGTTGATGGCGGCTTCCTGTTCCTCGGTGCTCCCCACCCGGATGTCCGTATCCACGGCGCCGGGGGTGATGGCGTTGACAGTCACGCCGGTGGCGCCTATTTCGCGGGCCAAGGCCTTAGTGAAGCCCAAGATGGCAGCCTTCGCTGCGGAGTAGGGGACCTTGCCGAACACGCCGCCGCCGCGCTGGGCGGAAACGGAGGACATGTTGACGATCCTGCCCCAGCCGTTGGCGATCATATCCGGCAGGAACGCCTTGGTGACCAGGTAGGTGCCCGTGGAGTTCACGGCCATGACCTTGTTCCACAGTTCCAGCGTGGTCTCCAGGAACGGCACCGGCGAGGTGATGCCGGCGATGTTGGCGAGGGCGCCGACTGCGGGAAGGTTGCCGGCGCTGATCTCCGCGGCCACCGCCTTGTAGGCGGCGTTGACGGAAACCTCTCTGGCGACGTCAATCTGATGGCCGAAGGCGGCGACGTTGAACTCGTTGGCGATTTCCGTTGCGACCTTGGCGGATTTCTCGCCGTCGAGGTCCAGGATCACCACAGCCCAGCCCTGGCTGGCGTAGCGGCGTGCGGTGGTGATGCCGATGCCCCGGTCCGAGGTTGCCCCGGTGAGGACGGCGGTGCGCTGGATGGTGGTGGTCATGATGCTCCTTGGGTTTGCTTGGTGTGTCGGTTGAGTGGAATCGAGTGCTCCGTAAACGCCGTTTTGAGGGCTGATAAGGGCCGTTACGGAGCAATCGACGGTCAGATGAGGTCGCTGATGTAGCTGGCTGCTTTGGCCGCGGCGGCCGGGCGCTCGTCGTGGGTGACGTCCCGGGTTTCCAGTTCCAGTGAGAAGTGGCCGGTGTAGCCGTGGGACGCCAGTGAACCCAGTCCGGCGGAGAAGTCTGCCTGCCCGTTGCCGATGCTGAGGTTGATGTTGCCCGGGACGGCGTCCCTGAGATGCACGTGCGCGATCCGGCCGGCATGGTGTTCGACGTATTCCAGCGGGTCCTCGCCGGCGGCGACGATGTGGCTGAAATCCATGACGATCCCCACGCCGGAACCTGCCAGCCGCGCGGCCAGCTGTTCCGCGCGCTCCAGGTTCCAGCAGAACCTCAGGAAGTGCAGGGATTCGGTCCAGAGTTCGACGCCGAACTCCGCCGCGCGCTGCCCCGCGTGGATCAGTTGGGCGGTTATTTCGTCCAGGTCCTCGTCGACACTCCGGACCGGCTCGTGGCTCGGGGCCCCGCAGGGAAGGACCAGCGCCTTGGCGCCGGTGTCCGCGGTGAGGGTGAGCAGCGCGTCAAGGTGCCGGTCCCGCGCCGCCTGCCGGCCGCCGTCGAGCACTGCGTTGAGATCCCCGATGTCACCGTTAATCGAACGGACCCGCAAACCGGAGGCTGTAACCTCCGCTGTGACGGCCGTGACGGCGTCCGCATCAAGTTCATACGGGACGTGGTCGCAGACGCCGGGCAGGGCACCCAGGTCGATTTCCTCAAACCCCAGTCCGCTGATGGTCTGCAGTGCCGTGCCCAGGTCCTGGTGGCGAAAGCTGATGGACGAGCAGCCGAGTCGGGAGTTGAACATCTTCGTTGATCCTCATTGCTTACGTAGAAGTGACGAGCACCACGCTACGGCGGATACTGTTGACAGTCAACCTCTGACGTTGGCAGTTGACAGACAGGCATGATGCAGATCACACTGGATCATCCGTTGTTAACAGTCGACCGTGACCTCCGCCGCGGCGGCGGTTGCTTTTCGAAAGGGAATCACCAATGAGCAAAGAAGCTCTGGCCATGCGCGGCCCGGTTCACGGCACCAAGGACGCCAGGCGGGTCGCCATCGGCTCCGGCGTCGGCGCAGTCATCGAAACCTATGACTTCATCGGTTTCGGCACCGCCGCGGCTCTTTACTTTGGAACGGCCTTCTTCCCCACCGGCGATCCGGTCACCGGCACCCTTGCGGCTTTCGCCACTCTTGGCGTCGGCTTTGCCGCCCGCCCGATTGGCGGCATCATCGGCGGCCACCTCGGTGACAAGCTGGGCCGCAAGCCGGTCCTCGTGGCTTCGCTGATTCTTATGGGTATTGCGACCTTCATGATCGGCCTCCTTCCGACCTACAGCCAGGTAGGACTGTTGGCGCCTGCCCTTCTGGTCTTTGTCCGCGTTGTCCAGGGCCTGGCCTTCGGCGCTGAATGGGGCGGAGCCATCCTGATGAGCTACGAACACGCACCCTGGAAGGCCAAGGGCAAGTACACCGGAATCGTCCAGGCCGGCTTCCCCGTCGGCCTCCTGCTCGCAAACCTTGTGTTTCTGGTCAGCGTCCAGCTCGGCGGCGAACTCACCTGGCGCATTCCCTTCCTCGCCAGCATCGTCCTCGTCATCGTCGGCCTGGTCATCCGCTCAAAGGTCCCCGAGTCCCCCGTCTTTGACGAGGTCAAGGACAGCGGCGACATCGTGAAGTCCCCCATCGTCGAGGTCATCAAGACCGACTGGCGCAACATCGTCAAGGGCATCGGCCTCCGCATCGCCGAGACCGCCGGCTACGCCGTCTCCATCACCTACATGATTTCCTACCTCAACAGCCAGCACCTGGCCGACAAGACGCAGACTCTCGTCGCCCTTTGCATCGCCTCCGCGATCGGCATCTTTGCCACCCAGGTCTGGGCGCGGCTGACCGACAGGATCGGCCGGCGGCCCGTGTACATCTGGTCCTGCGCCTTCGCCGCGCTGTTCGCCGTCCCTATGTTCCTGCTCGTCAACACCGGGCTGTTCATCTTCATCATCGCGACGATCGTCATCTCCTACGCCGTGTGCCAGAACTCCCTCGCCGGAGCCCAGGGTGCCTGGTTCCCCGAGCTCTTCCAGGCCAAAACCCGCGCCTCCGGTGCATCGCTTGCCTACCAGATCTCCGCCATGGTCTCCGGCTTCACACCGTTCATCACCACGCTGCTCTTCGTCAGCTTCGGCTGGATAGGCCCGGCGTTGCTCTTCGGCCTCTACGCCGCCATCGGCCTCTGGGCAGCCATTGCCACCCGCGAGACCTGGGGCAAGCGGGAGCGCCGGCTTGCCGACGAGGCTACGAAAAGCACCCCCGCACACGTGAGCGCATAGGACACACGCGACACGCGCCGAATTGGACGCCATCGACGGCATCCCTCAGAACGCATCCACCACTTTCGAAAGGCAGAACTGTGGTTCTCACGCAGGAAACAACATCCCTGAGCAAGTCACCCGAAGGAAGCGGAGAACGCCTCGGGCGGGTAGCCGCCGCGGCCTACAGGATCCGGCACCACGCCCTCAACATGGGCGAGGTGCAGGGCCAAGGCTACGTGGGCCAGGCACTCGGCGCGGCGGACATGCTGGCCGCGGTGTACGCGGACCAGCTCCGCTTCCGCGCCGACGATCCTCACTGGGTCGAGCGGGACAGGTTCCTGCTGTCCACCGGGCACTACGCCATCGGCCACTACGCTGCGCTGGCTGAGGCCGGCGTTATCCCCGTCCAGGAGCTCGAAACCTACGGATCCGATGATTCACGGCTTCCCATGTCCGGCATGTCCACCTACACGCCCGGCATGGAAATTTCCGGCGGCTCCCTCGGCCACGGCCTCACCATCGCCGTCGGCATGGCCTTGGGCCTGCGCCACCAGGGCTCCACGGCCAGGGTCTACAACTTCCTCTCCGACGGCGAACTGGACGAGGGCTCCACGTGGGAGGCTGCCATGGGCGCACACCACCACCAGTTGGGCAACCTCACCGCCATGGTCGACATCAACGCACTGCAGGCCGACGGCAAGACGGACACGGTGCTGCGCACCGAACCCGTGACGGAAAAGTGGGAAGCCTTCGGCTGGTACACCCAGCGCGTGGACGGCAACAACATGGCCGACGTCATGCACGCCTTCGACAACGCAGCAGCCCAGGCCGCCGCCGTCGGACGTCCTTCCGTGATCCTCTGCGACACGAAAGTGGGCCGCGGCGTGCCGCTGCTCGAGGACCGCGAGAAGGCGCACTTCATGCGCATCGAAGAACACGAATGGCAGCTCTGCCGAGAGCAACTGACCGCAGGATACGAAGGAAAGGCCACCCGATGAGCACCGCCGCAGTCAAGACCACCGCAGTGAAGGCCACCGCACCGAAGCTGAAGACCTCGGCCATGATCGCGTCCTTCGCCGATCCCGGCCAAAAGACCGCTTCCGCCCCGTTCGGACACGCGCTGGTCAAGGCCGCACAGGAAAACGATCGGATCGTCGGCCTCACCGCGGACCTGGGCAAGTACACGGACATGCACATCTTCGCCCAGGCCTTCCCGGAACGGTTCTTCCAGATGGGAATGGCCGAACAGCTGCTCTTCGGCGCCGCCGCCGGATTTGCGGAGACCGGCCTGGTGCCGTTCGCCTCCACCTACTCCGTTTTCGCTGCCCGCCGCGCCTACGACTTCCTCTGCCTGGACAGCGCCGAACCAAACCTCAACGTGAACATCGTGGGCGGCCTCCCCGGCCTGACCACCGGCTATGGCCCCAGCCACCAGGCCACCGAGGACATGGCCATCTTCCGCGGCATGCCCAACCTGACCATCGTGGACCCTTGCGACTCAATCGACATAGAACAGGCGGTCCCCCAACTGGCGGCCAGTGAAGGCCCCACCTACCTGCGGCTGCTTCGCGGCAATGTCCCCACCGTCCTGGACGAATACGGCTACACGTTCGAACTCGGCAAAGCCAAAGTCCTGCGCGGCGGCAATGACGTCGTCTTCATCTCCAGCGGGCTGATGACCATGCGAGCACTTCAGGCTGCCAAGGCCCTGGCAGCACACAACGTCGATGTCGCCGTCGTCCATGCACCCACCATCAAGCCGTTCGACGCCGCTACGGTCCTGGCCGAACTGAACACGGACCGGCTGGCAGTGACGCTGGAAAACCACAGCGTCATAGGCGGGCTGTTCGAAACAGTCGCCTCCGCGGTCGTCACGGCCGGACTCGGCAAGCGCGTAGTGCCTGTGGCGCTGCCGGACGAGTTCCTCGACGCCGGCGCCCTGCCCACACTGCACGAGCGCTACGGGCTGTCCGTGCAGCGCATCGTGGCCAAGGTCCTCGCCGAACTCGGCTAGGACTGAAAGCCGCAGCAGCGCGGGGCGGGCCCCATACCCGCCCCGCGCTGCTGCCGTAAGATCAAAACACACGACTGTAAACAGTCGACCCCTGACATTGAGGAACGATGATGGCCGCCGGAGCACCCGCAACCCTGCTGGGACTGCAAAAGAAAAGCCTCCGCGAGCAGGCGCTTTCCGCGCTGCGCACCGCCATCACCAGCGGCGAGCTGGAACCGGGCAAGCACTTGGTGGAAACGGAACTGTCCGACATGCTGCAGATCAGCCGCGGTACCCTCCGCGAGGCCCTGCGCCAGTTGGAGCAGGAAGGTTTGCTGTCCGCCGGCCCGCGGGGACGCCTGTCGGTCCGCCACCTGGATGCCAAGGAAATCCGCGACATCTTCTCCGTACGTGCCGCCCTCGAATCCTTGGCCGCCCGCACGCTGTGCGAACTGCCGGACCGCCAGCACGTCATCGCATCACTGCGTACCGCCATCGAAGTAATGGCGGCCGCGACAAAGGGCACCCTCGAAGAGCGCATCGAAACCGACATGGACTTCCACCGCACCCTGTGCCGCCTCACCGGCAACGAGACCCTGCTCCACTCCTGGGAAGCCTTGGAGGGGTCTATCCGGATGTCCATCATGTTCGCCGGCCTGGAAAAGGGTGTTTCGAACATGAGCGTGGACCGGCACCACGACATCGTGGCCGCCATTGAAACCGGCGACGCCTCCCTGGCACGCAAGACCATCCGCGAACACATGGACACCGCGGCCGACAACCTGGTCGCCTAGGGGCGCCGCCCACTGCGGGGAGGCGAGTGGATTCGGCTGCCCCCAGCGTCTAGCGTGAGTTCTATGTCCACGTCCGATGCTCTTACGAAGTCCAGCAGCAACCCATTGCTTGTTCTCGGAAAAATATCCTCCATCCTGGATGCTTTCTCCCTGTCCAAGCCGGTCTTGTCGCTGAGTGACATCCGCGAGCACACGGGGATGCCGACCTCCACTGTCCAGCGGCTTGTCACGAATCTGATGTCCCAGGGATTCCTTGACCGGGAGGACGATGCCTACCGCATCGGAATGCGCATGGCCTTCTGGGCGGCTCCGGCAACTCGCGGAATGGAAGTCATAGACATCCTGAGTCCGCTGCTCAAGACGCTGCGTGACACCACGGGCGAGACTGCGTGTTTCTTCAAGGCAGAGCAGCATTACCGCGTTTGCGTGGCCATGGCAGACACGCGCCATGCGCTTCGGCGCGAGATGCACCTTGGCAAGGTTCTTCCACTGCACGCGGGCTCCGCCGGACGCGTACTTTTGGCGTGGGATCAGGATCTGATGGACGCCGTCCTCCGGGACCCTTTGGAGTCCATCACGGAATCCACAATCACCAGCTCCGAGGATTTGGAAGCCGCGGTTAAGAAGACGCGGGTGGACGGGTTTGCCATAACCGTGGGTGAGCGCGAAGACGGAGCCTCGGGTCTTTCGGCTCCCGTATTCGATTCGGCAGCCGGACTGGTGGGGGCAGTAACCATCAGCGGGCCCACCCTGCGGATGCCGCTGGAGACCTGTGAATCCTGGCTGGAGCCCCTGCTTGCCACAGCAGAGCACATGACGAGACTAATTGGTGGCCGGTTTCCTGGCGAGACCTAACGCTCGCAAGGAAACGCGGGCCCGTCATGCGCTGGCGAGGTAGTTGACCGCATGGGGCGGGGTGCGTCCTTCGGCGATGGCCACCGCATTCAGCGCGCTGAGGCGGGCCATTTCGCTACGGACGGGAACTGTGGCGCTGCCGACATGCGGGAGGAGGACCGTGTTCGGCAGCTCAGCCAGGCCGGGAGCCAGCTTCGGTTCGTCCTCGAATACGTCCAGTCCGGCGCCGGCGATGACGCCGCTGCGGAGGGCATCCACGAGGGCCGCCTCGTCTACGATCGGCCCGCGGGCGGTGTTGATCAGGATGGCATCGGGCTTCATGCGCTCCAGCACGTCTGCGTCCACCAGATGCCGGGTCTGATCGCTGAGTGGGACGTGCAGGGAGAGGAAGTCGCTGCGCTCCACCAGCTCGTCCCACGGCGCCTGCCGGACGTTGCCCGCAAACTCGCCGAGTTCCGCCGCGCTGACGGGACGGTCACCCGGAGGCCGGGGCGAGAAGAGCACCTGCATGCCGAACCCCAGCGCGCGCCGGGCCGTGGCGCGGGCAATCCGTCCGAAGCCGGCCAGACCCAGCACCGCGCCGGAGACGTCGCGGCCCAGCAGGAGCTCCGGTTCCCAGCCCAGGAACTTTCCGTCGCGGACCAGCCGGTCGGCCTCGACCACGCGGCGCGCCGTGCCCAGGATGAGCAGCATGGCGATGTCGGCCGTCGCGTCCGTCAGCACGCCGGGGGTGTTGCCGACCAGGATGCCGTGCCGGGTGGCGGCCTCAACGTCGATGTTGTTGTACCCGACGGCGAAGTTGGACACGCCCCGCAGGCGGGCGCCGGCCAGCAGCGGCGCGTCGATGACATCGCGCAGCTGGGTGAGGACGACGTCGAAATCGCCTGAGGCGCACAGCGTCGCCAAGGCATCGTAGTCAGGCGGGTCGGGTAGAACGGTAACCCGGCCGGCGTCGGACAGCAGTTGGAGTCCGGGTTCCGGAATGGCGGTGGTGACCAGGAAACTGTTGCCCACGCTTAGTTGCCTCCTGAGGTGCAGGGTGTGGGAGTTGTGCTGTCTGACGGGAGGACCCAGTCGAAGGCTGGGGCGTTGGACCGGGCGCCTTGGGCAGCTTTGGAGCGGTTGGGCTCGCCCAGTTCGGCAAGCAGCTTCTCGGAAAGGACCACCAGTTCCCCGAAAATTTCCGTGGTCAGCCATCCGGGCCGGGTGGCGAAGAGGATGTCCTCGCTCGACGTGTTGCCACTGGCGCCCGGGGCAAAGGGGCAGCCGCCCAGGCCGCCGAGCGCGCCATCCACCATGGCGGCGCCGGCCTGGATGGCGGCAAGGGTGTTGGCCACGCCCAGGCCCCAGGTGTCGTGGCCATGGTAGACGATCCGCCGGGCCGGGGATTCTTCCCGGACCCGGGCGATCAGCCCCGACACCTGGGCCGGGACTGCCTGCCCGAGGGTGTCGCAGAGAACGATGTCCGTGGTGCCCTCGGCGCGGGCGTCGTTGGCGATGGACAGGACTCGTTCCTCGGGCACCATTCCCTCGAACGGGCAGGTGAATGACGTGGCGATGCAGAGCTGGATCTGCCCGCCAACGGCCTTGGCGTACGCGACCGCCTCAGGCAGGGCAGCGAGGCTTTCCTCCGTGGTGCGGCCGATGTTCGCCTTGTTGTGCGAGTCCGACGCCGACAGGCAGTACTGGAAATTCCTCGCCCCGGCGGCGGCGGCCTTGGCTACATGGCCTGCGGTGGCTACCCAGATCCAGCACTTTTCCAGTTCCCCGGGCGTGAGGGCCTGAACGACTTCCAGCGTGTTGGCCATGGTGGGGACGAGGTCCGGGCGGGCCATGGATCCAAGTTCAATGGCGGGCACGCCCAGGCGCAGCAGTTCCCGGACCGTGTCGACTTTGCGTTCGGTGGGGAGAACTTTTCCGGTGAGCTGGAGCCCGTCCCGCAGGGTTACGTCCCTGAGGATGGTGTTGCCCAGCATTGCAGCAAGGCTGGTTTCGTGGCGGTTCATGGCTGGAGGGCCTCCTCGCGGCCGGAGGCCGCACTGATTTCTGCGGGGTCCATGTTGAGGAGCCCGCTAAGGATTTCTTCGGTGTTTTCGCCCAGGTCAGGGCCGAGGTTCCGGATGGGGAGAGACTGTTCTCCGATGACGGGGACAATGCCGGGGAATCCGACGCCGGGCAGGATTTCGTCCCCGGTGGGAACGTCGAATTTCTGGATCATGTTGCGGGCTGCGTACTGGCTGTCGGTGCTGATATCGGCCGCCGTGTAGATGGGGCCGGCAGGCACGCCGGCGGCATCGAGCGCTGCGAGTGCGTCGGCAGCGTCCAGCTCCCCCGCCCATGTCCCGATGGCCTGGTCCAGTTCTTCGCGCCGCGCCCAGCGCCCGGCGTTGGTCTGCAACGACGGATCCGTGGCCAGATCAGGACGTCCGATGGTGTGCATGTACCGCTGGTAAATCGAGTCTCCGTTGCCGGCCACGACGATGCTTGCGCCGTCCCCGCAGAGGTACGCGTTGGAAGGGGCTATCCCTTCCATCCGGCCGCCGACACGCTGCCGGTCCACGCCGTACGCCTGGTAGTCCGGAATGAGCGATTCCATCATGGAGAACATGGCTTCGTTGAGCGCGACGTCGATGACGCGCTCGGTGAGCGGCGCAGCGCCGGCCGCGTCCCGGCGTCGTGCTTCCCTTTGGTACAGGCTCATCATGGAGCCGAAGGCTGCGTAAAGTCCCGCGATTGAGTCTCCGATGGAGACGCCCACCCGGACCGGTGCGCGGTCCGGGTCGCCCACCAGGTTGCGGAAGCCTCCGTACGCTTCGGCGACGGCGGCAAAGCCGGGCCGCGCGGACAGCGGGCCCGTCTGCCCGAAGGCCGAGATGCGGGTGATGATCAGGTCCGGGTTGGCTTCGTTGAGGACTTCGGGGCCAAGGCCCCACTTCTCGAGCGTGCCTGGCCGGAAGTTTTCCAGCAGGATGTCCGACTTTGCAACGAGCGCCAGTACTGCCTGTTTGCCTGCTTCGGTTCGGAGGTCCAGCACCACGGACTTCTTGTTCCGGTTGATCGTCCGATACAGCATGGAAGTGTCACCCTTGTGCAGGCGCCAGTTGCGCAGCTCGTCGCCGGTTCCGGGCCGCTCGACCTTGATCACTTCGGCACCGAAGTCGGCAAGGAGCCTGCCTGCAGTGGGCGCTGCTATGTAGTTGCCGAGCTCAAGAACCCGGACTCCCTCCAGGGGTGCGATGCGTGTCTGTGTCATGTCGTTCTTCTTTCGTGCAGGTTCTTACCGGGGACGTGCGCCCGGTCAGAGGAGCAGGCTCATGGGCATGATCAGCAGGATGGCGACGACGGAGGCCACCGACACCCCGACGGTCACCGACTTCAGCGCACCCCGCACGCTCTGCCCCAGCAGTGACTGCAGGAGCCAGAAGGTGTTGCTGGTGACGTGGACCATGAACAGAGATCCAGCGCCGGCCGACAGGGCGAGGAGGACAGGATCCAGTCCGATGGCAGGAGCAATCGGAGCCAGCAACCCGGCTGCGGTGATGGCGGACAGCGTGACGGAGCCGACGGCGATGTGCAGCACCGCCGCGATGGCCCAGACGACGAGGAGCGGGGCGACGGTGCTCGCCGAGAAGAAGCCGCCCAGGATGTGACCGAGGCCGGCAGCGGCGACTGTTGCAGCCAGTGACCCTCCTACGCCGGTGAGGATCAGGATCTGTCCGCTTTCCTTAAAGCCGACGGTGATGGCCTGCTCGACGCGTTGCTGGCCGATGGCAGAACGGGTGACGAGGCAGGTGCCGATCAGGCCGATAAGCAGGGCAATGACCGGCTCGCCCAGGAGCTGAAGCCAGGGCAGGTCGAGCTTGAGAATCTGCAGAATAGCGCCAGCTCCGATGAGGAGCAGTGAGGTCAGGAGCGGCGCGAAAAGCAGGATGAGCGGTGCCTGCTTTTCTTCGCGTTCCGCCACGGCAACGGCCGCGCCGGCCAGTCGGGCACCAGGACCGTCGGAGCCGGGGGTGCGTCCGCCAGGTGACGCTGAAGCGGAAGCCTTGGTGCCGCCGTCGTACGCTTCCTCTTCACCTTCCTGGTCTTCCTCCTCCACGAAGGTGTGGTCCTCATCCTTCGCTTCGTTCCAGAAACCGCGGCGGAAGAGGAACGTCATGATGGCAATGGAAATGATGATGGTCGGGATGACCAGGAGCAGGCCGAAGAACAGCATTTTTCCGAGCGGCACATTGAGCAGGCCGGCAAGGGCCAGGGAGGCGACGCCGGGAACCGTGAAGACGATGCCGCATTCGAGGGCGATGGCCATGGCGGTTGCCATCCGGGCGGTGCCGAGTTTGCCGATCTTCGGTGCCAGCTTGCGTGCCAAGGGAGCGGAGATGACGAGGAGCACGTCCAGGAAAATGGATTGCAGGACCGTTCCGATCGCGAGGCCCATGGTGTAGGGCAGGCGCTTGGGGCCGAACGTATTCAGCAAGTGCTCCACGAGGCGCCGGATCGCGCCGCTCTGGTTGAGGATGGAGCCCATC
Organism: Arthrobacter sp. 05T444; assembly: GCF_056395905.1. NCBI lineage: Bacteria > Bacillati > Actinomycetota > Actinomycetes > Micrococcales > Micrococcaceae > Arthrobacter > Arthrobacter sp. 05T444. Next base: position 88,856 of record NZ_JBFTKK010000017.1, read on the forward strand.
AGCACACCGAAGGCGATGAGCAAGCCCACATCCACCATGATGTCACCGAAACCGGAGGTGATGGTCTTGACTGTTTTCTCGACGCCGAGGCCGGCGGCGAGGCCCAGGTACACCGAGCCGATGACCAGGGCGATGACGGGATTGACTCTGAAACGGACGATCAGCACGACGGCGGCTAAAACCGCCACCGCCGTATTGATCAGTACAGCTATGTCTGACATGGGGAATCCGATCGTGAGGCCTTCCACATTGAAGGCTTGGGAGCAGATGGGCGCCGTGAGGAGGGCCACATCACTCAACCCATATTATGGGATTAAACTCATATTGCAAGACGTTTCGGAAGGAGGCTTCGTCTGTGACGTTCGGTTGGCGACCCCTCGGGCCCGCTCGGTCCGGCCGCCTACTACCCGACGGCGGCGTCAGCGGGCAATTGTGTAGAGGGCTTCTGCTTCTGGACTATGCCCTCGCTGATCAGCTGGTTGGCCCCGCTTTTCTACTAGGCTGAACCTCACACGTGACGGACAGGAGGCTGAAATGGCCGAGACTGCGATGGCCGAGGTGATGGCCGAGTTGGCCGCGCTCGAGGACCCGAGGGCCCGCGAGGTGAACGAGAGACACGGTGACGATCACGGTGTGAACCTCAGCAAACTGCGCACGCTCGCGAAGCGGCTGAAGACGCAGCAGGATCTAGCGCGCCAGCTCTGGGAGACGGGTGACACTTCAGCGAAACTGCTGGCGATCCTGATCTGCCGGCCGAAGGCGTTCGAGCGTGACGAGTTGGACCTCATGTTGCGCGAGGCACGCACTCCCAAGGTGCACGACTGGCTCGTGAACTACGTGGTGAAGAAGAACCCGCACTCAGAAGAGCTGCGCCTGGCCTGGTTCGCCGATGTGGATCCAGTGGCCGCGAGTGCCGGCTGGGCGCTGACCGCCGAACGCGTGGCGAAAATGCCCGATGGCCTCGACCTCGCTGGACTGCTCGATGTCATCGAGGCGGAGATGAGAGACGCGCCGGCTCGCCTGCAGTGGGCGATGAACCACTGCCTGGCTCAGATCGGGATCGGGCACGCCGAGTACCGCGCCCGTGCAATCGACATCGGTGAGCGCCTGGAGGTGCTCAAGGATTACCCGACTCCCCCGGGCTGCACGTCCCCGTTCGCGCCCATCTGGATCACCGAGATGGTGCGACGACTGCACGTTCGGTAGGAAGGTTCGCGCTCACGCTTGGGCCGCTGCCGGCCTTGGCGCAGCGGAAAAATCAAGGGTTCCAGTGGCTGCCTGACGGCCAAGGACATGACCCCTTGAAACGCCCGCGTGCTCGGGCACTGCACGACACTAAGGCTGTTTAAATTCGATCTGGCCCAGGTCGTTGGTGAGCACGAGGGCCCGCTCCGTGAGGGAGTACGTCAGGGGCGACTTCAGGAAGCTGACCGTCCACCGCCGGATGTCCCCCGTGGTGCCGGAGCACCCATTGGCTGTTTCAGCCAGCCGTTCCGGGTCAGTAGTGAGCGTGCGGGCAGTGACTGCCGAGGGTACGTTCAGCGTGCCGCAAGGCATCCGGACCGTCATGGTCAGCGTCCCGTTCACTCGGCTGAAGCTCATGCGAAGAGGATTCGTGGCGAGCCAGGTCAGGTTGTGGCGGTAGTCGGTGCCTGCCGTCGAAGTAAAGTTCTTGCACTCGAAAGGATCACGGTTCACGCTCTCGCGGTACTTGGCTTCGCTGCAATCAAAGGGGCTCGCCGTCGAGGTAACGGGACCGGGACCGGCCTGACGCGCAGCAAGACCACTGCATCCCGTGAGCGCCAAAACACCGATCAATACAAAGGACGGCAGCGGCCGGCGCTTCATGGCAACCCCTTCGACGCTTTCCAACTAGGATTCACGACCTGCCCCGCCCACTACGGATCGTCCGGGCTACAGGCCTGGGAAATTCGAGCGAAGGAGTGCCGGTGCCAAAGCCCCGGGTTCAGAAGGCTTCAGTTCGTCTTCGTCGCCGGCCCCGTCATACGCCGAACGCAGTGCGAGCGGAAAATGGCGAAGCAGCCGCTGAGCCCCCGCGGCGGGGCAAGCAAGGCTGCTTCGGCTTTAAGTCAACACTTGTCGTCCGGACTAGGCACCAGTGGCGAATACCTGTCTTTGTGAGTGCCTGGCTACTTATCTGCGCAAATGACATCTCCCACGGATGGGCAAGGCGCCTGACCAGTGGCCGCCGCCGCTTACGCATATTACCGGGCATGAGCCTGCAAGTCGGGGCGCCGCTGTCAGCGGGTCAGCGCGTTTTTCTGGCGGGAGTTGATCGTTGACATCTGTCCGCAGTTCGAGCAGGTGATGCGGTAGGACCTGGACGTGGTGAAGAGGGGTATGAAGAACAGCGTGAATTTGGTGGCGCGTTCTTCGAGGTGGTGGTGGACGGAGAGCCCGCAGGACTGGCAGGTGGCAACCCGGCCAGGCAAGGAGCGCAGGACGGTTTTGAGACCAAAGAGCAGAAGCATTGTT